>NZ_JBVVQY010000001.1:0-348325 GCF_055811615.1 Mesorhizobium sp. WSM4807
CTTCCCGTGCGACGGCCAGAAAGGCCAGACGCATATCAAGTCTTCCGCGCTGCATTTATGGCTCATGCCGATAAGTCAATACTCATTATACAAGCTAGTGGGACGAGTTGCACCCGGGCACGATCGAAATCGCCGCGAGCTTGGAATATTCTAAGCGGATCACACCTCGGTGAACCCGGACGAGCAATGGGATGAAAGTAAGAGCCGGCAGCAGTTCATTGGCGTCACTGCAGCCGCCAATCAAGGGGCTCGAGCGGCGCCCTATGGTTAGCGTCGCGCACACGCATGCAGCGTCTCACCGGGGGGCCACTGTTCATGGGCCACGAATTTTGCCCGACGCCGGCAACTGACGCCGCCACGGGCATCATCCCGGTCGCTCGTAGCGGGCGTGGAGCTCCGCCCGGTCCAGCACGTGCCCTTTGATCGCGCGCTCGAACGTCTTCCAGTCGAGTCCAGGCTCCAGATCCATGGCGCGGTCAAGCGCGAAAAGCCGAATGCGGTAGCGATAGGTGCGGCCAACGGTGCCCGATGGCCCGTCATAGCCGATACTGCCCAGTCCGTTGCTGCCTTGCAGCACGTGCATCGGCTCCTCTGGCTCGCGTGCATGCTTGAAACCGCTGGGCAGATCTTCGGCGTCCGCCGGAATCTTATAGACGAGCCAATGGACCCACGGCTCGTGCGTGGCTGGCGTCACCCCCTCAAAAAGGAGCGCGAGCTCGCGCGTACCGTCCGGGAGACCACCCCAGCTGAAGGGTGGCGAGGTGTTGTAGCCGTCCTTGGTGAATTTTCACCGGAACGGCCTCGTTCTCACCGAACGCATCGCTCCATAGCCGCATGGTGACAGCCTCCACTGTCTCCTGGTTTTCCGGTCCAACGCATTCTCAGCCACGCAAGTTCCGGTCTTCACCTCGCGCGCTGGCTTGTGTGCGGCGGGTGCAGCAGGTTCTTGTTCCGGGCCGGGAGCTCGGAACTGCCAGCGGCGGCAGGCGTTTCGGCTGGAACAGGCGGAGCTGTGCGGAACCTCGAACATGGCGCGAAAACCGGCAAGAGAGCAGATCGTGGCAGCGTTGCTCGACCGCTCGGGCCGCACCTACTGCTCGGAACTGGGAATCGATATCCAGAAAAACACGCCTTCACCGCTCTTCCGCTGGCTCTGCGCATCAATTCTCTTCAGCACCCGCATCAGCGCGAACCTTGCACTCATGGCGGCGAAAGCTCTGTCCGATCAGGGCTGGACCACCCCGCGCAGAATGGCGGAGGCGACCTGGGCCGATCGGACGCGCGTGCTGAACCATGCAGGGTACGCCCGCTACGACGAGAGCACGTCGCGGATGCTGGGCGACACCGCGCACCTGCTTCTGAGCAAATACGGCGGCGACCTTCGGGCATTGCGCGGGCTAGCGCGAAACGATCCGGCGACGGAGCGACAACTGCTGAAGGAATTCAAAGGCATCGGCGATGTTGGGGCCGACATCTTCTGCCGCGAGGTACAGGTCGCATGGCCCGAGCTTTATCCTTTTGCCGACACGAAGGCGCTTGCTGCAGCGGTGCAACTGGGATTGGGAAACGATGCTCGCGCTCTGGCAGGGCTGGTCGATCGGCGTGACTTCCCGCGTCTCTTGGCGGCACTGATCAGGACAAGCCTCGGTAGGGATTACGAGGGAGTGATCGAGGCCGCCTTGGCACGGCCGACGGTATGACCATGCCGGCCGGGACCTGCGGATAGATGTTTGTCAGGGCATATACGCCTCAGAAGGGTGGTCGCTGGGCTCGCTATACCCCGCTTGCTCCTGCGTGCTGTTCGGCTTCGATGGAGGACAGCCAAACTCGTGCAACTGCGGCGATGACCGTGAGCGTCGCTTTTGTTCCGTTCGCCTCGCCCTTCTCAAAATCTCCCTCGGTTTGCGCCATGGCGTTCGTCACATGCGCAAAGCACACGACGGGGTGGTGTGTTGCAGCGGCAAACGCGTACAAAGCCGCGGCTTCCATCTCGACGGCGAGGGCGCCCAGTTCCCGCGCAGATGCGATCGCGGTCTCGGTTTCGCGATAAGGAGCATCGGTCGTCCAGGTTGAGCCCCGGCGGGCGACAATGCCGGAAAGCCCCGACAAGGCGTCTTCAATGCGAGCGATAAGCCTCGCGTCTGGCGCCTCCGCGAAGATTGCCGGCGGCAGATAATGATAACTCGTCCCCTCGTCCCGGAGAGCGCGGTCGATCAGAACAAAGTATGGCGTGGGTCCGTTGTCGGTGATCTGGCCGGCGGATGTGACGCTGACGAGCAGTCGGCAGCCGGCCGCAAAAAGCTGCTCGGCAATGAGCACCGCAAAGGACGCGCCCACTGCGCAGCCGATGATGCCGACCACTCCGACGCCGTCGAGATCGAAGGCAAGAAGTTCGGTATGGTAACACGCCCACCCCTCGTGTGCGCGGCTCTGTCCCGCAAGTTTGAGGTGCCGCACCACGTCGCCGTCGGGATCGAGGACACACACCGGAGGGACAGCGGCGAGCGGCAGTCGCTTCTGCCGGCGCGCCTCGCGCAATAGCGCCTCCGGCCGAAACACGGAAGGAGAAGCATGATCCTTATGGTTCACGATCGGCCATGCGGCCTTCTGATCCATGGGGTTCGCCTCGCGTGTTCTGCTTCAGGCGGCCGTTTCGACCGGCAGGCCGGCGGCCTTCCATTCGGGGTAGCCGTCCTCAAGCCTACGGACGAGGTAGCCCCGCTCTCGCAAGGCGGCGACCGCTTCGAACGAGAGAACGCAGTAGGGGCCGCGGCAATAGGCGATCACTTCCCGATCCGCAGGTAGTTCGCCCAAGCGACGCTTCAGCTCGGCCAGCGGGATGTTGAGGGCGCCTGGAAGATGTCCGACCGCAAACTCGTCCTCTGGCCGCACGTCGAGAACCGTGACCATGCCGTCATGCAGCCTCGAGACGAGGTCGTCTCGCGACACCGGTTCCATCGCATCGCGAGCGCGGAAGTAGTCGGCCATGACGCGGCCGATTTCGGCCATGTTTCGCTCGCCGACGCGGCCGAGCGCCTTGATCAGTGCCACCACCTCGACCTCGCCGGCGAGGCTATAGAGCACGTGCTTGCCGCGGCGCTCCGCCTCGACGAGGCGCACCCGCCGCAGGATCTGCAGGTGGCGCGACGTGTTGGCGAAACTCAGATGGGCTCGCGCGGAGAGGTCCTCGACACTGCGCATCCCTTGCGCCAGGTGCTCCAGAAGCTCGAGCCGATGCGGATGGCCGAGTGCCTGAGCCACTTCGGCAAGGCTCGCGTAGATCGCCTGTTTCGGTCCGGTGCTTGACACGGCTTCTCCTCAGTGAAACATTCAGCGGAATGATTGAATATTTCTAGCCCTTTGCAACGAGGAACGCAAGACCATGATCCTTCGCCAGTTCCTTCACACCGATCCGGTCGGCGTCTCCTACCTGTTCGGTTGCGGCGGCAAAGCAGCTGCGGCCGTCGTCGATCCGGTCGGCGACATCGCGTTCTACCTGCGTGCCGCCGAAGACGCCGGCATGCGCATCCATTTCGTCGTCGACACGCATGTTCATGCCGACCATCTCTCTGCCGGCCGCGCGCTCGCCGAAGCGGCGGGCGCCGCTTACGTGCTCTCGGCGGAGGCGGATGTTGCGTTCCCGTTCAAAGGCGTGCGCGACGGAGAAGTCCTCTCGCTCGGCAACGTCATCGCAACCGTCCTGCACACGCCGGGTCACACCCCGGAGCACATCTGCCTTCTCGTCAGCGACCGCACGCGTGCCGACGAGCCGTGGTTCGTGCTGACCGGCCACACGCTGATGGCCGGCGATCTCGGTCGCACCGAACTCGCCGCCAGCGCCGAGCAAGGCGCAAAGGATCTGTTTCGCAGCGCCGGCCGGCTTAAGGCTCTCCCCGATCATGTCGAAGTACTCCCCGGCGCCTATGCTGGCTCGGTCTGCGGCCGGCGCCTGAGCGGCAAGCCGTGGTCGACCATCGGTTTCGAGAAACGCCACAACGAGGCCCTCCGGATCGAGGACGAAGCCGCGTTCATTCGCTTCATGCTCGCCGAGATTCCGCCGGCTCCGCCGCAGGCCGCGGCGCTCCGGGCCGCCAATTCCGCCTCTGCTGCGGCGGCGGCCTGAGCCATGGACGAAGCGGCATCGGTTCCAGGCAAGGCGGGTTCACCCGTCAGGCTCGGCCTCAGGGAGAACTGGCCGCAATTCGCGCTGCTCGTCGTGATCAACGCCTTTGTCGGCGGCATGGTCGGAATAGAACGAACGGTGGTGCCGCTGATCGGATCGGAGGAGTTCCACGTCACGTCGACGACGCTCATCGTCTCCTTCATCGTCAGTTTCGGCGTCGTCAAGGCGCTGGCCAATCTGGTCTCCGGCCAGCTTGCCGACGCGTGGGGCCGCAAGCGCGTGCTCGTTTTGGGATGGCTGGTCGGGCTGCCGGTGCCGTTCATGATCATCTGGGCGCCGACCTGGGAATGGGTGATTGCGGCCAACGCATTGCTCGGCGTCAACCAGGGGCTCGCCTGGTCGATGACAGTGATCATGAAAGTCGATCTCGTCGGGCCGAAGTCGCGCGGCCTTGCCGTCGGCCTCAACGAGTTCGCCGGCTATCTCGCCGTCGGGGTGACGGCGTTCCTGACCGGCTATCTCGCCGCGCAATACGGACTTCGGCCAGTACCGATCTATCTCGGCATCGGCTATGCCGTCGTCGGTGCCGCACTGTCGATCCTGCTCGTGCGCGACACGCGGGCCCACGTTCGGCTGGAGGCTTCATCCCACGCGCAGCCCGCGCCGATCAGCTTTCGGCAGGTCTTCGCGCTCACCTCGTTCGGGGATCGCAACCTGTTCGCCGCCTCGCAGGCCGGTCTCGTCAACAATCTCAACGACGGCATGAGCTGGGGCATTTTCCCATTGTTCTTCGCTTCCTTCGGCCTCGGCGTCGAGCGCATCGGCATCCTCAAGGCGATCTATCCCGCGACATGGGGTATCTTGCAGATCGCCACGGGCTCCCTGAGCGATCGCTGGGGGCGCAAAGGCCTGATCGTCGCCGGCATGTGGGTTCAGGCCGCCGGTCTGTTTCTCACCGCGGCGACGCACCGGTTCGAGTGGTGGCTCGTCGGCAGCCTTCTGCTCGGCCTCGGCACGGCAATGGTCTACCCGAGCTTGATCGCAGCCGTCTCCGATGCCTCGCATCCGACCTGGCGCGCCCGCTCACTCAGCGTCTACCGGTTCTGGCGGGATCTCGGCTACGCGATCGGTGCGCTTTCCGCCGGCCTCATCGCCGACAGCTTCGGGCTGTCATCGGCGATCGCATCGATTGCCGCGCTGACGTTTCTCTCAGGGGTAGTCGTGGCTGCGGTGATGAGCGAAACCGAGCCTCATCCGTCGAGGAAGGCAACATGACAGCGTCGGCAGATCGCTGCCCAAGCAATTGATCCGGCGCAAATTCGCCACGCCTTTGGCTTACATTGAAATTTGACCGCGACCGGCGGTTTGCCGGCAGTAGGGAAAGAGCTGAAAGCATCTCCGGCCGCAGAGCCGCCAGCGAGTTGGAACGAGCCCCATGAGAGGAAGGAGGATATTATGACGTTGATTGCACTGATCAGCGCGGCCGCGCTCGCCGCCACTGTCGCCGCCGGCGCGACGGCTACAGCCGCCGCGCAAACGACCGCAGCCGATCCCCACGATACGAAGGTCGCGCAGGCGGCGCCGTCTCCCGAGCCTGGAGGTATGGCGGGACAAGACCAAGGTGCACAGCCCGCTCAACCCGGCATGATGGGCCAGGGCATGATGGGCCAAGGCATGGGTCAGGGCATGATGGGCGAGATGATGCAGCCCGGCATGATGGGCGCAATGCCGATGATGCGCATGCGCGGGCACATGATGAAGATCATGTTCGCCATTGCCGACACGGACGGTGACAGCGCACTTTCCTTCGAAGAGATCACCGCCATCCATAAGCGAATCTTCGACAAGGTGGACGCAAACAAGGACGGCAAAGTGACATCCGAAGAGGTTCAGGCATTCATGCGGGAATAGCCGCGCAAGCTGATCGCCGGGCGACAAACCGCGAAGGAGGCTCCCGGGCATGACATCGATCTACCTCGACTATAACGCGAGCACGCCGATCGATCCTTCGGTTGCGGCTGCCATGCGGCCATATCTGGATGAGGCTTTCGGCAATCCATCAAGCGGGCATTGGGCGAGCCTGCCGGCGAAGGCTGCGCTGGAGAAGGCCCGCAGCCAGGTTGCGGCGCTGCTCGACTGCGCACCCGACGAGATCGTGTTCACAAGCGGCGGCAGCGAGGCCAACAACCTGGCGATCAA
This sequence comes from Mesorhizobium sp. WSM4807, assembly GCF_055811615.1. Classification (NCBI taxonomy): domain Bacteria; kingdom Pseudomonadati; phylum Pseudomonadota; class Alphaproteobacteria; order Hyphomicrobiales; family Phyllobacteriaceae; genus Mesorhizobium; species Mesorhizobium sp. WSM4807. The sequence continues at coordinate 6,323 of NZ_JBVVQY010000001.1, forward strand.
GGGCACGTTCTTCGCCCTGCGGGACAAGGGCGAGCATATCGTTACCACCACGGTCGAGCATCCGGCCATTCTCGCCCCTTGCCGGTTCCTCGAGCAGCTCGGCGCGGCAGTGACCTATGTGCCGGTCGACAGCACGGGCCGGGTCGATCCCGAGGATGTGCGTCGTGTCGTCACGCCGCGCACCATCCTGATCAGCGTCATGCACGCCAACAATGAGGTCGGCACCATCCAGCCGATCGAGGAGATCGGTGCTATTGCGCGGGAGCATGGCGTCCGGTTTCACACCGACGCTGCGCAGTCGGTCGGCAAGATTGCAACCAGGGTCGACACGCTTGGCGTCGATCTGCTGACCATCGCCGGTCACAAGCTTTACGCGCCGAAGGGTGTCGGTGCGCTCTATGTTCGAGGCGGGCTCAGGCTCGAGCCGCTGATCCACGGCGCCGGGCACGAACATGGCCGGCGCGCTGGCACCGAGAGCGCCTTGCTCGCGGTCGGCCTCGGCGCCGCCTGTGCGCTCGCCGGCGACCTGGAGCCGATGGCGCGCATCCGCGTGCTGCGCGATCGCTTTTGGGACGCGCTGCAGGAGAGTTTCGGCGACCGTGTCGCACTCAACGGGCACCCTCAGCACCGCCTTCCCAACACGCTCAGCGTTTCGTTCGTCGGCATGATCGGTGCCGAGGTGCTTTCGCGTCTCGACGGGGTCGCGGCGTCGACCGGTTCGGCCTGTCACGCCGGCCGGGTCGAGCTCTCCCCGGTGCTCACGGCCATGGGCGTGCCCGAGAAGATCGGCATGGGCGCCGTTCGCTTCAGTCTTGGTCGAGCCACGACCAGCGCCGAAACCGACGCTGTCGTGGATCAGCTTCGAACCGTCACATCATAAGGCCTGTCGCGCCGGCGGCTCTTTCGCCGCTGCGGTTTCCTCTGGGCTGAGGGCGCCGGGCCGGAGCTTGAACAGGATCAGCAGCGGCCCGGCGACGAAGATGGAGGAATAGGTCCCGGCGAGGATGCCGAAGATCATCGCGACCGTGAAGGACTGGATGACCTCGCCGCCCCAGATCGAAAGCGCCGCCAGAGCAAACAACGTGGTCACGCCGGTCAGGACCGTTCGCGCCAGTGTCTGGTTCATCGACAGATCGAGCAGTTCGGCAATCGGCATCCTTTTATAGCGGCGCAGATTCTCGCGGACCCGATCGTAAACAACAACTGTATCGTTGATGGAATAGCCGACAATAGTCAGGATCGCGGCTATCGAGGTCAAATTGAACTCTATGCCCGCGACGACGTAGAAGCCGACCATCAGGATCACGTCGTGGAACGTCGAAATGATGGCGCCGAGTCCGAACTGCCACTCGAACCTGATCCAGATGTAGACGAGCATCGCCAGCAGCGAGGCGAGCACGCCCATTGTGCCGTTGAACGCGAGTTCGGAGGACACTGTCGGACCGACAACCTCGATGCGGCGGAACTCGTAGTCGGTTTCGAGTGCGCTCCTCACTTTCTCAACGGCGGACTGTTCGGCAATGTCGCCGCCCCCCTGGGTGCCGATGCGGATCAGCACGTCCCGGGTCGAGCCGAACTCCTGCACCTGAACCTCACCCAGTTCGAGGCCCGTCAGTCGCTCACGGATGTCGCCGATGTCGGCCTGCTGGCCCTTCGCCTGCACCTCGATGCTCGAACCGCCGCGGAAGTCGATGCCGTAGTTCATGCCGACAGTGAAGAACAGCACGGCCGAAGCGATCGACAACAGCAAGGACAGCGTGAAGGCGTATTTTCGGAATGCCATGAACGGCACGCGCGTGTCGTCGGGCACCAGCCGCATGACACCGCTGGGCATGGCTTTCGGGCGCTGCCGGCGAAGCCAGAACGCGACCAGCCAGCGCGTCAGCGTGAAGGCCGTGAACACGGTGGTGACGATGCCGATGGCGAGGGTGACGGCAAACCCCTTGATCGGCCCAGAGCCGAGGAAGAACAGGATGACGGCGGCAATCAGCGTCGTCACATTGGCATCGACGACGGTCGCCAGCGCCTGTTTGAACCCGGAATCCATCGACTGCACGATCGAGCGCCCTTGGCGGTTCTCTTCCCGGACGCGCTCGAAGATGATGACGTTGGAATCGACCGCCATGCCCATCGTCAGCACGATGCCGGCGATGCCAGGCAGCGTCAGCGTTGCGCCGAGCACGGACAGGACGGCGATGATCAGTGCGACGTTGGCCAGCAGCGCGATATTCGCGATCAGTCCCAGTCGCCCATAGGCGAACAGCATGAAGCCGATGACGAGGAACCCGGCGATGATTGACGCGAACTGGCCCGCCTCGATCGAATCGCTGCCGAGGCTCGGACCGACGGTGCGTTCCTCGACGATGGTGAGGTCAACAGGCAGTGCGCCGGCGCGCAGCAGGACCGCAAGGTCGTTCGCACTCTCCACCGTGAAACTGCCGGATATCTGCCCGGTGCCGCCCAGGATCGGTTCGCGGATCTGAGGCGCGGAGATCACCTCGTTGTCGAGGATGATCGCGAACAGGCGCCCGACATTGGCCTGAGTAGCCTGACCGAAGCGGGTGGCGCCGCGGCTGTCGAAGCGAAACGAGACCACCGGCTCGTTGGTGCGCTGATCGAAGGTTGCCTGCGCGTCGACGAGATTTTCGCCGGAGACGATGATCCGGTTCTCGATCAGATAGGGAACCCGCGGCTCGTCCGTCGAATACAACACCGTCGAGCCCGCCGGCGGGCGGCCGGAGATCGCCTCCTCGACCGGCATCGACCGGTCGACCATCTGGAAGGTCAGCTTCGCGGTCTGTCCGAGGATATCCTTCAGCCGCTGCGGATCCTGCAGGCCCGGCACCTGGACCATGATGCGCTCAGATCCTTGGCGCTGGATGATCGGCTCGGTCGTGCCGAGCTCGTTGACGCGCCGGCCCACCACCTCGATCGATTGGGTCAGCGCCGCGGCGAGACGGTAGTCGACCCCGGCTTCGGTCAGCGTGAAACGCAGCAGGCCCGGTTCCGGCTCGGTCATCTCCATCTCGGTCACCGAGCCGCTCATGAAAAGCCCGGTCGAGATCGGCTGCGTCAATCTTTCGAGCGCGCTCTTCGCAGCTTCGATCTGGCCTTGGTCGCGAATGCGGACCTGAATAGAATTGGCGGTGCCGGAAAGCCCGGTATAGCCGATCTGGGCATCGCGCAGCGACGTGCGGACCTCGTCGCGTGCCGATTCGAGGCGTTCGCTGGCGAGGTCCTGCCGATCGATCTGGAGCAGGATGTGCGAGCCGCCCTGCAGGTCTAGGCCCAACGTCAGTTGCTGCTTTGGCAGCCAATTCGGCAGCGATGCCAGAGTGGAGGCGGGAACCAGATTCGGAGCTGCGTACAGGATACCGGCCAGGACCGTCAGCCAGATGAGAATGGTCTTCCAGCGCGAAAAATGCAGCATGTTCTTGTCCGTTCAGCCCATATCGGGCGGAAACCGCCTCCGACAAGAGCTTTGGCGTTCCGATCGGCGAGAGCCCGAACGAAACGCGATGTGAAAGTTTTGGGAGTCGGGGGCCGCGGTCGCGCGGCCAGGATCATGCCGGGAGAAGCGGAGGCGCGCGCGCATCAAAGGCGCGGATCGGCGACAGTTTCGGCCGGTCTTCAGACCCTATGCCAAACGGTGCGGCTGACGCGGTTTCGAGCGGCAGGCGCAAATCCGGGATAGTGCAAAAGGGCTTGCCGCTTCCCGCAATGGCGGGCGTTCCCGTCTTGAAACGGGAAGTCTCAGCACCAACACGGCGCGCAATGTCGCGGACAAGGATGGTCGGGTGGGCGACCGGTTTGGACGCAGCGAGCCTTATTTGCTCTTTGGCCTGTCCGACCTGGTCGGCTGTAGCCGCAGGAATGGTCCAGATCAAAAAGAGCAACGAAGCGAGCAGCCGCAGACCAGCGCTCACGCTGAGCAGAACGCCGGGCCTTGTGCTAGCCTGTCTTGGACTGCTTCGTCTCATCTCACCGGTACGGCTCTTCATACAGTTCATACACTTCGACTAATGCACCTTCGTCTTCGTTGCCTCAGTAGGAGGCCGGCCGCATTTCCTAGTCTTTGGCTATAGCACATGCATTGCGAATTGAAGCGACCTTTCACGTACTCAAAGGGTAAGTCAGTTGGCCGATCGGTTGGCAGCCTACCGCTTCTCGATCAACCGGACATAGTTTTGCAGGATACCGCTCCAGCCACGATCGGATTCGAAGATCTCACGCACCGCTTCACCGGCCGCGCCCATGTTCTCAAGCTGACGGTGCTCGAGCTCGACGCGAGTCGCGTTCTCGCCGGCCTCGGAGAACTTGACCTCGACTTCGGTCAGCAGCGACGGATCATATTGCCAGTCGGCGCGAATCCGCCATGCCAGGACGATGCGGTTTGGCGGTTCCCACGCCAGCACTTCGCCCCAGTCGCATTCCGTCCCATCCTCGCCGGTCTCAAACCAGCGGCCGCCTGCCTTTGGCTCGATAGTCGCGCTCCTGAGCGCGGACTTGCCTATCGAGTGGGACGCCGGCCACCAACGTCCGAACCCGCTCGTGAACACTTCAAACGCCGTGGCAACCGGCACGTCCACGGTGACCGACTTGCGCACAGGCGCTGGTTTAATGATCGCCGTCATTATTTCGCTCCTTGGCTTTGTTGATCTCGTTTCGGAAGGCGTCGAGCGCGTTCCCCCACATCTGGTCGAGCCAGGCACGCATCTCGCCGAGACCATGAGGGTCGACATGGTATATGTTGCTGGCGCCGCGAGGCTCGGCGCGGACCAGCCGTGCCTCCTTCAGCACCTTCAGGTGATGAGAGATCGCGGGCTGAGACACCGGCAGGGTTCGAGCGAGGTTAGCCACCGAACGCGGCCCTTCGGCCACAAGCTCGAATACCTTTCTGCGCGTGGGGTCGGCCAGCGCGACCATACCTGCGTAATCATAAACCATGGCTTATGATAAACACAGATTTATGATTAAGGCAACCCCAGCTGTTTGCGAAGCCGAGCAGAGGGCAGCGTATTCTCTCCCCATTCAAGTCTCATGCTACGCTCGCTTCAATAAGAGGAGCACTGGGGAGGAGACCGAACCAAAGCACCCCTTCTCAGACAGGGCCTGAAGGCTGTGCTTTCGTCGGCAAACGATCGGGCTGCGCACCGAGATTCGGACCCCTGCGGCCGCATTTCTGCCAGACCATTTTGGAGACGCTCATGGCCGACACCTCGAAAAGACTGCGTATTGCCGTGCTCTTTGGCGGACGCTCCGCCGAGCATGACGTTTCGGTGCTGTCGGCAACCAATGTCATGCGTGCGCTGGAACCCGCGAAATACGATGCCGTTCCCGTCTTCGTCACCCGCGAAGGACAATGGCTGCTGAGCAGCTTCGAGAATGGCACGCTGGCGAAACCATCGAGCGGTACCGAAGTCTGCCTCGTGCCGGGTGGACAGGGACGGATGATGGCGATCCCGATCCATGGCGCGCCGCACGAACTGCCTGACATCGACATCCTGTTTCCCGCCCTGCATGGCCTCCATGGCGAGGACGGCTCCGTCCAAGGACTCGCGGAAGTGGCGCGCGTGCCGCTCGCCGGCTGCGGCATTCTCGGTTCGGCCGCCGCCCTCGACAAGGACATTGCCAAGCGGCTGCTGAATGAGGCGGGCCTGCCCACCGCGCGGTCCGTCACAATCCACCATGGCGCCGCACCGGCATTTGCGGAACTGCAGAGCGCGCTTGGGCTTCCGCTTTTCATCAAACCGGCCCGGCAGGGCTCCTCTGTCGGCGTCAGTAAGGTTTCGGCTGAAAAAGACTACGAGGCAGCGCTGACAGAAGGTTTTGGCCACGACCGCAAGCTGCTGGCCGAAGAATTCATTCGAGGCCGCGAGATCGAGTGCAGCGTGCTGGAGGATAGGGAAGGCGGCCTCTTCGTTTCCCGTCCAGGCGAGATCGTGCCGGCACAGAGCCACGGTTTCTACAGCTACGACGCCAAATATATCGACGAGGACGGCGCGGCGCTGAAAGTCCCGGCCGAACTGCCGCAGGAGATCGAAGGCAAGATCCGCGAGATAGCGGCAAAGGCCTTCCATGCGGTCGGCTGCGACGGCATGGCCCGCGTTGATTTCTTCGTGACCCCCGACATGCGCGTCCTCATCAACGAGCTCAACACCATTCCCGGTTTCACCGATATCAGCATGTATTCCAAGGCGATGGCGGCAAGCGGCGTCAGCTATTGCGAGATTATCGATCGGCTGGTTGCGCACGGGCTGGCACGCGCCGGTCGATCGGCTTGATGGCGAAGGCTTATGACACCGAGGATCTTACCAACGGCCCAAAAAAGCCGATGATACGTGTTATTCGCTTCTGGCCAGGGTCTAGGAAGGCTATGTCCAAACCCTCAGGGAAGGACGATCCATCAGGCATCACAAACTTCCACGCAAAGCGTGCGATCCCATGATGAACGTCCACGTCACTTGTCCGTAAGATGCGGGCACCGGGATGCTTGGCCAGAACTCTTGCGACGTGCGCGAGCAGTTCTTCCGCGCCGGTCGCATGGACTGTAGGATCTGTGTATGTCGCGCTATCGCTCCAGATCGGCAACAGCAACGCCCGCCGCTGCTGGGCGTTCTCATCGGACCAAGCAGCACAATACGAATCGATGAGAAGCGTTAAAGGCATCCTATTCCCCTAATGCAGGTCACTGGTCTGACTCGGCTCATGCTCGCCTTCTTTGCCGCAACCAGCTCATCGTTAAAAGGCCCGCTGGCTGACGACAAAGCCCGCCTAAGGCCGAAAACTGCATAATGAAAATCCGCTCAGCCAGTCACCTTCTCGCAATCCAGGTCGGAGAGGTCTCCTATCCGGACTTTCCCAGAAACTGCGACAACGCGGCAAAATCATCATGTAAGTGGCCAGCTGCAATCGCCCGTTGGAAGATCGCGTCGTAACCGTCGACCACAGAGCGGTCGATCTTGCGCGCCTCCATCAGCTCCAGGAGATGCTGGAATGCGCCGTAATGCGGGGAGATCGACGAGAGCGTCTCGTCGTCGCTGGCAAAACGGCCAGCATTTGTCCGCTTGATCAGGTCGACGACAAGCCCGTCAACAACAGGCGCTGTTGCGGTCCACTGCCGTACCAACTCGCCGAGGTCGATCTCTTCGGCCTGACACACGGCGATCGCATGGAGCGCTCCGAACAGCGCGCCCCACATGAGAGCAAGCAGCGCGCTATCAAGTGCGTTCGCACGTCCCGGTTCTTCCCCGACATGCTGGACATTGCCGCCCAAGGCACGAAACATCTCCTCGTTCGCGTCGAAAGCCTGCCTTGGCCCCGAGATCAGTATCGTCCCGGCATCTGTGCCGATGAAATCCGGCGTGGCCATGATCGCGCCATCGAGATAGCTGGCTCCGTGCTCGGCAAACCATTCAGCGGCTTCGCGTGCGCCATGCGGCGTTCCCGAAGTGAGTTCCACGACCAGCTTGCCGCGAATGGCTGAAGCAACAGCATCGTCGTGCAGAACTGCAGCGGTTGCTTGGTAGTCGCTTACGTTCACAATGACAATTTCAGCCGCTTTGACAGCTTCCAGGACGGACCCCGCGACAGTGGCGCCGAGCGTGGCCAGCGGTTCGGCCTTCTGTTTCGTCCTGTTCCAGACCGTCGTCCGATATCCCGACTGAAGCAGGGCGCGGGCGAGCGCTGATCCCATACGACCCGTCCCCACAACGCTGATTGAAAGCTTCATTACAACACTCCATACCAATAGGTGCCAATTTTCGTCACGGGCAGAGGTATGTTGGAGTGAGTGGCGCGCACAATACGCACCTGGAGGTAAGTGGTTACCCAACGGTAAGGAGAATATCATGAATGAGCCGACGGGCAATTGCGGCTTCGCAACCGCGATCAAGGCGATCGAAGGGAAGTGGAAAGTGGATATTCTTTGCGAGCTTGGAACGGCATCTCGCAGGTTCGGCCGGTTGAGGCAGTCGATTCCGGCGATCAGTGAAAAGATGCTGACGCAGCAATTACGCGAACTGGAGGCTGACGGGCTTGTGAACCGAGAAGTCTATCCGGGATCGCCGACGAAGGTCGTCTATTCGCTGACAGAAAGCGGAGCGGCGCTCAATGCTGGAGCAGAGGCGTTATGCCGTTGGGGTGAGCAATTCCCTTCCCGCACCGATGCTTAAGGATGCCGTTCGCCATGCGAGTTGGACGTCGGCTCATGGCGCTTCGCCCTCGGCCGGAAACAGCGACAGCCAATACCGGGCGATATCGTTGCGGCGCATGAAGACGGCCTCCGGCCTGGACAGCACCGTCTCGATTATGCCTTCCAATGCCGCGGCCCGGTTGGGCTGGCCGGTCCACCGCGCATGGACGGCTATCGTCATCATGCGCCCGCCTTCTTTCCTGGCTTCCCTGATCAGGAAGTCCAGATAGGCTTCGACGTTGTCGACGAAGTCCTTCGGCGTCACATAGCCCGGGCTGACCAGATAGCGGCTGTCGTTCAATGTCTTGGAATAGGGAACGACCAGAAGGCGCCTGTTCTGTGCCGGCACGAAATAGGGCAGGTCGTCATTGCACGGATCCGAATCGTACAGGAAGCCGCCTTCTTCGATCAGGATGTCGCGCGTGTTGACACTGGGAAAGGAACGGCTGTTCCAGCCGATCGGCCGCTCGCCGAGCAGCTCGATGAACAGCGCGACGGCGCGCTGCAGTTGGTCGCGCTCCTCGTCACGGCTCAGGGTCCATTGTTCGGTCCAGCGCAGGCCATGGCCGAGCAGATCGTGACCCGATTGGCGCAGCCATGCCGTCACCTCCGGGTTGCGCCGCAGCGCCTCGGCACAGCTTGAGATCGTGGCGTGGATGCCGTGTCGCTCGAGCAGTCTGGCGATGCGCCAGATGCCGACGCGGCTGCCATACTCGAAATGCGTTTCGGTGCCGAGATCGCGGATGCCGGCCGGCGCCGACAACGGATATTCGCCCCAGCCATCGCTATGGTCGTCGCCCTCGAATAGCGAATATTCCGACCCTTCCTCGTAGCAGACCACGAGATTGACTGCGACCAGACGTCCGTCCGGCCAGATGATCTGCGGCGGCCGCCGGCCGTAACCGACGAAATCGCGCGGCGGGCCATGGCGATGCTGGAGCTTCATGGCAGTATAACTCCTGGCAGGTTGCCGATTCGGGTCAGCGAGGAAATCGGGCTCGAAGGCCGGCGCGGAACGGCGAACCAGATCAGATTTACCCTTGGATCCAGGATTTCGCCACAACCAGACTGCAGCAAACCGTATGTCAATCCGCAGAACTCGGGATACAAGAATCCCGATCCACCATGCCAGGCGACAATTTGGGGCCATCGCCCTTTGCGGGGGCGCCTGTCTGGCTTGGAGCGGCATCAGTACGGCGTTTGCATTGACGGAAGTCTGGAGGTGCTCAGCTGGCTGTCAGTCCGTGTGTGCGCCCAGGCGCCACAGCACTGACCGATTCCCGCTCGACCAGCGGGCATTCAAGCTTGGTAATGGGGTAGCGGCCGCGGCCGGGCGGTGCAGGGACCTCCAATTGCTCGATCGCCCATTGCCCCATCGCCATATGCGGCAGGATCGACGTCGTCAAAGGCGGGAACAGATGCCGGGCGATTTCCTCGTCGTCATAGCCGATCACCGAAATATCCCCAGGGATGTGCAGGCCGGCTTCCTTCAGCGCTTCGTAGCAGCCGATCGCGGTGCGGTCGTTCTGGCAGAAGATGGCGGTTGGGCGGTCCTTGAGCGCCAGAAGCTTGACGGTCGCGGCGTAGCCGGCGCTCGCCGACCAGTCGCCCTCGACCACCAGCTCCGCATCGAACGGGATGTCGGCCGTCGCCAGCGCCCGGCGGTAGCCCTTCAGCCGATCCTGCGCCGCCTGCATCCACGGCTCGCCGGTGATGGTGGCGATGCGGCGGTGGCCATGGCTGATCAGGTGGCGGGTGGAGCTCTGCCCGCCGGCGATTTCGCTCGGCACCACGGCGGGGAAGGCGTAGTCGGCGGTATAGCAATTGAGCAGGATGACCGGGATATCGAGGTCGTAGAGATAGTCGGGCGCGGCGATCTCGCGCGTGAAGATGGTCATGTAGATCAGCGCCGAAATGCCTCGCTTGGTCAGTGCCGCAATCGCGCGCGGCTCCATGACGGAATCACCCAAAGTCTGAGCGACCAGCACGACGTTCCCGGCATTCCACGAGGCCTGTCGCGCTCCTTCTATGGCGACGACCGCTTCGGGACTGGTCGCCAGTTGATCGACCGCGAAGCCGATCACCCCGTCCAGCCCCTCGAACGAGGCGATAGGGCTGCGAAGAGCAGAGAAGGCTGGTGGCGCATAGCCGAGACCCCGCGCGGCCTCGATCACCCGTTGGCGGGTCTGCTGCGAGAGCCTTATGCCTGGCGTGTTGTTGAGGACGAACGAAACCGTTGCCTGCGAGCAGCCGGCGGCCCTGGCGATATCGGTCATGGTGACGCGACTCTTGGGATTCTTAGCCGATGGCTTTCGGCGCCGGGAGGCTTCAAGGGCAGGATCGCGCAGATCCGTCGGTTCGCTCATGGCGTTGTGTTCCAAATTCCCGGCTTGGCTAACCAGAGCTCGTCCTGGACGTCATTAAAGACGGTAAGGCGCCCGACGACGCTTCGCGTTTATAAAACAGGCACTCGATAAATCATTATTATCATCCTGGCAGCCGAATGGCTAGCAGCGCGGAGAGAGCGATACGCGGTTTCTGGAAGATCGATTTCTGGGAATGTGGTCCAATTTCAAGGCGGTTAAACGGCCTCGGAAGCCCCCCTTTCTCACCACACGGCAGGCAGCCAATCGCCAGCGGCACCAGGTTTCCATCCAGAGACTAATACTATTTACTAATAGGCGTAAGCGTTCTATTGTCAATTCGTCATGCCCGGCTCGGGACCGAACGGGCCGTGACGGGAAGCAGGCGCGTGGCGCGGCATCCGCGGCTCTTGGGCCGGCAAAGCAACGCCACGCAATTACGGAAATGTCAGACAAATCCGACTATACGAACAGCCAATGAGTCTCTAAAGTCCAAAATCGCGGCTGGAATGGCGCCGTTCTTTCGCTGCCAGCACCCCTTGAGGAGGAGGCGTCCAGCCGCATTCGACAAGTTCAGATCAGCGAAAATGACTGAATCAAATGGGAGGTTGAACATGAAATCTGCGATACGAAATGCGTCCGTCGCTGCCGCGGCCTTGGCTCTCGGTCTGTCCATCACGGCGATTGCCCGTGCCCAGGATAAACCGACGCTGGCCTTCGTCGTCAACGGCGCTTCCGATTTCTGGAAGGCGGCCGAAGCCGGCGTCAAGAAGGCCCAGGCCGAACTGCCCGACTACAATCTCGAGCTCAAATATCCGGAGCAGTCATCGGTCGCCATCCAGCAGCGGCTGATGGACGATCTGGTGACGGCCGGTGTCAAGGCGATCATGGTTTCGGCCGTTGATCCCAAGACGTCTACCGACGGACTCAACAAGATCGCCTCGGAGACGGCGCTGTTCACCACCGACAGCGACGCGCCGCAGACCAAGCGGGTCGCCTATATCGGCTCGTCCAACATCGATGCCGGCAAGCAGGCGGCCGAGATCGCCAAGAAGGCGATGCCCGACGGCGGCAAATGCCTCGGCTTCGTCGGCCTGCTTGGCGCCGATAATGCCAAGGAGCGCATCGAGGGCATGAAGGAAGGGCTCGCCGGCACCAAGATCGAGCTGATCGACGTGCGTGGCGACGACATCGACCAGGCCCGCGCCAAGAAGAACGTCGAGGATGCGCTGGTCGCCAGCCCCGACGTCACCTGCATGGTCGGCTTCTATTCCTACAACACGCCGCGTATCTATGAAGCGCTGCGCGACGCCGGCAAGCTCGGTCAGATCACGGTCGTCGGCTTCGACGACGATCCGATCACGCTGGGCGGCGTCAAGGAAGGCACCGTTGCCGCCACGGTGGTCCAGCAGCCCTTCGAGTGGGCCTATCAAGGCATGAAGCTGATGGCCGCCTATCTCAAGGGCGACAAGTCGGGTGTTCCCGCCGACGGATTGATCATCGTGCCGACCAAGATCATCGGCAAGGACGATGTCGACGCCTATGCCGCCAATCTGAAGGCGATGTCTGGAAACTGAGCGTCGTCGGCGCTGCCCCTCATCCGCCTGCCGGCACCTTCTCCCCGTGAAGAACGGGGGAGAAGGGCAGTGGTTGCAACGCTGGCGATCCTTCTCCGCGTTCTTGACGGGGAGAGCGTAAGGGTGAGGGGCAGCGCGACGCTGGCGTGACTGGCTCCCCTTGTTATTGACGGGCTTGATCAGGCTCGTCAATCTGCGGGGAGGCCGACCCCGCCAACTGCTGTCAGGCGTGAATGAATTATTCCGACGCATCCATCGGCGCATCCACGACCGCCCCGTTCCTCAGTCTTGAGGGCGTGCGCAAGACCTATCCCGGCGTGGTCGCACTGGATGGATTTTCGATGGAGGTCAGGCCCGGCGAGGTCGTCGGCCTCGTCGGCGAAAACGGCGCCGGCAAGTCGACGCTGATGAAGATCCTCGGCGGCGTGACCACCCCCGACACCGGCACCATCACCGTCGACGGCATCGCCCATGACGGGCTGACCGTCGAAGCCAGCATCGGTTCCGGCATCGCCTTCGTTCATCAGGAACTCAACCTGTTCGAGAACCTCGACGTTGCCGCCAACATCTTTTTCGGCCGTGAGCCTTTGCGCGCCGGTCCGCTCAGGCTGGTCGACCGCGCCAGGCTGCGCGCGCTGTCGGCGCCGCTGCTCAAACGCGTGGGCGCCAATTTTTCGGCCGACACGCCGGTATCGACGCTATCGCTCGCCCAGCAGCAGATGGTCGAAATCGCCAAGGCGCTGTCGATCGAGGCAAGGCTGGTGATCCTCGACGAGCCGACATCGAGCCTGCCACTTGCCGAAACCGACAAGCTGCTCGATGTCATCAAGGCGCTGAAGGCGGAGGGCATCAGCGTCATCTTCATCTCGCACCGTCTTCACGAGGTCGAGCGGGTCGCCGATCGCGTCGTCGTGCTGAGGGACGGTATGCTTGCCGGCACGCTGGCGAAGAACGCCATCAACCACGACCAAATGGTCAAGCTGATGATCGGCCGCATGCTGAAGGAGAGGGAGAAGGCCGCAGAATCGGCGCGCCCGCCCGGCACCGTCGCCCTGTCGGCCAAAGCCATTCGCACCAGCGCCTATCCCGACCGGCCGGTCGATCTCGGCGTCAGGCATGGCGAAATTCTTGGCCTGGCGGGTCTTGTCGGCTCCGGCCGGACCGAGCTGGCGCGCGTGCTTTTCGGCATCGAGAAGAGCCTTGGCGGCGCGCTCCAGCTTGATGGAAAAGATCTGGTTGTTGGTTCGGCCGCCGACGCTGTGGCCAACGGGATCTTCCTCGTGCCCGAGGATCGCAAGCTGACCGGAATCCTGCTCGATCTGTCGATTGCCCAGAATATTTCGCTCCCCAATCTTCCGGCGCATGCCCGGCGGTTCCTGGTTTCTACCAGCGCCGAGGCCGTCACCGCCGAGAAGCAGAAAAGCAATCTCGGCGTCAAGGCGCCCTCGGTGGCGACGCGCACCGGCACGCTGTCCGGCGGCAACCAGCAAAAAGTCGTGCTGGCCAAATGGCTGGCCATGAGCCCCAGGGTGATGATCCTCGATGAGCCGACGCGCGGCATCGACATCGGCGCCAAGGCCGAGATCTACGGGCTGATGCGGGCGCTGGCCGATGCCGGCGTCGCGGTGCTGATGATCTCGAGCGACATGGAGGAGGTGATCGGCGTCTCCGATCGCATCGCCGTCATGCATGAGGGCCAGATCTCAGGCGTTCTCGACAAGGAACAGTTCAGCCAGGAAAACGTGCTGCTGCTGGCGGTTGGCAAACAGCCGAAATAATTCGCGGGCATTTGGGAGAAGACGATGAGCAAGAAAGATCTCGGCCTGCTGATCCTGATCCTTGTGGTGGGAGCGGTGGTGGCGATCATCAATCCGCGCTTCCTGCTGCCGATCAACCTCGCCAACACCTCGAACCTGATCGGGCTGTTCGGCATCCTCGCGATCGGCCAGGCTTTCGTCATCATCACCGGCGGCATCGAATTGTCGGTCGGCTCGGTGGTTGCGCTGCTCGGCGTCCTGTTTGTCGATTTCATCGCCACGCGCGGCATGGCATGGCCGGTCGCGCTGCCGCTGATCCTCGTGCTCGGCGGCATCATCGGGCTAGCACATGGCTGGCTGATCACGCGGCTCAAATTGCAGCCTTTCGTGGTGACGCTGTGCGGGCTGTTGATCTATCGCGGCGTCGCGCGGTTCTACACAGCCGACGGCACGGCGGGCTTTGCCTTCGGACAGAACTTTCCGGAACTCGAGTTCCTGACCGCCGGGCGATCCTATGGCGTGCCAAACAGCTTCATCGCGCTGATCGTCATCGCCATCGTGATGTGGGTGGTGCTGCACCGCTCGGTGTTCGGCCGCTACCTCTACGCCATCGGCAAGAATGAGGAGGCGGCGAAATATTCCGGCATCCGCACCGGCCGCGTCGTCATGGCCGCCTATGTCATCTGCGGCGTGCTGACGGCGCTGTCGGCGATCTATTTCGCGATGTACACGCGCTCGATCTCGCCGGCGAGCCACGGCCAGTTCTATGAACTCTACGCCATTGCCGCAGCCGTGCTCGGCGGCTTCTCGCTGCGCGGCGGCGAGGGCTCGCTGATCGGCGTCATCCTCGGAACGGTCCTGCTGCAGGAACTGCAGAACCTCGTCAACCTGCTCGGCATCCCCTCCTCGCTCAATTTCGCGGTGATGGGGGGGGTAATCCTCATCGGCGTATTGGTCGACCAGCAATGGGGCGTGTACCGGGAGCGGCGGCTGATGCTGGAGGCAACCCGCAAGGGCACGGCAGGTGCGGCAGCGGAATAGCGCTTCACGAACCTTGAGTGGGCGGGACAGCGCCCCCTCTGTCCTGCCGGACATCTCCCCCACAAGGGGGGAGATTGGCAGCTCTGCCGACGGCGCCATTCTTCAGCATTTGAGATTGGCGAAACCCGATGCGACATCCAATCTCCCCCCAAGTGGGGGAGATGTCCGGCAGGACAGAGGGGGGCGCGAAGGATCGCTACAGATTAGTTTGCCCCCGCCTGCATTCTTTGATCGATGTCACGGTCGGTCGGAGAAGGTCATCGCCTTGCGCAGCACGTCGGCAAAGCGCTCGCCGGCCGCTTCGCGCGGGCCGCTATTGTCGATCGAGGTGACATCTGGTCCGGACAACGCCACATTGGCGCTACGCGCCAGCCGCGCCAGCACTTCACCGCGCGACTCGCGGCCGCGCATCGCCAGTCGCTCGGCCAGGATTTGCGGCGAAGCGGTGATCTCGACGATCGCCAGATTGGCATAGCGATCACGCAGCGCCGGGATGATGGCGCGGGAGACATTGGCGATGGCGACGCGGCCGTTGGCGACCGACCGGTCGACATCAGCCGGGATGCCGTAGCGCAAGCCATGCGCCTCCCAGGAGATGGCGAAGGCACCATCCGCTTCCGCCTCGACGAAGGCCGCATCGGCAAGCGTGTCGTGATCCTCGCTTGCCGTGTCGCTCGGCCGGGTGATGACCCGGCGGACGAACTCCAGCCGCGTCTCGTCGGCAAATAGCGACCGGGCATAGCCGATCACCGTGTCCTTGCCGGCGCCGCTCGGGCCGACGACGGCGACGAAGACGCCGTCGCGGATCGGTAACGCCGCGGCGAGCAATTCACGCTCGATCAACGCCGACGCCATCACGCGACCCGGCGTCCCTGCCGCCAGACCGTGCGGACAACCGGGACATGGTCGTCGAGACGGACGCGAACCACATCGGCGCGCCGGCCCTGTTCGATGACGCCGCGGTCGGCGAGGCCGACTGCCTCGGCCGGGTTCTTCGAAACCATGGCGACCGCCTGAGGCAGGGAAATGCCGTCGACCACGTCGCCGAGGAAAAACGCCGACTGGATCAGGCTGAAGGGAATGTAATCGGACGACAATATGTCGAGCAGGCCTTCGCCGGCGAGCGTGCGGGCCGAGACGTTGCCCGAATGCGAGGCGCCGCGCATGACGTTCGGGGCGCCCATCAGCACCCCGAGCCCTGCCGCCTTCGAAGCTTTTGCGGCCTCTTTGGTGGTCGGGAATTCGGCGACGCGGACGCCTTGTTCGATCGCCTCGTCGACATGGCCGGTCGTGGCGTCGTCATGGCTGGCCAGCACGATGCCGCGCTGATGGCAGGCAGCAGCGATGAAGGCGCGGTTCGGCCCAGAATTCGTCGCCGACTCCGCCATCCGCTTCTGACAGAATTGCTGGAATTCGCGATCCGTCAGCTTCAGCTTGCGCTGGTAGTAATAGGCATAGGTTTCCAAATCGACGAACTGGCGCTGTCCCGGCGCATGGTCCATCAGCGACGCCAGCTTGATCCTGTCATCGCCGTCAAAATGCGCGAAGGCTGCGAGGCAATCCGGCGCCGAAACCTCGCAGCGCAGATGGATGAAATGGTCGGCCCGCAGCCGGTCCTGCTGGACGCTGTCCTCGATCGCATCGGCCAGCTTGCGCATGTCGGCCGAATTCATGTCGGCGTCGTCGTCCATGCCGACGCGCAAGGCATCGAGCACGGTGGTGATGCCGGCGGTCGCCACTTGCGCGTCGTGAGCGAGCACCGCGGCGATCGGGTTCCAGCGCACCTTCGGCCGCGGCGCGTAATGGCCTTCGAGGTGGTCGGTGTGAAGCTCGACCAGCCCGGGAATGATGAAATCGCCGCCCATGTCCTCGCCGCTCCGGCCGGCACCGGCGTCGATCCCGGCGATCAAGCCGTCGCGCAGCACGATCGAGCCTTCGACGATCTCGTCGGCAAGCACGATGCGGGCATTGTTGAGAACGGTCTCGACAGTCATTTCAGGCGGTCCTTGGAGCATTTTTGCAGCCAATTGGAATCACCGATTGGGTGAATTGGCGTCGCACAAATGCGGTTAAAACAAATAGCCATTTCAGGCAGTTTTTCTGACCGGGCGGCGCCCGAGCGCGTGATGGGAAAGCACCATGAACGGGGCGCCAGGTTCGGTTTCGACAAACAGGGTCAGTGCGTCCACCGGCACCGGCCGGTGCAGGACCTGCGCAAACAGGCTGTCGATTGCTGCGCGAAGACGAGGGCCTTCCTGTGACGAGACACGGCCGGACAGCGTCATATGAAAACGAAAGGTCCCGAAGACATAGGGGTAACCCCACTGGCAGAGGTTGCGGAATTCAGCCGGCTTCAGCGAATCGGGGCTGCGCCGCTCGATCTCAGCCTCGCTCAGCGGTGCGCGAAAACGGTCGAAGTCGCGCACCACGTCGTCGGCGAAGCGGTTGAGCGCCGGCAGCGGTCCTTCCGGCACCAGCGCGAAGAAGCCGTCGATCTGGCTGACGACCAGCCGCGGGATCGTCACCACCGGCGTCGTCTCGGCGAAATCGTCCAGTGCCGCGCGAAGCGCGCCTTCCGTTTCGTTCGAAGCCAGCCGGAAAGGCGCCTTCAGCGTCGCATGAAAGCCGTAGCGGCGCGCCGAAGCAGTGTGGAAGGCGACTTCCGCCGCCGACAGTTCGCCCACGGCCTCGGCCGGCCTCGTGGCAGCGCCGAACGGGTCGCGGCCGAGCCAATTGGCGGCGATCCGCGCCAGCGGTTCGTCCTGCCGGGGGGTGAAATAGATAGCGTAGCGCATCGAAAGTCCTCGTCAACTCCCGCTGCCATAGGCGATTTGCATGACGAAATGACGAAGCTGATGATCGCTCCTGATAACAAAGTTGCTCAGGCGGGTCATTAGCCGACGATTTTTTCGCCTTGGGCCAGTTTGCCGACCCGGACGGGCAGCGCCTTAGGCCTTCATCAGCCATTCGTGCTCGGGCGCATTGTGGAATTTCCACGTCCGCTTCGGCCCGGCCATGACGTTGAGGTAGTAGAGGTCGTAGCCATGGCAGGCGGCACAAGGGTGATAGCCCTTTGGCACCAGCACGACGTCGCCGTCTTCGATTGCCATCGCCTCGTCGAGCGAACGAGCGCCATTCCGATCGGCATCGGTGTAGACGCGCTGGAAGGCAAAGCCCTGCGGCGGATTGAGGCGGTGGTAATAGGTCTCCTCAAGATAGGATTCGGCCGGCAGATTGTCCTGGTCATGCTTGTGCGGCGGATAGCTTGATGTATGGCCGCCAGGCGTAATGACCTCGACCACCAGCAATGAATCGGCCGGCTTGCCTTCCGGCAGGATGTTGGTGACATAGCGCGTGTTGGTGCCCTTGCCGCGAACCTCCTGGCCGAGATCCTTCGGCGCAATGACGCGGACCGGCAGGCCGCCGCCAAGCCCCGGCGCCGAGCAGACCGCAACTTCGAGATCGGTATCGGCGGTCACCGACCAGTCAGAGCCCTGCGGTACGTAGACCGACCACGGCTTGCCTTCGAAGGGCGACATGCGTTCGCCGAGCAGGCCGAGATCCTTGTCGCCGGCCTTGGCCTTGCCCTTGCCGGTGACGAACACCAGGCAGATTTCGCGATCCGCCGTCTGTCCGGAGGCTGTTTCGCCTGGCCGCAATCGATGCAGATCGAAACCGACATAGGTCCAGCCGGCGTTTTGCGGCGTCACATGGGCGACGCGGCCATGCCCCTTATCGGCTTTGACGAGCAGTTTCGACATCTAGGGTCATTCCTTAGGTTCGGTGTCGTCCGAGGTCTTGTCGCCGTCGGCCGGCTTGAAGAGATAGAAGAACTGCCAGACCGCATAGCCGGCGAAGCCGAGCGCGATCGTGCCCCAGAACGGCGCGCCGGTGGCAAACTCGACCACGGCCCAGCCCAGGCAGACCGCGACGATGGCAACGCGCCGCCACAATGGCCGGAAGAACGGATGCTCAGAGTCCTTCATCGGATCAACCCCCGCATCGGATCAGCCCTTCGCTGGGAATACTGCATTCAAGCATTGGGGAAGCCCTGTGTTGCAACCGTGTAGCCGGCGGCCGTCATCACCCGCATCAACTCCTTGTAGCCGACTTGCGCCATCCTGAGCGGCGGATTCTTCTTCGGGTCCTGCTCGGCTTCGACCACGAACCAGCCTTCATAGCCGTAGTTCGCCAGTCTTTCCACAATGGCACCGAAATCCAGCGAACCATCTCCCGGCACCGTGAAGGCGCCAAGCGCCACGGCATCGAGAAAGGATTGCATCTGGCGATCCAGTTTTTCAATCACCCCCATGCGCACATCCTTCACATGCACGTGGTTGATGCGCTGGTGATGGTTGTCGATGGCGCGCAGAACGTCACCGCCGGCAAACGCCAGGTGACCGGCATCGAGCAGCAAGGGAATGCCTTCTCCCGAATAGCGCATGAAAGCGTCGAGTTCCGGCTCGGTCTCGACCACCGCCGCCATATGATGGTGATACGAGAGCGGCATGCCCTGCTCGGCGCACCATTCGCCGAATTGGGTGAGGCGCCTCGCATAGGCTTTCATCTCGTCGTCCGAAAGCCTTGGCTTGGTGGCGAGCGGCTTCGAGCGGTCGCCCTGGATGGAGCGGCCGACCTCGCCATAAACGATGCAAGGCGCGTTCACCGCCTTGAACAGATCGATCATAGGCTGGATGCGATCCTTATTCCTGGCCATGTCTTCGTCGACCAGCGTCCCGGAGAACCAGCCGCCGCAAAGCGTCACGTCGGCCTCCTTCAGGATCGGCAGCATGATTTTCGGATCACTGGGAAAACGGCGGCCCATTTCCATGCCGGTGAAGCCCGCCGAACGCGATTGCGCCAAGCATTCCTCCAGCGACACGTCATCGCTGAGTTCCGCAAGATCGTCGTTCCACCATGCAATTGGGGACATGCCCAGTTTGGCTTTCAAGTCGTTGCTCCAATGTCAGATCGTTCAATTTTCATTCGTCGGCGCTGCCCCTCATCCGCCTGCCGGCACCTTCTCCCCGTAAGGACGGGGAGAAGGGACAAACGTCAACGTTCGCGACCCCCTCTCCCCGTCCTTACGGGGAGAGGGTAAGGGTGAGGGGCAGCGCCGACATCAATCACCAACACTCTGCATCCGCCGCTTTTCTTCATAGGCTTTGCGTGCGGCGTTGACCTGCGGCCGCGAAGAAACTTCCGGCACGGCGACATCCCACCAATGGCCGCCGACATCGGTCGACACCAGTGGGTCGGTGTCGATGACCAGCACTGTGGTCCTTGTATTCTTCTTCGCTTGCGCCAGCGCCGTTTCCAGCCCGGCGATCGACGAAACCTTCTCGGCGATCGCACCCAGGCTTGCCGCATGCGCCGCGAAGTCGATGTCGGGCAAAATCTCGTGGCGTGCGTCCTTCAGCAGATTGTTGAATTTGGCGCCGCCGGTCGCCATCTGCAGCCGGTTGATGCAGCCATAGCCTCTGTTATCGAGCAGCACGATGGTCAGCTTGAGGCCGAGCATGACCGAGGTCGCGATCTCGGAATTGAGCATCAGATAGGAGCCGTCGCCGATCATCACGACGACCTCCTCGTCGGGCTTGGCCATCTTGACGCCGAGCCCGCCTGCGATCTCGTAGCCCATGGTCGAGAAGCCGTATTCGGCGTGGTAGGAGCCGGGCGCGCCAGCTTGCCAAAGCTTGTGCAATTCGCCGGGCAGGCCGCCGGCGGCATGAAGCAGTATCACGCCGGAGCCCATGGCGCGCTGCACGGCGCCGACCACCTGCGCGTCGGACGGATAGGCGGCATTGGTCGACGCCGTCACCTTGCCAGCATCGGCCTGCCAGTCCCTCTTGCCCCTGGCCGCATTGTCGGTCCAGGCAGCCGGCGCCTTCCAGCCGTTCAGCGCCGCGCCAAGCTCGGCGAGCCCTTCCGCCGCATCAGTGACCAGCGGCAGCGCCTGGTGTTTTCCCGCGTCGAAAGGCTGGACGTTCAGCCCGATGATGGTCTTGCCGGAATTCTTGAACAGCGCCCACGAGCCGGTCGTGAAATCCTGCAATCTGGTGCCGACGGCAAGCACGACATCGGCTTCTTCAGCCAGCCGGTTGGCAGCCGAAGTGCCGGTGACGCCGACGGCCGCCATGTTGAGCGGATGATCGTCCGGAAGCGAGGATTTGCCGCCCTGCGTCTCACAGACCGGGATACCGGCGCCTTGCACCAGCTTCGCCAATTCACCGGAAGCCTGCGAATAAAGCACGCCACCGCCGGCAATCACCAATGGCTTCTTCGCGCCCTTCAGTGCTGCCACCGCGGCCGCCAGCTCCTGGCGGTCCGGACGCGGTCGGCGCTGGGTCCAGACCCGTTCGGCAAAGAAGCTCTCGGGGTAATCATAGGCCTCGGCCTGCACGTCTTGGCAGAGCGCCAGCGTCACCGGTCCGCATTCGGCCGGATCGGTCAGCACCTGCATCGCGCGGTTCAGCGCCGGGATGATCTGCTCGGGCCGGGTGATGCGGTCGAAATAGCGCGACACCGGGCGGAAGCAGTCATTGACCGTCGCCGTGCCGTCGGAGAAATCTTCGGCCTGCTGCAGGACGGGGTCGGGGATACGATTGGCGAAGACGTCGCCGGGGAGAAACAGGACGGGCAACCTGTTTACATGCGCAAGTGCCGCCGCCGTCACCATGTTGAGCGCGCCGGGGCCGATCGAACTGGTCGCCGCCATGAACCGACGACGGAAATTGGCCTTGGCGTAGGCGATCGCCGCATGCGCCATCGCCTGTTCGTTGTGGGCGCGAAAGGTCGGCAATTCGTCGCGCACCTGATAGAGCGCCTCGCCGACGCCGGCGACGTTGCCATGGCCGAAGATCGCCCAGACGCCGCCGAAGATCGGAATTTTTTTGCCGTCGATCTCGGTCATCTGGCGAGCAAGAAAGCGGGTCAACGCCTGCGCCATCGTCAGGCGGATTGTCTTGGTCATGGTGTTTTCCTCCGCAGTCCTTATGCCGCGCCTTCTTATGCTGCTTTGCGGCCGCGCGCGGCAAGCCATGCCTCGGTCAGCCTCTCGAAGCGCGACGCCATGTCGGCAACTGCCTCGTCGTCCGACATCTTGCCGGCAAGCCATTGTTCGGCCGCGTTGATGAAGATGGTGCGTCCGACGGCGAAGCCCTTGACGATGGGCGCCTTGGCGGTGGCGGCGAAGGCCGCTTCCAGCTCGTCCTGTGGCGCTTCCAGGCCGAGCAGCACAATCCCGCGGCACCACGGATCGTTCTTCAGGATCACCGCTTCGATCTTCGCCCAGGCCCCGGCTGAGGCCTGCGGTTCAAGCTTCCACCAGTCGGGCTTGATATCAAGCGCATAGAGTTCCTCGAGCGCGCGCGGGATCGTCGTGTCGTCGAGCTCGCCGTGCTTGCCGGCGATGATCTCGATGAGAAGTTCTCTCCCCACTTTCCGCGCGGCCTCGAACAGGCTTTTGAGCTTCTGCTGCTGCTCGGTCTTCAGCGCCTCCGGGTCGTCGGGGTGGTAGAAGCACAGGCACTTGATGCAATGGTCGACCGGCCACTCGATCAATTGCGAGCCGATATCCTGCGAGAATTCGAAACGAAGCGGCCGAGATCCGGGCAATTCGACTGGCCGGCCAAGCCAGGCGAAGGAATGGCGGGCGAATTCGAACATCGCCTCGCGGCCGTATTTTTCGTCGAGCAGCATGCCGTAGCCGGCGCGGCCGGCGGCAATCTTTGCCGCCGCCTTGACCGTCAGCACCTTGAAATCATGGATGCGCGACGGGTCGGCGCCGGCTTTCGCGGCGACATCGTCAAGCTGGATGCGATGATCGCAGGCCAGCGCCATCAGCGAGGGAATATCGCGCCGGCGCGTCGTCGCCCAATGGATATGGTTGATCGCCTCGTCCTTGCGCAGCGCCAGGTGCTGGCTGCCGTGCTTCAGGAAGAACTGCAATTCCTCGAAGGTCGGGTATTCCGGCGCGCAGAGCAGCCGCGACACGGCGAAGGCGCCGCAGGCATTGGCCCAGGTCGCCGCCGTCTCCAGGCTTTCCTCGCCGAGCCAGCCGCGCAAAAAACCCGACATGAAGGCATCGCCGGCACCCAGCACATTGTAGACCTCGATCGGAAAGCCCTTGCCGACGATGCCGTCTTCGAGATCATCGCTGATCGGCCCGTCATAGACGATGCAACCCATGGCGCCGCGCTTCAGCACGATGGTGGCCTTGGACAGTGAGCGGATCGTCTTCAACGCACTCAGGCAATCGTCCGCACCGGAGGCGATCATGATCTCTTCTTCGGTGCCGACGATCAGGTCGCACTCGGGCAGCACTGTCTTCAGCTGGGCGGAGACCCGGTCGGATTTCACATAGCGCTCGAAGCCTTCGGCATGGCCGGCGAGTCCCCACAGATTAGGGCGGTAGTCGATGTCGAACACCACCTTGCCGCCTTTGGCTTTAATAGTGCGGATCGCCTTGCGCTGCGCGGCGTCGCTGTTGGGCCGCGAGAAATGCGTACCGGTGACGACGATGGCGCGTGCCGAAGCGATGAACGCTTCGTCGATATCGTCTTCCGAAAGCGCCATGTCAGCGCAGTCGGAGCGGTAGAAGATCATCGGCGAGACGCCTTCGTCCTCGACCGACAGCAGCACCAGCGCGGTCAGCCGGTCCGGGTCGGTCTTGAGGCCGGCGACGGAAACGCCCTCGCGTGTCAGCTGCTCGCGGATGAATCGGCCCATCTGCTCGTCGCCGACGCGGGTGAGTAGCGCCGAGCGCAGGCCGAGCCTCGCCGTGCCGACCGAGATGTTGGCCGGACAGCCGCCGACCGATTTGGCAAACGAGGTGATGTCCTCCAGGCGCGAGCCGATCTGCTGGCCGTAGAGGTCGACGGAGGCGCGGCCAATGGTGATGACGTCGAGCGGCGCATGTTTCGCGTCCACGGCTTCGCCCATTCGAACCTCCCATCAGCCTTGTTGTCT
Source organism: Mesorhizobium sp. WSM4807 (assembly GCF_055811615.1). Taxonomy (NCBI): domain Bacteria; kingdom Pseudomonadati; phylum Pseudomonadota; class Alphaproteobacteria; order Hyphomicrobiales; family Phyllobacteriaceae; genus Mesorhizobium; species Mesorhizobium sp. WSM4807. The sequence goes on from NZ_JBVVQY010000001.1 coordinate 30,225, forward strand.
TGGGTAACACGCGCGAGCGGCAGCGTGGCGCCGGCAATATGAAATAATAATTCCAATCCATAGTCAATATGGAACGCGCATTCCTTTGCTGAAAAATGGCTGTCTAGGCCTTGCGCTTCCTGCCCGCATCGCGCCGCTTTTCGCCAACCGCAACGGTCAGCGCCATGGCCAGCGCCATCGTTGCCGACAGCGAGCGGAAGCCGGCGAAATCGGCCTCGGCGACCTCGAACCATACTTTGGCGAACTGGGCGAGCGGCGAAAAGGAACTGTCGGTGATCGCCACGATCGGCACGCCTTGCTCGGAAATGACGCGCGCCTCCTCGATGGCCGCCGGGGCATAGGGTGAGAAACTGATGGCGATGACGGCATCCCTGGGCGAGGCAAAGCTGATCATCTCGGCGTTGAGGCCGGCGGCCGATTCGATCAGCTGGTTGCGGATCTTGAGCTTGCCCAGCGCATAGGCGATGTAGGAGGCGACCGGATACGAACGGCGCTTGGCCAGCACGTAGATCGTCTCCGCCTTCGCCAGCAGGGCGATCGCATCTTCGAAATGGTCTTCGTTCAACCTGCCTGAAATATCGTTGAGCGAGGTGCTGGCCGCGGCGACGAAGCCGTCGAAAATCGCCCGGTGACCGGCACCTTCCTCGGCCTTGGCGCGCAATGCCGCCAGCCTTTCGTCATAGGACGAATTGCGCTCACGCAGGCGCTCGCGGAACACCAGCTGCAGGCTGGTGAAGCCGTCGAAGCCGAGCTGCTGGGCGAAGCGGATCAAGGTCGAAGGCTGGACGCCGGCGGAGGCGGCGATGCTGGCGGCGGTGCCAAAGGCAATATCGTCGGGATTGTCGAGCGCATAGGCGGCGATCTGCGCGATGCGCTTGGGCAGGCTATGGCGCCGTTCCAGGATCGTCGAACGCAGCGTTTCGAAATCGCGGGGCACCCGTTCGTCCATCGTCGCTCCGCCTAGGCCCATCAGTCGATGCCGTGTGTGCCCCATCATAGCGAGCCTGTGCAAGAAGGCCATAAAAAATGAGGCATGCGTTCCATTTCTGGATAAAATGGACTAATTCATCCACACAAAAACTTTCCGATGATGGAGGCAAGGAAATGGTCGGAGTCGGTCTTATCGGCACGGGCTTCATGGGCAAGTGTCACGCCATCGCCTGGAACACGGTCGGCACCGTCTTTCCCGACGTGGCCAAGCCAAGGCTGGTCCATCTCGGCGAGGTCACAGAGGACCTTGCCAGACGCCGTGCCACCGAATTCGGCTTCGCCAAGGGCTCCGGCGATTGGCGCGCCGTCGTCGACGATCCGGAAGTCGATATCGTCTCGCTGACCACGCCCAACCAGTTCCACCCGGAGATGGCCATCGCCATCCTCGAAGCCGGCAAGCATCTGTGGTGCGAAAAGCCGATGGCGCCAACTTTTGCCGACGCGCAAGCCATGGCGGCGGCGGCCAAAAAGTCCGGCAGGGTGGCCGCGCTCGGCTACAACTACATCCAGAACCCGGCCATCCGCCATATCGGTGCGCTGCTCGACGAGAAGATCATCGGCGAGGTCAACCATCTGCGCATCGAGATGGACGAGGATTTCATGGCCGACTCGGAGGCGCCGTTCTTCTGGAAGCATGAGGCGGCCTCCGGTTACGGCGCGCTCGACGATTTCGCCGTGCATCCGCTGTCGCTGGTCGCCGTGCTGTTCGGCCGCGTCGCCCGAGTCATGTGCGACATGGCAAAACCCTATGCCGATCGCCGCCTCGCGTCGGGCGGGCGCCGGGCGGTTGAGACCTACGACATCGCCAGCGTGCTGATGCATCTCGAAAACGGCATTGCCGGCACGCTGCTGGTCAATCGTTCGGCCTGGGGCCGCAAGGGCCGCATCGCCATCCAGATCTTCGGCTCGAAGGGCTCGATCCTGTACGATCAGGAGCGGATGAACGAGTTCCAGCTCTATCTCACCGCCGACCGGCCGACCGAGCAAGGCTATCGCACCATCCTGGTGGCGCCGCATCACAAGCCCTACGACGCCTTCCTGCCGGCACCCGGCCACGGTCTCGGCTTCAACGACCTCAAGATCATCGAATGCCGGGAGCTTTTGACGCGGCTGGCCGGCAAGCCGGCGCGCATCATCGATTTCGACGAAGGACTTGAGATCGAGCGGACGGTGCATGCGATGGCGCGCTCGTTCGAGGAACAGCGCTGGATCGCGGCGCGGTAACGGTCGTATCCTCCGCCGCCCCGAGCCTCGCGCTACCGACGCCAGGGCGGGAGAACTTGTGTTGGCGAATGCCAATTGTCGGTATTGACGCCGCCCCTCATTGCCCTGCCGGGCATTTCTCCCCGTAAACGGGGAGAAAGAAGGTGGCTGCACCCTCGGCGCCCTTCCTGCAACGCTTGTAGTTGGCGAAACCGTCGATAACGGCGTCTTTCTCCCCGTCTCTATACGGGGAGAAATGCCCGGCAGGGCAATGAGGGGCTGCGCCGGCCTTTCAACGAAGCGGCAAGGTAGCAACCGCCGCAGAATTTCCCTGCTTTCCACCAGCTGTCTCAGGCCGCTCCTTGACGATTGTCGATCATAGCGCGTCGCGCTGACCGGCGCCGCTCGACGGCGTCGGCAAGGCCGTGCAGCACCGACTCGGTGGTTGTCCAGTCGATGCAGCCATCGGTGATGCTCTGGCCGTAGACCAGCGGCTTGCCGGGCATGATGTCCTGCCGGCCAGCGACGAGGTTGCTCTCGATCATGACGCCGATGATGCGCTCATCGCCTGCCGCGACTTGGCCCGCCACGTCAGCCGCCACCGTCGGCTGGTTCTCCGGCTTCTTGTTGCTGTTGGCGTGGCTGACATCGATCATCAGCCGTGGCGATATGCCGATCCGGCCGAGTTCCGCGCAGGCGGCAGCTATGCTCGTCGCGTCATAGTTCGGCACGATGCCGCCGCGCAGGATGACGTGGCAGTCCTCGTTGCCGGTGGTCGTGGCGATGGCGCTGCGCCCGCCCTTTGTCACCGCCATGAAATGGTGCGGCTGGGCGGCGGATTTCACCGCCTCGGCGGCGATCCGCAAATTGCCGTCGGTGCCGTTCTTAAAGCCGACCGGGCAGGACAGGCCGGACGCAAGTTCGCGATGGATCTGGCTCTCTGTCGTGCGCGCGCCGATCGCGCCCCAGGCGACGAGGTCGGCAACGTATTGCGGGATGGCCATGTCGAGGAATTCAGTCGCCGCCGGAAGGCCGAGATTGTTGATCGCAGAGAGGACGTTGCGGGCCATCCGCAGTCCTTTGTCGATGTTGAAGCTGCCGTCCAGGTCGGGATCGTTGATCAGGCCCTTCCAGCCGACCGTTGTGCGCGGCTTCTCGAAATACACGCGCATCACGATCTCCAGCCGGTCCGACAGGCTCTCGCGCAACCCCGCCAGACGGCTGGCATAGTCTACGGCAGCGGCCGGGTCGTGGATTGAACAGGGGCCGACGACGACGATCAGCCGATCGTCAGTGCCGGTCAGCACGGCGTGGATGGCGTTGCGCGACGCGGCAACGGTGCGCGTCGCCGTCAGCGTGCGCGGTATCTCCCGCATCACCTGGTCCGGCGTACTCAATTCCCTTATTTCCTTGACCCGAAGATCGTCGGTGGTGGTCAACACGGCTTTCTGCTCCTGGTTGGGAGACCTGCCGGCTGAAACAAAAAAGCCGCCAGGTCTGGCGGCTGTTCGGATGTTGTTGCTGCAATCTTCAGATCGAGCGCAATCCTCCCGCCGCCAGCGAGCTGCCGTAGCTAAAGTACCAGAACGAGGCGGTCAGGTGGATCATGCGCGCCCCTATATCGGAAGCCGCGGCGTTTGTCACGCGTCGGTAGTGTCTCTATTTGAATTTCGGCTCACGACCCTAAGCGGAAGCTCGTTCGCCCTCAGTCGAATTCACGCCCATGACCCGTTCCTGCCGTTCCATCGTATCACCTCAAAGTTCCGGATTGGGATGACGAACCGTCATTCATTGCAGCCGACTGATGGACGCATTCGCGCAAAAAAGACTACATGTCGGTCGGCACAGGTCCTGCCTACTTGCGCCCAAAACCGCCTTTGAGTACGCATCTATTGTTCCGGAACACCGGCAGCGCGGAGCGAGGCCAAGTCGGCCGCCATCTGCTCGGTATCGCCGCGGAACTGCGTTCTGAGCCAGGACGTAACAGTGAAGGTTGGCCGCGCCGCGGCAAGCTGCACGGCGGTCTCGCGGGCCTCTTCGAGACGCCCGTCCTGTTCCTGGACCATCACGATGTCGGCCAAACCATAGCCGGGACTGCGGGCATGATACGCACGGAACGCCGCAATCGCCTCCTCGGAGCGGCCGGCGAGCCGATAGGCGTTGCCCAGCACGCCGAGATACCACGCCTGATAATTCGGGCTTAGCGTAACGGCCCTCTCGATCTGGCCGATCCCCTCGGCGGCATGGCCGGAACAAGCGAGTACAAAGGCTCCGAACACCAGCACGTCGGGCAGATTGGGGCCGAGCTTGACAGCCTTCCGGGCAGCGGCGGCTGCCTCGTCGAACCGCGATCTTAGGAGCAAGATCCCGCCGGTGGCGCGATGGGCGTCGGGATTCTCGGGGTCGATCGTCAGCGCCCGCTCGACATAGGCTTGCGCTTTGTTCAATGCGGTTTCGCGGTCTTCGCCCGTCCAGCCATGGCGGGCGTCGGCGAAGTGCTCGAAGCCGAGCATGGCGTTGAGCGTCGCCGAATCGGGATCAAGCGCGAGCGCCTTCTCCCAGCAGCGGCGGGTCTGGACATGGGCATTCGTTGTATTCGGACCGCGATAGTGGTTCAGCCCCTGTATCCACAGGCTCCACGCTTCGACATTCGTGGTCGTGGTATAGCGTAGGCGCGCCTGCTCGCCTTCGGTCAGCCGGACCTGCATCTCGGTCGCGAGCGTTAGCGTGATCTCGTCCTGCACCGCAAAGATGTCGCCGATGTCACGGTCGAAACGATTTGCCCAGATGTGAACCCCTGTCGTGGCGTCGATCAACTGCGCAGTAATGCGGATGCGGCTGCCGGCCTTGCGGATGCCTCCCTCCAGCACGAAGCGCACGCCGAGTTCGCGGGCGACCTGGCGCACGTCCACTGAGCGCCCCTTGTAGACGAAGCTTGAATGGCGCGCGATTACGGACAGGCCGGAGAGCTTTGAGAGGGTGGTAAGGATGTCCTCGACGAGGCCGTCGGCAAAGAATTCCTGCTCCGGGTCGTTGCTCATCACCGAAAACGGCAGGACCGCAATAGACGGCTTGTCGGTGCCGAGCGGCCGGGTGAAATTGGCCATGGGGCCTGCCTTCGACGCGACTTCGTCGCCGTGCCATCGCCACACCCGCAACGGCCGATCGATGTTCTTGAGCTTAACTTCGCCAGAATCGACAAACGTGACGCCGATCTTGCCGCTCACCTGGGCATGGACGACGTCTGAGGCGAGAATGCCGCCATGCGGCGCTTGGCCTTCAAGCCGGGTTGCGACATTGACGCCGTCGCCGAATATGTCATCGCCCTCGATGACGATGTCGCCGAGATTGATGCCAATGCGGAACTCGACGCGCCGCTGAGCAGCCAAATTGCGCCCACTCATGGCCCGCTGGATCGCAACCGCGCATTCGACCGCCTCAACGACGCTGCCAAACTCGACCAGCGCACCGTCGCCCATCATTTTGACAATGCGGCCATGACGCGCAGCGACGGCGGGATTGAATGTCTCGCTCCAAATCTGCCGCAGCTCAGCGATCGTGCCGGCCTCGTCGGTCTCCATCATGCTGCTGTAACCGGCGACGTCGGCGGCGAGGATGGCGGCGAGCCGGCGCGTAATCTGCTGTTCCGACATACGGACCCCCACAGGCGATGCGCTTCACACCACTAGCCTTGGCTAGCAGGTCGTACTGTACGGGATATTCGTCATCTCTAATAGATCGTCGAAGACTGACTACGGCCTCGCATGCGATTCAGACCAGGGTCATCTAGGGACATCAGTACCGGTTCACGACAGACGCAAATGAGTCAAATTGCCTCGCAGCGCGCCCGCCGCGGAAGGGCTGCCTAACATCGAAAGCGGTAATTCGCAGGCCAGGCGATGAACGCCTGCTACTGGCGCCACTTTCTCATTCCCATCGACGAGCCGAACGGCAACTTTCCACCCACAGCCGAAATTCAAACTGAGACACCACCCACGCGTGTGATGATGCCATTCCGTCGATGCTACTCCGGCCACGACCCTGCAATGTTCTGGTCGTAGTCGACCAGCGAGCCGGTCATGACGCCGGACTGCGAGCTGATCATATAGGTGATCAGCCGGGCAAGCTGCGCCGGCTTCACCAACTGGCCCATCGGCTGCGCGGCCTCTGCCTTTTCCAGCCAGTCGTCCGGCGCGTCGTGCCATTTCTTCTGCACGATCGCCTCGCCCTCGGTATCCATCCAGCCGGGCAGCACGGCGTTGCAGCGGATGCGATTGCTGCGGTAGGCATTGGCGACGTTCTTGGTCAGCGTCGCCAGTGCGCCCTTGCTCGACGAATAGGGCGCCAGGAACGACTGGCCACAATGCGCCGACATCGACAGCACATTGACGATCGAGCCGGGCGCCTTGCGGTCGAGCAGATGCGCCACCACACCCTGCATCAGGAAGAAGGGGCCGCGCACATTGGTCTGGAATATCTGGTCGAATGTTTCCTCGGAGGTCTCGACCAGTGAGCCGCGGGCCGAGGTGGCGGCAGCGTTGACCAGCGAATTGACGGTGCCGAAATGAGCGATCGCCGTTTCGACGACCCGCTTGCAGTCGGCCACCACTGAGACGTCGGCGCTGATGAAGATGGTGTCGACGCCGTTTTTCCCAAGTGCGGCGACCGCCTTGTCGCCCTTTTCCCTGGAACGGCCGACCAGCGCCAGGGCGCGGCAGCCCTCGTCGGCCAGCGTCTCGGCGACGGCGAAGCCGATGCCTTGCGCGCCGCCGGTGACGATGGCGCGTGTTTCGGAATTGCGACCGGCGGAACCGTTCATCGCCTTGCTCCTGTGCTTGATATTCAGATGGTCTTGTCGAGGCGAATGGTCTTGCCTTCCCTAGCCGATTTCAGCGCCGCGTCCGCCAACCTCAGCGCGACGAGCCCGTCCTTGCCGCTCGGCGCCGCCTTCTTGCCTGACGTCGCTGCCGCGATGAAGGCGGCGATCTCGTTGGCGTAGGCGTCGAGATAGCGGGTCATGAAGAAGTCGTGCAGCGGCGGGCGCGTATAGCCGTTTTCATTGGCCAGCTCGATCGACACCGGCCGCTGGTTCTCGGCCGCGACCATGCCTTTCGAGCCATGCACCTCGATGCGCTGGTCGTAGCCGTAAGTGGCGCGCCGCGAATTGGAGATGATGCACTGCTTGCCGGAGGCGGTTTCGAGGATGACGCTGACGCTGTCGAAATCGCCGGCCTCGCCGATCTTCTTGTCGACCAGCACCGAGGCATGGGCGCTGACCGCCACCGGCTCCTCGCCGAGCAGGAAGCGCGCCATATCGAAATCATGGATGGTCATGTCGCGGAAGATGCCGCCCGAGCGGCCGATATAGTCGAGCGGCGGCGGGCCGGGATCGCGCGACGTGATGGTCACCATCTCGACGGTGCCGATGGCGCCGTCGTCGATCGCCTTGCGCACGGCGGCGAAATGCGGATCGAAGCGGCGGTTGAATCCGACCATCAAAGTGGCGCCGGCCTTGTCGACCACGGCCAGGCATTCCTCCACTCTGCCGGCGTCGAGGTCGATCGGCTTCTCGCAGAAGATCGCCTTGCCGGCCTTGGCGAACCGCTCGATCAGATCGGCATGGGTGTCGGTCGGCGTGCAGATAATGACCGAATCGATATCCCCGGCTTTTTCGATGGCCTCGATGCTGCGTACTTCAGCACCATAGGCCGACGCCAGATCCGTCGCGGCCTTCTCGAAGGCATCGGCAACTGCGACCAGCCTGGCCTGCGGATTGGAGCCGACGGCACGGGCGTGGACCTTGCCGATGCGGCCGGCACCGAGAAGAGCGAAGCGGAGAGGCATGGGAATTCCTTTGAGGATGGTTCGAAATGGAAGTGTGTCTTTACTGCACCGTTCAGGGCGAGGCGCAGTAGATTTTATTATCGCGGCTGATCGGCGACGGGCCGATGACCCACCGCGCCGGCATCCGCCCTAGGCGGCAAGTTCGGCCTCCCCGGTCTTGGCGCCGGTGATGTATGAGACGACATCATTGCCGTCGGTGTCCTGCTTGCGCAGATTGGCGACTATGCGGCCGCGCCGGAACACGACGATGCGGTCGCAAAGGTCGAACACCTGGCGCATGTTGTGACTGATCAGGATCAGCGGCTCGCCATTGGCTTTCAGCGTGCGGACGATGTTTTCGACCTGCATCGTCTCCTGCACACCAAGTGCTGCCGTCGGCTCGTCCATGATGATGAGCTTGGACGCGAAAGTCGCGGTTCTGGCGATTGCCACGCACTGGCGCTGGCCGCCCGACATGTGGCGGATGGTGTTGGAAAGGTTGGGAATCTTGACCGCCGTGCGGATCAGCGCCGCCTCGGTCGCCTTGCGCATGAACTTGCGATCGAGGATCGAGAAAGGCCCGAGATTGAAAAGCACCTTTTCGCGGCCGAGAAACAGGTTCGACGGCACGTCGAGATCGTCGGCGAGCGCCAGGTTCTGGAACACCGTTTCGATGCCCGCCTCGCGCGCCGCGATCGGGCCCGCGAAGTTCACTTCCTTGCCGTCGAACCAGACCTTGCCGCTGGTACGCTGCTCGACGGCGGTGATCTGGCGCACGAAGGTCGATTTGCCGGCGCCATTGTCACCCATGATGGCGACATGCTCGCCCTTGCGCAGTTCGAAGTTCGCGCTTTCCAGCGCATGCACGCCGCCATAGTATTTGGTCAGGTTTTCGGTCTTCAGGACGATGTCTGACATGATCAAGCCCTCATTGCCCGCAGGCGCTGCCGCCACTGGTCGAGAACGACTGCGCCGATGATGATCACGCCCTTGACCATCTCTTGGTAATAGGCGTCGAGGCGCAGGAAGGTGAAGCCGGAGATGATGACGCCGAAGATCAGCGCACCGATCACCGTTCCGATGATCGAGCCGCGGCCGCCCGAAAGCGAGACGCCGCCGATGACCGCCATGGCGATCGCGTCCAGTTCGTACATCACGCCCATGCCGGCCTGAGCGGTGAGGTTCTTGGAGCTCAGCACCACGGCGGCCAGCGAGGCGAGGATACCGGCAATGACGAAGACGAGGATCTTGTGGTTCTGGACATTTATGCCGGACATGCGGGCGGCATCCTCGTTGGAGCCGATGGCATAACAGTGCTTCCCGTACCTGGTGTATGACAGGATCAGCTGGAACAGAATCGCCAGCGATATGAAGATGATGACCGGCATCAGCCCCTTGCCGATGGCGGCGAAACTTTCGGTGGGAAACGAGATCGGCTGCCCCTTGGACCACCATTTGGCGATGCCGCGTGCGGTGACCATCATGCCGAGCGTGGCGATGAAGGGCGGAATGCGGGTGTAGGCGATCAACGAGCCGTTGACCAGGCCCGCCAGCAGGCCGCAGCCGATCGCGACGAGCACCGGCACGATCACCGGCAGGTCGGTCCAGCCCTGCGCGAGGAACATCGCCTTGGGGTTAGGGTTGCCGTTGACCGTCGCCACCTGGGCGAAACTCATGGCGATCATCGCTGTGGCGCCGACGATCGAACCAGAGGAAAGGTCGATGCCGCCGGAAATGATGACCTGCGTCACGCCGATGGCGATGATGCCGACGATCGACACCTGCAGGATGATGATCTGCAGGCGCGCTTCGTTGAAGATCGTATCGACGTTGGCGCGGGTGTTGAAAAGGAAACTGTCGCCAAGAAAGACCCGGCCTATCAGCTCGAAGGCGCCGACAAGGATGATGAGCGCCAGGAAAACGTTGAATTCGGCAGGCCATGTGCGCTTCTTCGCATCATAGCTGAGTCCGCCGACGCCATGGGTTGTCTGTGCCAAATCTTGCTTCCTCCATCAGCCACAGTCGCCCTCCCGCCGCCTGTCTACGGCGATGAGGGGAAGGAGGAGCGGCGCTGTCCTTTGCTTTGAGCATCGGATTTCCCCAAAACCGGCTTCCACTTTTGGGTCCGATGCTCTTGTTTTTCGAACATCGGATTCTCAAACGGTCCGATGCTCTGACGCGCCGCTCCCTATCGAAAACGGTCCTCTGCCTCAGTTCTTCTGCAGGAACTTGTCGATGTTTGCCGGCGTGACCAGCTGGAAGGGGATGTAGACCTTCTGTTCAACCGCCTCGCCCTTGGAAAGCTTGAGCGCCGCGTCCAGCGCCCCGGCACCCTGGCCGGCCGCGTCCTGGAACACGGTCACGTCGAGATCGCCTGCCTGCATCGCGGAAAGCGCGTCCTGAGTGGCGTCCACGCCGCCGACGACAACCGACTTCATGTCGATGTTGGCAGCCTTCATAGCCTGGATGGCGCCGATGGCGCTTTCGTCATTGTTGGCGATCACGCCGTCGAACGGCGTGCCGGTCGACAGCCAGTTGGTCATCAGGTTCTGCGCTTCCTCGCGTTTCCAGTTCGACGTCTGCTTGTCGATGATCTTGATGAAGCTGCATTCCGGAGTGGCGATCACATCGTCGATGTCCTTGGTGCGCTGCACCGCGGCCTGGTTCGACAGCTCGCCCATGATCACATAGACATTGGCCTCGGTCTTGCCGGCTTCCTTGAACAGGCGGCAGGCTTCCTGGGTCTCGAGAGTGCCTGACTCAACCTCGTTCGAGGCGACGAAAGCCTGGTTGTCCGGCAGCGTGTCGACGTTGACCGGCTCGCGGTTGACATAGACCAGCGGAACGTTGGCCGCAGCCGCGGCGTCCGACATTGCCTGCGTGGCCGAGGTGTCGACCGGATTGACGATGATCGCGTCGACGCCCGAGGCGACGAAGTTCTTGATCTGGTCTAGCTGCTTGGCGACGTCGTTCTGCGCGTCCTCGACCTGCAGTTCCACGCCATCCATGCCCTTGGCCTGCTCGATCATGCCGTTGCGCAGCACGGTGAGAAAATTGTCGTCGAACAGCGCCATCGACACGCCGATCTTGGCGGCGAGGGCGGACGAACTCATCAGCGCCGAAAACACGACGCCCAAAAGCAGTTTCTTCATTTTAACTCTCCTCCACAGAATTGGTGTCCGGCTGCACCGATCTACCCGGAATCCCCGATCTCCCAGGGAACCTCTCCCGATTGCCATCTCCGTTCCCGATGGCGATTTCCGCGTTGACTGGAACGCCAATTCCTCTGCCTGAAACATACGTTCCGGAACGAAAGAACCAAAATGCCTAGTTGGTGAAATATTTATTCCATTCTGCGTGCGGGCGTCAAGGAGATTCCGAAATCGGATGACGGATTTTCGGATAACGCGGCTGAGGGCCGGCAAATCTTCTGCAAGAATCTATCAGCTTGATGGTTCACATCATTGCCGACGCATCATGGTGCCTGATCTGAACCTGGATCCCTGTCTGAGCCCAGACGTTTTGCCCGAACCTAGATGTTTTCCGGTAGATAGATATCGAAGGGCAGAAAGGTCTGGCCCGGCGCATTGGCAGCGCCTGCCTCGATGGCATGCGCCATCAGCCCGACAAGCTCGCGACATAGTGCTGCCAGCGGCGTCGAAATCACCATGGTCAGGATGTTGTCGGCGAGCGCCGCGCGCGACTCGGCGTTGATCTCGTTGCAGACCACCGGCATATTTACGGGCCTCGCTGCCCTGAGCGCCGAGACCGCGCCTTCCATGCCGCCGCCGGCGACGTAGCAGCCGGCAAGATCCGGGTACCGCGCCAGAAGATCGATCATCGCATCATGGGTCACCTGGTTGGCCTCCAGATTGACCAGCGTCTCCAGCACCGTGAATTCCGGCGCATGCTCGCGGAAGAATGATCTGAAGCCGATTTCGCGTAGCTCATGGCCATGGAAGCGATGGCTGCCGACAAAAAGGGCGACCTTGCCGGGTTTCCTCGCCGCCCTGGCGATCATCCAAGCCGCGGTGCGGCCAACCTTGCGGTTGTCGAGGCCGACATAGCCTTCGCGGATGCCGGCGGCAAAGTCGGATAGCAGGGAGAAGACGGGTTGCCCCCTTGCCTTCAGGGTCTCGACGGCTGCCGTCAGCGTCGGATGGTCCGGACCGACAAGGGCGACGGCCCTGGATTTCGCCGCCAGCTTGCGCATCTGGGCAGCGATCTCGTCAGGCGCCAGCGAACTGGCGAAGTCGATGGTTGCGACGCCGCGGAAGCGCTGCGATTGCGACACCGCCAGTTCGAGCTCCCGCGCGAAATCGCTGTAGAAAACATCATTGCCCCTCAGCAGCAGAAAGCCGAGCCGGTATTCGGGCAGTTCCTGGCGCATCCGCTGCTTGATCAGCCCGGCGGCGTGATAGCCGATATCGGTTGCCGCCTCATAGACACGGCGCGCGGTTTCCTCGCGCACCGGCAGGCGATTGTTCAGCACACGGTCGACGGTGGCGACGCTGACGCCGGAGGCGCGCGCCAGATCGGTGATTGTCGGCCGTTTTGCCATGGCTGTCTCTCCGCTTGCCAAAGTTTACATCATTCTGATGGGAAATGATAGAAACTATCTTTGTGATATTGAGCCTATCATGGCTTGGCGCTATTTCTAGCCTACGATGCTTACGACCGCGGCCCGGTCATTGGCCGGGGCGGATCGCAGGACGCTGGTGGAGGCACTCCGATGGACGCAACGATGGACGCAGCACCGTGCCGGCGAGACTACAGCCTGCTCGGCCGCGACGCGAAGCTTGCCGTCGAGACCGGGCTGACGGCGGCCGAATGGTATCATACCGACGTGCCCCGCAAGCAGATGAAGGAGCTGATGCAGCGCTCCGACGGGCCGGCGATCCGCGACACCATCATCTGGCTCGGCGCCCTGATCCTGAGCGGAGCGGGCGGTGCCTGGTTCTGGGGCACGTGGTGGTGCGTGCCGTTCTTCTTCGTCTATGGCGTTCTCTACGGCTCTTCCACCGATTCACGCTGGCACGAATGCGGTCACGGCACGGCGTTCAGGACGCAGTGGATGAACGACGTGATCTATCAGATCGCCTGCTTCATGATCATGCGCAACCCGGTGACCTGGCGCTGGAGCCATACGCGGCATCACACCGATACGATCATCGTCGGCCGCGATCCGGAGATCGCGGTGATGCGCCCACCGGACCTGTTGCGCGTCGTGCTCAACTTCTTCGGCATTGTTGATGCCTGGCATGCCATGGCCGACGTGGTTCGCAATGCGGCCGGCATCATCAGCCCGGCGGAAAAGACCTTCATTCCGGAGCAGGAGCAGCCAAAGGCGATCCGCATTGCCCGCATCTGGGCCGCGATCTATGCCGCGACGATCGCGCTGGCACTTTATAGCGGCTCGTTCCTGCCCTTGATGCTGGTCGGGCTGCCCAGTCTTTACGGCGCCTGGCATCACGTCATGACTGGCCTGCTGCAGCATGGCGGCCTCGCCGAAAATGTCATCGACCACCGCCTCAACAGCCGCACCGTCTACATGAACCCGATCAGCCGCTTCATCTACTGGAACATGAACTACCATGTTGAGCATCACATGTTCCCGATGGTGCCTTATCACGCGCTGCCGAGGCTGCATGAGCTGATCAAGCACGATCTGCCGGCGCCGACGCCGTCGATCCTGGCCGGCTATCGCGAGATGGTGCCTGCCTTCGTGCGCCAGCTGCGCAAAGAGGACTATTTCCTCAAGCGCGCGCTGCCGCCGACCGCGAAGCCCTATCGCGAGGAATTCCACAACGACAACGATGCTGTCTCGGCAGCAGCGGAATGACATGCGCCCGTGCCGGGCAAGTTGGCCAAGCAAAAACTGCCGGGAGGACTGATGAGCGACTGGGTCGAGGCCTGCGATGCCGAAGACATCGACGAAGAGGACGTGATGCGGTTCGACCATGGCGGCCGCACCTTCGCCGTCTATCGCAGTCCGGACGACGAATATTTCGCGACGGACGGTCTTTGCACGCATGAGAAGGTGCATCTGGCTGACGGGCTGGTGATGGACGACGTCATCGAATGCCCGAAGCACAATGGCCGCTTCAACTACAAGACCGGGGCGGCCAGGGGAGCGCCGGTCTGCGTCAATCTCAGGACATATCCGGTCAAGCTCGACGCCGGCAAAATCCTCATTCAGATCGGGTGACGGTGATGACGAAAGGGATGGTGATCATCGGTGCCGGCGAATGCGGCGGGCGGGCTGCCTTGGCGCTGCGCGATCTCGGCTATGATGGGCCGGTGACGCTGGTCGGCGACGAGCCGCATCTGCCCTACGAGCGGCCGCCGCTGTCGAAAGACGCGATGGTCGGCGATGCGCCCGCGATCAAGGCGATCGCCAGCGATGAGATCCTGGCCGAGAGGTCGATCCGGCATATCCATTCGGTCCAGGCGGTGGCGATCGACCGCGCGGCGCATCTCGTACACCTGTCGGACGGTTCGGTCCTGCCTTACGACAAGCTCTTGCTGGCGACTGGTTCGACACCGCGCAGGCTGCCATTGCCCGGCCTCGGCGCGCGCTGTGTCTATCTCCGGACCTTCAACGACGCGTTGGCCATTCGCGCCCATCTCAGCGCCGGAAACCGCATTGCCATAGTTGGCGGCGGCTTCATCGGCCTCGAGCTTGCCGCCGCGGCGCGCAGGCTGGGGGCCACGGTCACCGTCATCGAGGCGCAGCCGCGCATCCTGATGCGCGGCGTGCCGGCCGAGATCGCCAAAATCGTCCACGAGGCGCATGAAGCCGAAGGCGTGAAAATCCTGTGCGGCGACGGCATCGCGGCGATCGTCGACGACGGCGCCCAGATGCGCATCGCGCTTGCCGGCGGGCAGGAAATCGTCGCCGATCTGGCGGTGATCGGCATCGGCGCCGTGCCGGTGACCGGACTTGCCGCGGAAGCGGGGCTGACGATCGACAACGGCATAGCTGTCGATGCCGCGCTTCGCACCAGCGATCCGGACATCTTCGCCGCCGGCGATTGCTGCTCGTTTCCGCTTGCCGTCTATGGCGGCCGGCGCGTGCGGCTGGAAGCCTGGCGCAACGCGCAGGAGCAGGGCGCGCTTGCGGCCAGGAACATGCTTGGCGCCGGTGAGGCCCACGCGGCGGTGCCATGGTTCTGGTCGGATCAGTACGGCTTGACCTTGCAGATATCTGGGCTCTCGGACGAGGGCAGCAAGGTCGTGCGCCGCGATCTCGACGAGGGCGCCTTCATCCTGTTTCATCTGGCGCAGGATGGCAGGCTGGTCGCGGCGAGCGGCATCGGCCCAGGCAATTCGGTTGCCCGCGACATAAGGCTGGCCGAGATGCTGATCGCAAGAAGGGCAAAGCCGGCGCCTGAGGCGCTCGGTTCGCAAACGATCAAGCTGAAGTCGCTGCTGGCGGGATGAGTCCCGGGGCGGCTGTGGTCGTCAGCGTCGGATTTCACCACTAAAACAGCGCCTTCAGCTCCGGCAATTTGTCGTTGACCAGCCAGCCGTAGTAATTTTCCTCGGGCAGCTTCTCCGGTTCGCCCGCGTCGCGGCGCCTGTCGTTCTCGGCCTTCAGCGCATGGGCACGCTGTTCCGGATTGCCGACATTGTAGAGCGTCGATGTGATGCCGGGATTGCCCGATATGTCGAAGCCGGCAATGCTCTGGTAGGCATCGATCGATTTCCGGATCGTCGCTGCGACATAATCCAGTGTCAGGTCCGGATCCATGATGGTTTTGTAAACCGCGTTCGGATCGCCGACGTCGAGCTTCGGCAGGCCGGAAACCTGGTGCACGAGATCGCTCATCTGCAACGCGGTCAGCGGATTGAGCTGACCGAGGCCAAAAGTCTGGCCGGCATAATAGGGCTGGAAGAAGGTGGCGCCGAAGCGGTCGTCGGGGAAGCTCTCGCCGCTGACAGTCTTGCCGCGAAAGGACTGGTTCCACACCTGCTCGCGGCATTCCCAGAGCTCGTAACTATCCGATTTGCCGACGCATTCCTGGAATTGCGGCCGTTGCACGAAATCGGTGATGTCCTCGCCTTCATAGGCGAAGGCCAGCTTGCTCGACAGATACGAGATCGCCTTGACGTAGTAGGTCTGCAGCCGGTCGTAGGCGTCGACATTGTAGGTGTGCTCGCCGACGATGGCGCCGACGATATGCATCGGATCGATGCCATAGGTCGCTGCTGCCTGTTCGATCTTGCCGCGGAGACCGGCGTCGTGCTGCAGCAGCGCGTAGACCTTGCGGTATTTCGCCTGGAAGGTGGTGTTGGTGGCCTGGGTGCGCCGGCTGGAGGCGCCCGGTATATTGGGCTGCTCGGCATGACTGTTGCCCGGCGGCACCATCGTCGCCGCTTCGGCGGCGAACATGGCTGTCGCCAGCGTCAGCCCGAGAGTGACGAGGATCGTTTTTTTCATGCGCCGCCGCCTGCAACAGCGCATGACCCTCGGAATCGATTTTCGGGGGTCATGCGCAGAACCAACTGTTCAGCGCTCTTTGCACGTCCAACTGATGCGCGGCGCTGGTGTTGCCGGCAAACTAGGTAAAGCTGGAACGGGAGTCGAGGGCCCCTGCAACCGGCAAGACAAAAGCTGGCCAGATGCATCCATTTGGCCACACGTCTCGGAACTTGCCGGGTCGCCCAGCGCCATCTCTTGTAGAATGGATCGCCTGCTACAGGATAAATCGCGACAAATCCGTGTTTCTGGACAGATCGCCGACATGCTTTTGCACATAGGCGGCGTCGATGGTCACCGCCGTGCCGTGGCGGTCCGGCGCATCATAGGAGATCTCGTCCAGCACCCGTTCCATCACCGTCTGCAGCCGCCTGGCGCCGATGTTCTCGACGCTGGCGTTGAGATCGACGGCGATGCCGGCCAGCGAATCGATGGCGTCGTCGGTGAAGACGAGATCGACGCCCTCGGTCTTCATCAGCGCGATGTACTGCTTGATCAGGCTGGCCTCGGTCTCGGTCAGGATGCGGACGAAATCGTCCTTCTCCAGCGCACGCAGCTCGACGCGGATCGGCAGACGGCCCTGCAATTCGGGCAGCAGGTCGGATGGCTTGGCAACGTGGAACGCACCCGATGCGATGAACAGGATGTGATCCGTCTTCACCGGTCCGTATTTGGTGCCGACCGTGGTGCCTTCGACAAGCGGCAGCAGGTCGCGCTGCACGCCTTCGCGGGAAACACCGGCGCCCATGCCGCCTTCGCGCGAGGCGATTTTGTCAATCTCGTCGAGGAAGACGATGCCGTCGTTTTCGGTCGATTCGAGCGCCCTGCGCACCACCTCGTCCTGGTCGAGCAGCTTGTCGGACTCGTCGCCGACCAGCACCGCGTAGGATTCCTTCACCGTCGTTTTGCGCGTCTTGGTCTTCTGGCCGCCCATCGCTTTCGACAGCATGTCGTTGATGTTCAACACGCCGATATTGGCGCCCGGCATGCCGGGGATCTCGAAACCGGGCATGCCGCCAGTGCCGGTGTCGCTCACTTCGATCTCGATCTCCTTGTCGTCGAGTTCGCCGTCGCGCAGCTTCTTGCGGAAACTGTCGCGCGTGGCCGGGCTCGCCGTCTTGCCGACGAGCGCTTCCAGCACGCGTTCCTCGGCGTTGATATGGGCGCGCGCCTTGACGTCCTCGCGCATCTTCTCGCGCACCAGCCCGATGGCGATCTCGACCAGGTCGCGGATGATCTGTTCGACGTCGCGGCCGACGTAGCCGACCTCGGTGAACTTGGTCGCCTCGACCTTTACGAACGGCGCACCGGCAAGGCGTGCCAGGCGGCGCGAGATCTCGGTCTTGCCGACGCCGGTCGGGCCGATCATCAGGATGTTCTTCGGCATCACCTCTTCACGCATCTGGCCTTCGAGCTGCTGGCGGCGCCAGCGGTTGCGCAAGGCGATGGCCACGGCGCGCTTGGCGTCCTTCTGGCCGATGATGAAGCGATCGAGTTCCGAAACGATTTCGCGCGGCGAGAATGTGCTCATATTACTAAATTCCACTTTGCCACTGCCGGATGGACTCGAACGGATGCAGCAGCATGATCACGTTGAGTGTCAGATTGTCCCGGATGATGTAGCCGACACCGAATTCGAAGATGAGAGCGAGGGTCACGATCACCCATATAGGAAGCCTGCGCGCCATCACAAATCCCAGCACCATCGCCAGCGTATCCGCCACCGAATTGATGATGCTGTCGCCGTAGTAATCCAGGGAAATTGTGCCAGCGCGATAGCGCTCGATGATCAACGGGCTGTTCTCGAGAAGTTCCCAGCCGCCCTCTATGACGACCGCAAATGCCAGCCTGAGCCCGATCGGCGAGCGCGGGAACAGAGCCCACGCCAGCGCATAGAACAGGAAGCCGTGGATGAGGTGCGAGAATGTGTACCAGTCGGAAATATGCTGGGAATTCTCCGAACTCTGCACGATGCCGTGCCACAGCTTGACATAGCCGCATGTGCAGATCGGGGTTCGGCCCATGCCGTAAAGGACTCCGGCCTGGAATATGATCAGGCCGAGGACGAGCAGAAGTCCCATCCGCCAGCTGTCTTCATAGGCCGAGACGGGTTTGTCGGCGCCGGTTGTGCTCATGCTGTTACTGCCCCTCTTCGGCGTCGCCCTATTCGGCGTCACCTTCTTCTGCGTCGATTGCCATCAGCACGGCGTCGCCATATTCCGATTGCCTTCGATCGATAGCTCTGAAACCGGCCTTTTCATAGGCGCGGATCGCTCGTCCGTTGGATGGATCCGGGTCGATGATGACACGCGGCACCCCTTCTTCGAACAGCTGTTCGACGAACTGCCGGACAATTGCCGAGCCGTGGCCGCGTCCGACAAGATCAGGCCTGCCGATCGACAGATCGATGCCGAGCGTGCCGAACGGCTGGTCGCTGTAGGGATGGCCATCCTCGAGATGCGGGTCGTAGCTCTGCATGTACCCGATCGGCGAGCCGTCGAGCTCGATGATCAGCGGCTCAACGGAAATGCTGTCGATGTGTTCGCGGATCTGCGCGATCTCCGTCTCGGGATCGTCCCACCACTCCGCGACATGCGGCTCGGCCAGCCATGCCGCGATCATCGGCAGGTCCGCCTCCGTCACCGGCCGAAAATCATATCTATTTTCTTGTTTGGCCATGATCTCCTCCGAACCGAAGGTCAGCGAAGCAAAAACCGGTTTCCACTTTTCGGGATCATAGCCAGCGGCCGGCTCAGCCGGCATCGAGGGTTTCGATGACAAAGTTGTTGTTGGTGTAGACGCAAATGTCGGATGCGATCTGCATCGCCTTGCGGGCGATTTCTTCGGCATCCTTGTCGGAGTCCATCAGCGCGCGCGCCGCGGCCAGCGCGTAGTTGCCGCCCGAACCGATGGCCATGACGCCATGTTCGGGTTCGAGCACGTCGCCGGTGCCGGTCAGCGCCAGTGAGACCGACTTGTCGGCAACCAGCATCATCGCTTCCAGCCGGCGCAGATAGCGGTCGGTGCGCCAGTCCTTGGCGAGTTCGACGCAGGCCCGCGTCAATTGCTCCGGATATTGTTCGAGCTTGGCCTCGAGCCGCTCCAGAAGCGTGAAGGCATCAGCGGTGGCACCGGCGAAACCGGCAATGACATTGCCGCTTTTGCCAATGCGGCGCACCTTCTTGGCGTTGCCTTTCATGATCGTCTGGCCAAGGCTGACCTGGCCATCACCGGCGATCACCACCTTGCCGCCCCTGCGCACGGTCAGAATCGTCGTGGCGTGCATGGTCAGTTCATTCGACATCTTCTGCTCCGATCAGCACCGATCCCGAAAAGGCGATTGGCGCGTTACGAGTGACTTGATCGACCATATGTATGCATAGGTCCGATGATTGCAAACCGGTCATCCGCAGGCTCGATATCCCTTGGCATGGCAACTGGCAATCGCCGGATCATGCTGCTAGAAGGCTCTCGTTTTCAAGCACGTGAACGCTTGGAACGTCTGAACTCTGCACAAGGATGAGGTTATGCCGCCCCGTTCCGCCAACGCCAGCCGCAAGACTGGGGAAACCGACATCTCCGTATCGGTCCAGGTCGACGGCTCGGGAAAATCCGATATTTCGACGGGCGTCGGCTTCTTCGACCACATGCTGGACCAGTTGTCGCGCCATTCGCTGATCGACATGACGGTCAAGGCCAAGGGCGATCTGCACATAGACGACCACCACACGATCGAGGACACCGGCATCGCGCTCGGCCAGGCGCTGGCCAAGGCGTTGGGCGAGCGGCGCGGCATCATGCGCTATGCCTCGGTCGATCTCGCCATGGACGAGACGCTGACGCGCGCGGCGATCGACGTCTCCGGCCGTCCTTTCCTTGTCTGGAACGTTGCGTTCTCGTCGCCGAAGATCGGCACGTTCGACACCGAACTGGTGCGCGAGTTCTTCCAGGCGCTGGCGCAGAATGCCGGCATCACGCTGCATGTCACCAACCATTACGGCGCCAACAATCACCACATCGCCGAGACCTGCTTCAAGGCGGTGGCGCGTACGCTGCGCATCGCGCTTGAAAGCGACCCGCGCCAGCCGGATGCGGTTCCTTCCACCAAGGGATCTCTGAAGGGATAGGCGATGGCGATCTATGTCGTGATGGAACCGCCGGGCCGCGGCAAAAAGCCTGACACAACGGCCTTTGTCCGGGATGGGTTTTCCTGGCTCGGCTTCCTCGTGCCGCCGCTGTGGTTGCTCTGGCACCGGTTGTGGATCGAGGCAGCACTGACGTTTGTCGCCATGGCTCTCCTTTCGATGCTTGCCGAAGGATTGAGCCTTGGGCTCGCTGGCCCCCTGCTGTCGCTGCTTGTATCGCTCTATGTCGGTCTGGAAGGTCAGGCCTTGCGGATTGCCGCATTGCGCCGTCGTGGCTGGCTTGAATGGGGCGTCGTCGCGGCCGACAGGATCGATGATGCCGATACGCGCTATGTGCTGGAAGCCGAAGCGCATTCGGATGAGCAAGCGCCCGCGCAACGCATCGTCCCGGATCCAGCCCATGCCCGGCCAGCACATATGGGCATCGCGCTGGGGTTGAACCACACTCCGGGAAGACCCTGACATGCGGGTCGCAATCATCGATTACGGCTCGGGCAACCTGCGCTCGGCCACCAAGGCCTTCGAGCGCGCCGCGCATGAAGCCGGTATAGCCGCCGCGATCGACCTGACCGCCAACGCCGAGCGTGTTAGAACCGCCGACCGCATCGTCCTGCCCGGCGTCGGCGCCTATGCCGATTGCGCGGCCGGGCTGCGCGCTGTGGCCGGCATGTGGGAAGCGATCGAGGAGGTCGCGACCGTCAAGGGGCGGCCGTTCCTCGGCATCTGCGTCGGCATGCAGCTGATGTCGGAGCGGGGCCTGGAAAAGACCGTTACAAAAGGTTTTGGCTGGATCGCCGGGGACGTCAAGGAGATCACCCCGGCCGATCCTGCGCTGAAGATCCCGCAGATCGGCTGGAACACGATCGAGCTCACGCGCAAGCACCCGCTGTTTTCCGGCATTCCGACCGGCGCCAAGGGATTGCACGCCTATTTCGTCCATTCCTATCATCTCGACGCGCAGAAGCCGGAGGACGTGCTGGCGATTGCCGATTACGGTGGTCCGGTGACGGCCACTGTTGTCAGCGACAATCTCGCCGGCACGCAGTTCCATCCCGAAAAGAGCCAGGCGCTTGGCCTGGCGCTGATCACCAATTTCTTACGCTGGAGGCCCTAGGATCATGAGTAAGAAAGGCTACTGGGTGGTCATGCTCACGGTGACTGACCCCGAGGGTTACCAGCGCTACCGCGACGCCATCGGTGACGCCATTTCGCGCTACGACGGTCGCTATCTCGTGCGCGGCGGAGAGGTCACAAACCCCGAAGGATCGGAATTTGACAGGCATGTTGTGGTCGAGTTCGACTCTTACCAGACAGCGCTGAATTGTTACCAGTCGCCGGCCTATCAGACCGCACTACGGAATCGACTGGCGGCTTCGACCGGCCATTTCGCGATCGTCGAGGGCGCCTGAAAGTGATCCTGTTCCCGGCTATCGATCTGAAGGACGGCAAGTGCGTGCGCCTGAAGCACGGCGATATGGCGACCGCGACGATCTACAATGACGACCCGGGCGCGCAGGCCAGGGCCTTCGAGCAACAGGGCTTTGAATGGCTGCATGTCGTCGACCTCAACGGCGCCTTCAAGGGCAAGAGTGTCAACAGCGCGGCGGTCGGCGCCATCCTCAAGGCGACAAAAAACCCGGTGCAGCTCGGCGGCGGCATCCGCACCCTGGCGCAGATCGAGGACTGGCTCGATCGCGGGCTGGCCCGGATCATTCTCGGCACGGTGGCGGTGCGCGATCCCGATCTGGTCAGGCAGGCCTGCAAGGCGTTCCCGGGAAAGATCGCCGTCGGCATCGACGCCAAGGGCGGCAAGGTGGCGGTCGAGGGCTGGGCAGAGGCCTCGAGCCTCGGCGTCATCGAACTGGCGAGGAAGTTCGAGGGCGCCGGCGTCGCCGCCATCATCTACACCGACATCGACCGCGACGGTGTGCTGACCGGCATAAACTGGCATGCCACCATCGATCTCGCCGAAGCGGTTTCGATCCCGGTCATAGCCTCCGGGGGGCTCGCCTCGATCGCCGACATCGTGCGCATGACCATGCCCGATGCGCAAAAACTCGAAGGCGCCATCTCCGGCCGCGCGCTATATGACGGGCGTGTCGATCCGGCCGAAGCACTGGCCATCCTGGCGGCAGGATCGGAGAAGGCGAGGGCGCGATGAAACTCTCGATTATCCTTGCACCCTATGACAGCGGCTTTTACCACGCCGGCTTTGGCCAGGGCCCCGACGCCATCATTGCCGGCGGGCTTGTCGATGAACTTGCCTTGCGCGGCCATGATGTCATCGTCGAGGACATCGGCGAGGTCGGCGATGCCCAGAAGCGCGAAATCGCGACAGGCTTCGCGGTTTGTCGGGCAGTCGCCACCAAGGTCGACATGGCGCGCGACGATGAGCGTTTTCCCATCGTGCTCGCCGGAAATTGCCTGACCGCCGTCGGTGCGGTGGCTGGCGATACCGCAGATTCGATCATCTGGATCGATCAGCACGGCGACCTCAATACGCCCGAGACGTCCGCCTACGGGTTTCTCGACGGCATGGCGCTGGCAACGACGCTGGGGCTCTGCTGGCGCCCGATGACGTCAGCGATTCCCGGCTTTCAGGCGATCGACCCGTCGCGGTGCATGCTGGTCGATGCACGCGACCTCGACCCCGATGAAAGGGGGCTTCTAGAGACGTTGCCGATCATTCGTGCCCAATGGGCCGATGCACTCGACAATGTCGGAAAGCTCAAGGCGGCCGGCGCGGCCCAAGTCCATTTGCATCTGGATCTGGACGTTCACGATCCGGATGTGCTGCAGGTGAATCGCTATGCACGGCCGGGAGGTCCAAATCCGGAGCAGCTGCGGCAACTGGTTTGCGAGCTGGCCAAGTCGATCCCGATCGTCGGCATTACCCTGTCCGCCTACGATCCTGCCTTTGACGCCAAGGGCGAGGTTCCGCCTGTCGTCGGGCAATTGCTTGGCGATTTTCTTGCCGCGTTTGGAAGGATCTGATGCTGAAAGCCCGCGTCATCCCCTGTCTCGACGTCAAGAACGGCCGCGTCGTCAAGGGCGTCAACTTCGTCGACCTGGTCGATGCCGGCGATCCGGTCGAGGCAGCCAAGGCCTATGATGCCGCCGGCGCCGACGAGCTCTGCTTTCTCGACATCACCGCTACGTCCGAAAATCGCGAGACCATCTTCGACATCGTCGCCCGCACCGCCGAACAATGCTTCATGCCACTGACCGTCGGCGGCGGCGTGCGCCAGGTCGCCGACATAAGAAAGCTGCTTTTGGCCGGCGCCGACAAGGTATCGATCAATACGGCGGCGGTGAAGAATCCCGATTTCGTCGCCGAGGCGGCCGATAAGTTCGGCAACCAGTGCATCGTCGTCGCCATCGACGCCAAGATAGTGTCGGCCGAAGGCGAGGCCGACCGTTGGGAGATTTTCACCCATGGCGGCCGTGAGAAGACCGGCATCGACGCGGTCGAATTCGCTCAGCAGATGGTCGATCGCGGCGCCGGCGAGATCCTGCTGACGTCGATGGATCGCGACGGCACCAAGGCCGGCTACGACATCGCGCTCACCCGCGCGGTCGCCGACGCCGTGCGTGCGCCGGTCATCGCCTCCGGCGGCGTCGGCACGCTCGATCACATGGTCGAGGGCATTCGCGACGGCCATGCCGGCGCGGTGCTGGCGGCATCGATCTTCCATTTCGGCACCTACAGCATTGCCGAAGCCAAGGCGCATATGGCCCGCGCCGGCCTGCCGATGCGACTGGACACCCCAGGTGATCGGCTCTAAAGCAAAGTGGCAACCGGTTTTCGGAAAAGATCATGCTTAAACAAGCAGATAGATGGCGCAATGGCTGAGTTTTCGCTCTCCGAGCTGGAGACAATCATCAGGGAACGCGCGCATTCCGGCGATCCGGATTCGTGGACGGCAAAGCTGTTCGCACGCGGCATCGACAAGGCGGCGCAGAAGCTCGGCGAAGAGGCGGTCGAAACGGTTATCGCGGCCGTTGGCGGTGACAGACAAGCCCTCGTTTCGGAAAGCGCCGATCTCATCTATCATTGGCTTGTCGTTCTGGGCGTCGCCGGCATTCCGCTTGCCGATGTCCTGACCGAACTCGAACGCCGCACCGGTCGTTCGGGCATCGCCGAAAAGGCGTCTCGGCAGGACCGGGGCTGATCGCTGCGGAGGGTAGGAAACTCGATGGACCAGCTCGCCCCCACCGAGAAATATTCGCCCTTTCGTTTTTTCTCGGCGGAGCAATGGTCGCAGTTCCGCGCCGACACGCCGATGACGCTCGGCGAGGACGAGGTCCGTCGCCTGCGTTCGCTCAACGACCCGGTCGACCTTGAAGAGGTCAAGCGCATCTATCTTTCGCTGTCGCGGCTTTTGTCGGCCCATGTCGAGGCGAGCCAGCTTCTGTTCAGGCAGCGCCAGGCCTTCTTCAACGCGATGGATGTCGTCAAAACGCCCTTCATCATCGGCATTGCCGGCTCTGTCGCGGTCGGCAAATCGACCACGGCTCGCGTGCTCAAGGAATTGCTGGCGCGCTGGCCGTCGAGCCCCAAGGTCGATCTGATCACCACTGACGGCTTCCTGCTTCCCAACGAAATCCTGCGCCGCAACAATCTGATGGAGCGCAAGGGCTTTCCCGACAGCTACGATGTCGGCGCATTGCTGCGTTTCCTGTCGGGCATCAAATCGGCGCAGCGCAATGTCCGCGCGCCTGTTTATTCGCACCTGACCTACGACGTCGTTCCCGGCGAGTTCCAGACTATCGACCGGCCGGATATATTGATCTTCGAAGGCATCAACGTGCTGCAGCCGGGCAAGCTGCCGAAGGACGGCAAGATCGTGCCTTTCCTGTCAGATTTCTTCGACTTCGCCATCTATATCGATGCCGAAGAGGAGCTGATCCATCAATGGTACATCGCCCGCTTCATGCGGCTGCGCGAGACCGCCTTCCGCGATCCGGACTCCTTCTTCCACCGCTATTCGCAACTTTCGCAGGCAGCGGCCCGCGCCATCGCCGAAGGCCTTTGGACCAACATCAATCTGAAGAATTTGCGCGAGAACATCCTGCCGACGCGAGCCCGCGCCGATCTCATCCTGCGCAAGGGCGCCAATCATCTGGTCGAGGAAGTGGCGCTCAGGAAGCTGTAACGAAGCGGTTAACGGCGCTTTAGGCAGTACCCGCTACCGTTCGATTGCCAATTCCAGAGCATTTGTCGGGAGCCGGTGATCAATATGCCTGCAATGCGCCGGCCTGACATTTCCGCCTGGCGCGGAACACTTGCTCTGCGCCGGCTTCTCAAATTCACCTCTGTGGGACTTGCGGCCACAGTGCTCTACGCGCTTTGTGCCAGCCTCTTCACCAGTGCCGGGTCAACATACCTGTCGCCGGCCACAGCCTCGGTCGCCGCCTACGTGGCCGCAGCAATATTCTCCTATCTCGGCCACAAGTTTTTCACGTTCATGTCGGCCGGCTCGCATCAATTCGAAGCGCCGCGTTTCGCCGTGCTGACCGGATTCGGCCTTGCCATCGCCTATCTTCTTCCGCTGCTCCTCGTCGGGCAGTTCGGCCTGCCGGTCGCAGTTCCGATACTGCTCACTTGCATTCTCATTCCCGTGGTCAACTTTGTCGTTCTCGAACGCTGGATCTTTTCCGGCGGTTCAGCGGCGGGCCTGGACCATGACCCAAAGCGGGTGCCGGTTTTACGAAAATCCGATGCTTAATACGGCGCGACTTGAAGGTCCGCCGTCCTAACCAGGATAGGTCACCCGCCTCAGCGTAAGATTGATCCGTCCGCCATTCTTCAGCAGTGCCGAGGTCGACGGATAAATACGGTCGACGCCGTGAAAACAGAGGCGGCCTTCGCCACCAAGCACGACGATGTCGCCGCTTTTCAGCTTGAACGATTTGGTGCCGCCTTCGCGCGTGCTCTGGCCGACCCTGAACAGGCAATCGTCGCCCAGGGAAACGGAAACGACCGGCGCGGAGAAATCGATCTCGTCGCGGTCTTGATGAAGGCCCATCTTCGCGTCCGGCGAATAGAAATTGACCAGGCAAGCCTCCGGCGGATGCGGATAGGCAGACACGTCCCGCCACAGCTGCAGCAGCACGTCGGGGATCGGCGGCCAGGGCGTTCCGGTCACCGGGTGCGTCGGCTGGTAGCGATAGCCGCGCTCCTTATCGGTCACCCAGCCGAGCGAACCGCAATTGGTCATGCGCACGCTCATCTCCTTGCCGGTGCGCGGCATGGCCGGCACGAACAGGGGGGCCTCCTGCACGACCCGTCTCACATCCTCGACCAGCGCTTCCTGCACTGCACGGGACAGATAGCCGGGCATGTGGCGGACGCCTTTGGGCAGGACGAGCATGGTCGCTTGATCCGTTGGTCTGCAAACAACCAGAATGCCACCATCAAATGAAAACGGCGACCCGAAAGCCGCCATTGTCGATTGCTGTTGCCGATCTGGCCCGAACTGGTCAGGCCTGATCGAGATCCGGGACACGCAGGACCTGCCCCGGATAGATCTTGTCCGGATGGGTCAGCATCGGCTTGTTGGCCTCGAAAATGATCGTGTTCTTCGCACCCTTGCCCTTGCCGTAGCTCTTTTCGGCGATCTTCCAGAGGTTGTCGCCTTTCTTGACCGTATAGAAGGTCGGTTCCTTGGCCGGGGCAGCGGGTGTGCCGGATTCGGGGGCGGCGACCTGCAACTCATCCGCCTGCACCTTGGACACGCCGAGCGTGTTGCCGACGGCGATAACCGCCTTTTCGAAGATCGACTGATCCTTGACTACGCCTTTCAGCACAGCCGTATCGCCTTTTACGTCGACTTCCACATTGTCGGTGCCGAGCGCGTGCGAATCGAGTTCTTTCTTCAGCGTATCGGCGGTCGGCTCCGGCTCATCGTCGCCGAATCCGAGCTTCTTGCCGACGCCCTTGACGAAATCAAACATGCCCATCTGTGGTCTCCCTTGCTGTGGCGAATAGCGAACTTGCCACCTGCAACCTTGAATTGGAAGCCGTCTCGACCGCGCAATCGATGTCGCCTATCGCACGTCGCTCTAATCGTCGGCCACCCGGCCGCGCAGTTTCTTGATTGTGCCGCGCCCAGCCTTGGTCTTCAGCCGCCTTTCGACCGCGCCTTTCGACGGCCTCGTCTTTTTGCGCGGCGGTGGCGGCGGTTCGGCGGCCTTGGCAACCAGTTCCGCAAGCCGCGCCCGGGCGTCCGCTCGGTTCTGCTCTTGCGTGCGGAAGCGCCCGGCCTCGATGACGATGACGCCGTCCTTGGTGGCGCGCTGGCCGGCCAGCTTTATGGTTCGCTCGCGGACGCGCTCCGACAGGCCCGGCGCATTCGCCGCATCGAAGCGCAATTGCACCGCCGTCGCCACCTTGTTGACGTTCTGGCCGCCAGGGCCGGACGAGCGGATGAAGTCCTCGTGCAGGTCATCCGGATGGATCACCGCATCGTCGGCAATGATGATCTTGTCGTCGGCGTTCATGCCGCAGTCATGGCGCGGCGGACGAAAAAAGAAAAGGCCCGATCCCCCGGGTCGGGCCTTGATGCGCAGGGTACCCAGCCGGCGATTATTCCGCGGCTTCGCGCATGCGCGGCGCGGCGCCGAGCACAATGGCGTCGACATGAGGTTCGAATTTTTCGAAATTGATGGCAAACATGCCGACCAGCCTCGCCGCCTGCAGGTCATAGGCTGAGGTATCGGCCCAGGTCGATCTCGGATCGAGAATGGCGCTGTCGACGCCCGCAACCGCCACCGGCACATCGAAACCAAAATTGGCGTCGGTGCGGAAATCGGCCCCTTTCAGCGAGCCGTCGAGCGCCGCGGCAAGCAGCGCCCGCGTCGCCTTGATCGGCATCCGCTTGCCGGTGCCGTAGGCGCCGCCGGTCCAGCCGGTGTTGACCAGCCAGCAATCGACTCCGTGATGAGCGATCAGCTCGCGCAGCAGATTGCCGTATTCCGACGGATGGCGCGGCATGAACGGCGCGCCGAAACAGGTCGAAAACGTCGCTTCGGGTTCGGTGACGCCCTTTTCTGTCCCAGCCACCTTGGCGGTATAGCCGGAGAGGAAATGATACATCGCCTGCGCCGGGGTCAGCCGGGCGATGGGCGGCATCACGCCGAATGCGTCGGCGGTCAGCATGATGATGTTTTTCGGGTGACCGGCGCGGCCCGTCTTGCTGGCGTTGGGGATGAAGTGGAGCGGGTAGGCGCAGCGCGTGTTTTCAGTGAGACTGCCGTCGTCGAAATCCGGGACGCGGCCCGCATCGAGCACCACATTCTCCAGCACCGTGCCGAAGCGTTGGGTGGTGGCGAAGATCTCCGGCTCGGCTTCGGCCGAAAGCTTTATCGTCTTGGCATAGCAGCCGCCTTCGAAATTGAAGATGCCATGCGGACCCCAGCCGTGCTCGTCGTCGCCGACCAGCGTGCGCGACGGATCGGCCGACAGCGTCGTCTTGCCGGTTCCCGAGAGGCCGAAGAAGATCGCCGCATCTCCGCCGGTGCCTTCATTGGCCGAGCAATGCATCGGCATCACGCCCTTCGCCGGCAACAGATAGTTGAGCACGGTGAATACCGACTTCTTCATTTCGCCGGCATAGGAGGTGCCGCCAATCAGCACGATCATGCGCGAGAGATCGACGGCGATCACCGTTTCGGTGCGGGTGCCGTGGCGAACCGGATCGGCGCGGAACGACGGCAGGTCGATGATCGTCATGTCAGGCACGAAATGCTCGAGCTCGGCGGCTTCCGGGCGAATGAGCAGATTGCGGATAAACAAGGAGTGCCAGGCAAGCTCCGTGACGACCCTGGTCGTCAGCTTCAAGTCCTCGTCAGCGCCGCCGACCAGGTCCTGCACATAAAGGTCCTTGTCCGCCGCATGGATGCGAAAATCGGCGAGCAGCGTGTCGAACTGGGTGGGGGAAATCGCCTTGTTGTTGTCCCACCATACATGCGGCCCTGTGGTCTCGTCGCGCACGACGAATTTGTCCTTGGGCGAGCGGCCGGTGTGCTGCCCGGTCTCGGCGACGAGCGCGCCATGCGCGGTGAGCCGGGCCTCGCCGCGGCGGACCGCTTCCTCGTAAAGGACGGCCTCCCCGAAATTATAGCGCACCGCGCCCGTAGTCGTTAGGCCAATCCGATCGATCGCCCATGCGGGATTGCGTTTGCCGGCTTCCGACATGAGGGGTTCCTTCTTCGATTTGCAGCATCCTGGCCGGCGAATTTCCGGAGCCCCCACCAAGGAGACTGTAACGGTGAGAACCAGAAAAGCCAAATGATATCAAATAATTAATCGATTTAAATATTTTGAAAGTTGTTTAAATCGTTTATATGTGCAAAAAGTCAGGTGGTTGCCCACAGGATTGGCGGTCTTAACAGTCCAATCCATGTTGAGGTGAAATCGTGGCCGCCGGCATGCCGCTCGTGACAGCGGACGAAGCCTGTGCCACATTTTGTACCTAATTTGTCCTGCAAAAGCCCCTTCTCGACCAAAGAAGGGACAGCTCATGAGGGAGCCACTTGAAATGGCAACAATCGCGCTTGTCGACGACGACCGCAACATTCTGACGTCGGTGTCGATCGCCCTGGAATCGGAGGGATATCGAGTCGAAACCTACACGGATGGGGCGTCGGCGCTGGAAGGCCTGGCGGCGCGCCCGCCGAACCTCGCCATCCTCGACATCAAGATGCCGCGCATGGACGGCATGGAGCTTCTGCGCCGGATGCGCCAGAAATCCGACCTGCCGGTGATCTTCCTGACGTCCAAGGACGACGAGATCGATGAGCTTTTCGGCCTCAAGATGGGTGCCGATGACTTCATCCGTAAACCCTTCTCGCAGCGTCTTCTGGTCGAGCGGGTTCGCGCCGTGCTGCGCCGTGCCAGCGCCCGCGAAGCGTCGGCCAAGACGCCCAACCAGCAGGCCCGTTCGCTCGAGCGCGGCCAACTTGTCATGGACCAGGAGCGTCACACCTGCACCTGGAAGGGCGAGCCGGTGACGCTTACCGTCACCGAGTTTCTGATCCTGCATTCTCTGGCCCAGCGTCCCGGTGTGGTAAAAAGCCGTGATGCGCTGATGGATTCGGCCTATGATGAGCAGGTCTATGTCGATGACCGCACCATTGACAGTCACATCAAGCGGCTTCGCAAGAAGTTCAAGGCCGTCGATGATGACTTTGAGATGATCGAAACCCTTTACGGAGTCGGATATCGGTTCCGCGAAGCATGAATTGATGCATGTCGCCCAAAAGTGGTCCCGGTTTTGGGACAACGACATGCATCAAAACCAGGACTGAGCGGGGGCTGCTATTCGATGGCAGTGGACGTAGAGAGAGTGAGACGGACGGGCGCCCGGCGCCCGTCGCGGATTCTGCCGGCATTCCTGTCGAGAATCACGGTGCCGATGCGCCGCTTCCTCGGCCACCATATCTTTTCCAGCCTGACGCGGCGCATTCTCTTCCTCAACCTCGCCGGCCTGGCCGTCCTGGTCACCGGCATTCTCTACCTCAACACGTTTCGCGACGGGCTGATCGATGCCCGCGTCGAGAGCCTGATGACCCAGGGCGAGATCATCGCCGGCGCGATCGCGGCATCGGCGACGGTTGAGACCGATTCGATCAGCATCGATCCGGAAAAACTGCTGGAACTGCAGGCCGGCGAAAGCCTAGGCCCCGGCTCCGATCAGCTCGACAATCTGGATTTCCCGATCAATCCGGAGCGCGTCGCGCCGGTGCTCAGGCGGTTGATTTCGCCGACGCGGACGCGCGCCCGCATCTATGACCGCGACGCCAATCTACTGCTCGATTCGCGCCATCTTTATTCGCGCGGCCAGATCCTTCGCTACGACCTGCCGCCGACCGACAAGGAAGAGCCCGATCTTCTGGAACGTATCCAGAAATTTGTCTTCGACTTCTTCCGCAACACCGCGCTGCCGGTCTACCATGAACAGCCGGGCGGCAACGGCGCTGCATTTCCGGAGGTGGTCAAGGCGCTTACCGGCAGCCCGTCGACCATCGTGCGGATCTCCGAACAGGGCGAGCAGATTGTTTCGGTCGCCGTGCCGATCCAGCGCTTCCGCGCCGTCCTCGGCGTGCTGATGCTGTCGACGGAAGGCGGCGACATCGACAAGATCGTCGCGGCCGAGCGCAAGGCGATCCTGCGCGTCTTCGGCATCGCCGCCCTTGTCACCGCCATCCTGTCGATGCTGCTCGCCTCGACCATCGCCAACCCGCTGCGCCGGCTGTCGGCGGCGGCGGTCAGGGTGCGGCGCGGCGTCAAGAATCGCGAGGAAATCCCTGATTTCTCCGACCGGCAGGACGAGATCGGCAATCTGTCGATCGCCGTGCGCGACATGACCAATGCGCTCTACGCCCGCATCGAGGCGATCGAAAGTTTCGCGGCTGATGTCTCGCACGAATTGAAGAACCCGCTGACCTCGCTGCGCAGCGCGGTGGAGACCCTGCCGCTGGCCAAGAACGACACCTCGCGCGGCCGGCTGATGGAGATCATCCAGCACGACGTCAGGCGGCTGGACCGTCTCATCACCGACATTTCCGACGCCTCCCGTCTTGACGCCGAGCTCGCGCGGGAAGACGCAGGAACCGTGGATCTCAAGAAATTCATCACGGATCTGGTCGACGTTTCGCGCACGGCGACGCGCAACAAGAAGACGGTCGAGATCGAGTTCAAGGTCTCCAAACTGCCGCAGGGCGTCAAAGGCTACTTCGTCGCCGGTCATGATCTGAGGATCGGCCAGGTCATCACCAATCTGATCGAGAATGCCCGCTCCTTCGTTCCTGAAGAGCGCGGCCACATTGCCATATCTCTGGCGCGCGCCGGCAAGGTCAACATCATCACCGTCGACGACAATGGTCCCGGTATAAGGGCCGACAACATCGACCGCATCTTCGAACGCTTCTACACCGACCGGCCGGCCGGCGAAGCGTTCGGCCAGAATTCAGGCCTCGGCCTGTCGATCAGCAGGCAGATCGTCGAAGCCCATGGCGGCACGCTGACCGCCGAGAACATCCCGGGCACCAAACCCGGCGAGATCAAGGGCGCGCGCTTCGTCGTGACACTGCCGGCCGAAGGCTGACGCATGATCCCGAAAAAGTGGGAACCGGTTTTCGGACGAGATCATGCGTAAACCAAAAAGCATGATCCAAAAAGTGGGCACCGGTTTTCGGAACAAGATCATGCGTAAACCAAAAAGCATGATCCCGAAAAAAGGGTCCGCGGCAGCGAAAAGTGGGGACCGGGTTTCGGACAAGATCATGCCTGATCCGACTGTGCAGGCTGAGAACATTCACGGCACGGCGATCCTGATCGGCGAGCGTGGTGTCCTTATCACGGGACCGTCCGGCTCGGGCAAGACGACGCTGGCTCTCGCCCTCGTCGATCATTGTCGCCGGCATGGATTGTTTTCGCGGCTGATCGGTGACGACAGGCTCCTCGCCGCCGATCACGCGGGGCGGCTGGTCTGTCGGGTGCCCGCTCCTATCGCCGGCCTCGCCGAGGTGCCCGGATTCGGTCCGCGGCCATTGTCGTTCGAGCCCGGCGGCGTGATCGACCTTCATGTCCGGCTGGTGCCGGCAAGCGAGATGCCCCGCTTCCAGGAAGATGTCAGTGAACCGATCGCGGGCGTTCTGGTGCCACGAATCGATTTTGCCGAACGCAACGTCTCCTCCGCCTTGCTGGCCATGATGGCGCGGCTGCCAATTGCGCCTTTCGTATAATCCGGTTCCCGGTTTTTTGCTGCAATGCGTCAAAATGGCCTGGGCCGGTGCAATTTTGGGCTTGTCAACGCGCCTCGCGTCGACAAGATAGCGCTCCCGCCGCCTGAAATAGCCGGCGAGCATGAAACGCCTATGAAGCGGCGATGACGGGAGCCACCAAAGAATGATCGGACTCGTGCTTGTAACGCACGGTCAACTGGCCGCCGAATTCCGCCATGCCGTGGAACACGTCGTCGGGCCACAAGACAGTTTCGAGACCGTGGCGATCGGCGCTGATGACGATATGGAGCAGCGCCGCAGCGACATCGTCGATGCCGTTGCCCGTGTCGACACCGGGGCGGGCGTCATCGTTTTGACCGATATGTTCGGCGGCACGCCTTCCAATCTCGCCATTTCGGTGATGGAATCCGGTCGTACCGAAGTCATTGCCGGCATGAACCTGCCGATGCTGATCAAGCTGTCCAGCATTCGCAAGGGCGACAATATGAGCGCAGCGCTGGACGAGGCGCAGGCGGCCGGCCGCAAATACATCAATGTCGCCAGCCAGCTGCTGAGCAGCAAATGAACGCGCTGTCGGCCAAGAAGGGTCACATCGTCCGGGAATTTCCAATCGTCAACCAGCGTGGCCTGCATGCCCGCGCCTCGGCGAAGTTCGTTCAGGTCGCCAGCGGCTTCGACGCCTCCGTCCAGGTCGAGAAGGACGGCGTCACGGTTGGCGGCACCTCGATCATGGGCCTCATGATGCTGGCGGCGAGCCCCGGCTTTTCGATCCGCGTCACCGCCAGCGGCCCGGAGGCCGAGCAGGTGATCGACGCACTGGAGCAACTGGTCGCCTCCCGCTTCGGCGAGGAGTCCTGACGCCCAGAGCACCGCGCGTCCTTTGGGCATCGTGCTTCCGAAAATCGATTCCGGTTTCGGGCCGAGGCGCCTCGAAGACATGCACGGATAAAGATTTCTTTATATCCCATTGTCGTCCGACCGACGATCTGCTAGTCAGGCCGGCAACTCGCGCCCATCGACGCGCCTTCCGGCGCGGGCGCATCCCGAAAACAATTCTTGATCGGAGCACTGCCATGACGGGTAGCAAGGACTATGTGGTCGCCGACATCTCGCTTGCCGGCTGGGGCCGCAAGGAGATCGAGATCGCCGAAACCGAAATGCCGGGCCTGATGGCCTGCCGCGAAGAATTCGGCAAAGCGCAGCCGCTCAAGGGCGCGCGCATCACCGGTTCGCTGCACATGACCATCCAGACGGCGGTGCTGATCGAAACGCTGAAGGCGCTCGGCGCCGATATCCGCTGGGCCTCCTGCAACATCTTCTCGACCCAGGACCATGCGGCCGCGGCCATCGCCGAGGCCGGCATTCCGGTCTTCGCCGTCAAGGGCGAGACGCTCGAGGACTACTGGGTCTACACCGACAAGATCTTCCAGTGGGCCGATGGCGGCACCTCCAACATGATCCTCGACGATGGCGGCGACGCCACCATGTACATCCTGATCGGCGCGCGTGCCGAAGCCGGCGAGGATGTGCTCTCCAATCCGGGCAGCGAGGAGGAAGAAATCCTGTTTGCCCAGATCAAGAAGCGTATGGCGGCATCGCCCGGTTTCTTCACCAAGCAGAAGGAAGCGATCCGCGGCGTCACCGAAGAGACCACCACCGGCGTCAACCGGCTCTATCAGTTGCAGAAGAAGGGCCTGCTGCCGTTCCCGGCGATCAACGTCAACGATAGCGTGACCAAGTCGAAATTCGACAACAAATATGGCTGCAAGGAATCGCTGGTCGACGGCATTCGCCGCGGCACCGACACGATGATGGCCGGCAAGGTTGCGGTCGTCTGCGGCTATGGCGACGTCGGCAAGGGTTCTTCGGCGTCGCTCAAGGGCGCCGGCGCCCGCGTCAAGGTCACCGAGGTCGATCCGATCTGCGCATTGCAGGCGGCGATGGACGGCTTCGAAGTCGTCACGCTCGAAGATGCCGCCCCGACCGCCGACATCATCATCACCACCACCGGCAACAAGGATGTCGTCACCATCGATCACATGCGGGCGATGAAGGACATGGTGATCGTCGGCAATATCGGCCACTTCGATAACGAGATCCAGGTGGCGTCGCTGCGCAACCTGAAGTGGACCAACATCAAGCCGCAGGTCGACATGATCACCTTCCCGGACGGCAAGCGGATGATCCTTTTGTCCGAAGGTCGCCTGCTCAATCTCGGCAACGCCACCGGCCACCCGAGCTTCGTCATGTCGGCATCCTTCACCAACCAGGTGCTGGCCCAGATCGAGCTGTACACCAAGCCCGGCCAGTATCAGAACCAGGTCTATGTGCTGCCGAAGCATCTCGATGAAAAGGTCGCGCGCCTGCATCTCGACAAGCTCGGCGCCCGGCTTACCGAACTGTCCGGCGAACAGGCCGCCTATATCGGCGTGACCCCGCAGGGACCGTTCAAGCCGGAACACTACCGCTATTAACCACAGCGGAAATTACCACTAGATATTGATGCCGGGCGATTGACTTTTCGCCCGGCTTTATTTTTGCGCTGATTGATTCTTCACGCCGATTCGCGCAAGCGCTATGGTGCTGATTCGCGGGTCCGGGGACGAGGGCCGACACCCGCATCAGGGCGGTCTTGCATTCAGGCGGCGAAGAGGACCAGGACATGCCGGGGGATTACCCGCCTTGCGCGGGACAGGCCGTTTCCGGCGGCCACAACGATTCGGTGACCATGGGTTCCGCTGCCAGAGGCGGAAGCCTCTTATGGCGCGCTGGCAGCCGCGTCGGAAAATTGCTTGCTTCTTCCGCGCTCGTCGGTCCGCTGCTTGGCCTTTCGGCACATGCTGGACCCGCTGCTGCGTCCAAAGCCGGGCTGTCGGTCAGCACGGTCGAGGTCATGCAACTCGCGATGTTTGTCGGCGTCATGGGTGCCGCACTTGTCTCGGCCATTTTCCTGATCCGCGAACGGGCGCGCACCTCGGCGCAGAATGTCGAACTCAGAGCCCGCCTGGCCGACGTCAACGCTGCGCTGCAGCGCTCCGAGGCGCTGCTCAACCTGCGCGGCCAGCGTGTCGTCGTATGGGCCTCGGAAAACAAAAAACCCGAGCTCGTCGGGACATTGCCGGTTGAAAGCGGCGCTCCGGAAGACCGTGCCGCCTTCCTGGCCTTCGGCCGTTGGCTGATGCCGCGCTCAGCGGCGGCGCTCGAAAATGCCGTGGCGGGACTGCGGGAAAAGGCGAAACCGTTCGATCTCGTCATCGAATCGCAGGCCGGTGCGCCGCTCGAAGTGCACGGGCGCAAGAGCGCAGCACACGTGGTCGTCCGCTTCGTCTCGCTTTCAGAAACGCAGCGAAGCGAGGCCAGGCTGAAAATCGAGAACCAGCGTCTCGCCGCCGACTATGACACCATGCTCGGCCTTCTCAACGCACTCAGCATGCCAGCATGGCTGCGCACGGCGAACGGGCGGCTGAAATGGGTCAACCGCGCCTATGCCAAGGCGGTCGAGGCGGAAAACGCCGAAGCTGCGGTTCGCGACGCGAAGGAATTCCTGGGTGGCCAGGCGCGCGAAGCAATCGCTGCGCAGCACAAGTCGCGTCCCGTCTTCGAGCAGGCGCTTTCCACCGTGATCGAAGGCGACCGCCGCATGTTCGCCGTGACCGACTTCGCTGGCGCCGACGGCTCGGCGGGTCTTGCCTGCGACACCAGCGCCATCGAAACCATCCGTAACGAATATGAGCGGACCGTGCGGAGCCACGCCGACACGCTCGATCAGCTCAACACCGCCGTGGCGATTTTCGATACCGACGAAAAGCTACGGTTTTTCAACCAGGCGTTCCAGAAACTATGGGGTCTCGACAGCGGCTTCCTGCACAGCGCTCCCGACAACGCCTTATTGCTCGATCGGCTGCGCAGCGAAGGCAAGATCGCCGAGCAGCCCGAATGGCGGCGCTGGAAGGAAAGCCTGCTTGGCGCCTATCGCGCGGTCGAGTCGCAGGAACATTGGTGGCATCTGCCGGACGGCAAGACCATCCGCGTCGTCGCCAATCCGCAGCCCAAGGGCGGCGTGACCTGGGTATTCGAGAACCTGACCGAGAAGATGGACCTTGAAAGCCGCTATCAGACCGCGGTGCGGGTCCAGGGCGAGACGCTCGACAATCTTGCCGAAGGCGTGGCCGTGTTCGGCCCGGACGGCAGGCTCAGATTGTCGAACCCGGCATTCGCAGCACTTTGGGGGCTGGACGCTGACGCCGCCAAGCCCAACGTTCACGTCTCCACGATCCGCGATCTGTGCGACCGGCGCGCCGCCGACAGCCCCTGGCGCGGGTTCGTTGCCGCCATCACCGGTTTCGACGACGAGCGCCGCGACCGCCACGGCCAGACCGAGCTGAACAACGGCACCGTACTGCGCTACGCGATGATCCCGCTGCCAAACGGGCAGGTGATGATGACCTTCGTCGACGTCACCGACAGCGTCAATGTCGAGCGTGCGCTGAAGGACAAGAACGAGGCGCTGGAAAAATCCGACCAGCTCAAGAACGAGTTCGTGCAGCACGTCTCCTACGAATTGCGCTCGCCGCTGACCAACATCATCGGCTTCACCGAGCTTCTTTCGCTGCCGTCGACCGGGCCATTGAGCCAGAAGCAGCGCGAATATGTCGAGCATGTCGGCTCGTCTTCCGCGGTCCTGCTCACCATCGTCAACGACATCCTCGACCTGGCAACCGTGGATGCCGGCATCATGGAGCTCGACATCTCCGAAGTTCACGTCGACCGGACCATCGCCGCCGCCGCCGAGCTTGTTGCCGACCGGCTGGAGGAGCATGCGATCAGGCTCAAGATCGACGCGGCCACCGCGCCAAAGACGTTCCACGGCGATGAAATCCGCATCCGCCAGATCCTCTACAATCTGCTGAGCAATGCCGCGAACTACGCTCCGGAGGCGAGCACCATCACGCTCGCCTGTCGCTCACTTGCCGAAGGCGTGGAATTCTCCGTTCACGACGATGGTCCCGGCATGCCGCCCGACCTGCTCGATTCGGTGTTCCGGCGTTTCGAACCGCGCACCAATGGCGGCCGCCGGCGCGGCGCCGGCCTCGGTCTGTCGATCGTCAAGAGCTTTGTCGAGCTGCATGGCGGCAGCGTCCGCATTGAGACCGGCAAGGACAAGGGCACCACCGTCATTTGTGCCTTTCCGGATACGCCGTCCGGCATCCGCGCGGCGGCCGAGTAGCGCGCTCGATGACAGGCGTGGTGGTGGAGCGTTTTCTCGCCGACGAGGCTGCGACCGCAAGGCTGGGCGAGGATCTGGCCATGTCGCTGCGCCCCGGCGATGTGCTGGCGCTCAAAGGCGATCTCGGCGCCGGCAAGTCGAGTTTGGCGCGGGCGCTGATCAGGGCAATGACCGACGATGCCGGTCTCGACGTGCCGAGCCCGACCTTCACGCTCGTCCAGAGCTATGAGGCGCGTGTTCCCGTCCATCATTTCGACCTCTATCGCCTGTCCTCGGCGTCCGAACTGGACGAACTGGGTTTCGACGAGGCGCTGGCGCAAGGCGCTGCCCTGGTCGAATGGCCGGAACGGGCAGAGGCCTATTTGCCAAAGACTTCGGTTCTGATCGAACTGGTCCATCAGGACGACGGACGCATGGCGAGATTGTCGGGACAAGGCGCTGCAGTCGAGCGAGCGACGCGATCGCTGGCCATGCGCGAGTTTCTCGAAAGAGCTGGCTGGGGTGAAGCGCAAAGACGCTATTTTATCGGCGACGCCTCGGCCCGCTCCTATGAGATCGTCTCGCTGGCCGGCCTGCCGCCGCGCGTGCTGATGAACTCGCCGCGGCTGGTGCTCGGGCCGCCGGTCCGCGACGGCAAGCCTTATGCGGTGATCGCCCACACTGCGCAATCGGTCTCGGCCTTCGTTGCCATCGACCGGGCGTTGCGGGCCGGTGGCGTCAGCGCCCCGGAAATCCACGCGCAGGATCTGGACCAAGGCTTTCTGCTGGTCGAGCATCTGGGCTCGGAGGGATTTCTCGGCCAGCACGGGCAGCCGGTGGCGGAGCGCTACGCAGCAGCGGCCGAACTGCTTGCCATGATGCACGGCAAGGCATGGCCCGATCGCATCGAGGCCGCGCCCGGTGTCTTTCACGACGTGCCGCCTTTCGACCGCGACGCCATGATGATCGAAGCCGAATTGCTGCTCGACTGGTATGTGCCGGCGATGTCAGGCGGCCCGGCAAGTGATGCCTTGCGCGTCGGCTATTCAAAAGAATGGAATGCGGTTCTCGACCGGTTGGAGGGACGCGAATACACGCTCATGCTGCGCGACTTTCATTCGCCCAACATCATCTGGCGCGGCGAGCGTACCGGTCACGATCGCCTCGGCATCGTCGATGTCCAGGACGCGCTGATCGGCCCTTCGGCCTACGATCTCGCCTCGCTGGCCATGGA
Organism: Mesorhizobium sp. WSM4807; assembly: GCF_055811615.1. NCBI lineage: Bacteria > Pseudomonadati > Pseudomonadota > Alphaproteobacteria > Hyphomicrobiales > Phyllobacteriaceae > Mesorhizobium > Mesorhizobium sp. WSM4807. Next base: position 70,058 of record NZ_JBVVQY010000001.1, read on the forward strand.
TGCCCGCGCTACGATTTCGCCTGAGATCGAGCGGCGGACGCTCGATGCCTATATCGCCGCGCGCCATAAGGCTGGCGTTTTTAACGAAGACGAATTCGTCGAGACCTATGCGACGATGGCGGCGCAGCGCAATTCGAAGATTCTCGGCATTTTCGTCCGGCTCGAAAAGCGCGACGGCAAGCCCTATTATCTGAAACACCTGCCGCGCATTCGCGATTATCTCCGGCGGGCGCTGGCGCATCCCGGGCTGGCCAGCTTGCGGGATTTCTATACCGCCCACGGCCTACTGGAGGAACGGTCGCTGTGACGACACGCCTCAAAACCGCAATGGTGCTTGCCGCCGGGCTCGGAAAGCGCATGCGGCCAATCACCGACACAATGCCGAAACCGCTGGTCAAGATATCAGGCAAGACATTGCTCGACTGGAGTCTGGACAGCCTGGCTCGTGCCGGCGTCGACAAGGCCATGGTCAACGTCCATTATTTTCCCGAGCAGATCGTCGCCCACGTCGCCGCGCGCCGCGCGCCGCGCGTCGTCATTTCCGACGAAAGCGAAAGACTGCTCGATTCCGCCGGCGGTATCGTCCATGCTTTGCCGGAACTGGGAGGGGCTCCCTTTTACATCGTCAATGCCGACACCTTCTGGATCGATAGCGGCGTGCCCAACCTTGCCCGCCTCGCCCTTTCATGGGACGCGGCGAAAATGGATATTCTGCTGATGCTCGCGGACCCCCAGTCAGCAACCGGACACAGCGGCGGCTCCGATTTCCTGATGTTGCCGTCCGGCGCCTTGCGGCGTTCGAAAGGCGACCCGACAGGCCTGATCTATGCCGGTGCAGCGATCGTCCACCCAAAGCTTTTCAAGGATGCGCCGGCCGGCCCACACTCCCTCAACGCCTATTTCGATGCGGCCATCGCAGCCGGCCGCCTGTACGGCATGGTGATGCACGGCCATTGGATCACCGTCGGCACGCCCGACGCCATTCCGCTTGCGGAAGCGGTCGTTGCCACCGCTCTTGCTGAGTCGCCCGGCACTCTTACCGAGTTGACCAGCGCTCTCACCGAGCTGAAATGAGCGGCTCCCGCCGCGTTTTCTCGATCCCGCCCGGAGCGCCGTTTCTGCCGACGCTGGCCGAGGCCCTGCTGTCAGGGCGCCTCATTTCCGGTTTCCGCTTCGATGGCGACCCGCTGGAGCTGGCCGACGCCACCATCTACGTGCCGACGCGCCGCGCCGCACGGGCGCTGCGCGGCGTATTCGTCGACCGTCTGGGCGGCCGCTCGGCGATCCTGCCGGTCATCCGCCCGCTCGGCGAGTTCGACGAGGACGAAGCTTCATTCGGGGCCGACGCGTCGGCCGCCATCGAGCTCGCACCGCCGATCGCCGCGATCGAGCGCCTGCTGCTGCTGGCGCCGCTGGTCCGCGCCTGGAAACGCCGCCTGCCGGCGCATGTCGCGGCACTTTTCGACGAAGAGATCGTCGTGCCGGCCTCCGCCGCCGACGCCATCTGGCTGGCGCGCGACCTGACCCGGCTGATGGACGAGATCGAGACGGAAGGTACGGACTGGACCAAGCTCGCCGATCTGGTGACCGGCAACCTCGCCGGCTGGTGGCAAGTGACGCTCGATTTCCTGAGCATCGTCACCGAAAACTGGCCCAACCTCCTCGAGGAACGCAATCGCTCCAACCCGGCCGCGCATCGCAATGCGCTGATAAGGCTGGAAGCAGCACGGCTGAAGCGCAATCCGCCGGCCGGACCGGTGATCGCCGCCGGCTCCACCGGGTCTATTCCCGCCACCGCCGAACTGCTTGCGGTGATCGCCGGTCTGCCCAGCGGCGCGGTCGTGCTGCCCGGCCTCGACCTGATGCTGGATGAGCCGTCATTCCAGGCAATTGCGGCGCCCGGCGCGCGGCCGGCCTTGCTCGGCCATCCGCAATACGGCCTGGCAAAACTGATCGGCAAGATCGGCGTGCTGCGCGGCGATGTCGAGGAGATCGCCGTTGCCGAAACGCCGCTCACGTTGCGCGCCGCACTTGTCGGCGAGGCGCTGCGGCCTGCCGAAACCACTGAGCTGTGGGCCGAGACGCGCGCCCGCTTTACGGCCGGCGATATCACCGACGCCTTCGCCGACGTGACGCTTCTCGAAGCCGCCGGCGAGCGCGACGAAGCTGTGGCGATCGCCGTCGCGCTCAAACGAGCCGTCGAACAGCCCGGCCAGCGCGCCGCACTCGTCACCGGCGACCGCGCCCTGGCGCGGCGCGTCTCAGTCGAGCTCTTGCGGTTTGGTGTCGTCGCCGACGATTCGGGCGGCACCCCGCTCATCAACACGCCTGCCGCTGGCCTGCTCAGGCTGGCGCTTCAGGCCGCGTTCCGGCCCGGCGATCCGGTCGCCCTGCTGTCGCTGCTCAAGCACCCGCTGCTTGGCCTCGGCCTGGAACGCGCAAGCGTCCGTCATGCGGCGGAGATCATCGAACTGGTGGCGCTGCGCGGCGGCACCGGCCGCCCCGACATTGCATCGCTGCCTGAGCTCTTCGAGATCCGTCTCACCAGCCTGGGCGATGCCCGCGCGCCGTTCTGGTTTTCCCGCCTGACTGTGCGAAACATCGAGGGCGCCCGCGAATTGCTCATCCAGCTTGCCGCCGCGCTGGCGCCGCTGATCGCCTTTCGCAGTCAAGCCGAAACCGATCTTGCCGAATTGACCCGCGCCAGTGTCGTCGCGCTCGAAAGTCTTGGCCGCACCGCGGATGGCAGCCTGAGCGAGCTCTATGCCGGCGACGCCGGTGAAAAGCTCGCCGAGCTCTTGCGCGGGCTGGTCGCTGCCTCGGCGTCGTTCTCCTTCGCGGCGGACGAATGGCCTGACGTGATGGAGGCGCTGATCGCGCCCGAAACCGTCAAGCCGGCACAAGGCACCGACAGGAACATCGCCATCTGGGGTGCGCTGGAAGCCCGGTTGCAGAACGTCGACACGCTGGTCATTGGCGGGCTCAACGAGGGCGTGTGGCCGCGCAAGCCGGAAAGCGACCGCTTCATGTCGCGGCTGATGAAGACCGGCATCGATCTCGAACCGCCCGAACGGCGCATCGGCTTGGCCGCCCATGATTTCCAGATGGCGATGGGCGCGAAGAACGTGGTGCTGGCGCGCTCCGCCCGCTCGGGCGACGCGCCGGCGGTGCCGTCGCGCTGGCTGCAGCGCCTCCTGACCTTCATCGGCAAGGACCATGCGGCGGTGCTTCGCCGGCGTGGCGATGAATTCCTGTCCTGGGCCCGTGCGCTCGATGCCGGCGAAAGAAGAGACTTCGCGCCGCGACCGCAGCCGAAGCCGCCGCTGACTGTGCGGCCTCAGCATTTCTCCGTCACCGAAATCGAGACGCTGCGCCGCGACCCTTACGCGGTCTATGCCAGGAGGATCCTCGGCCTGATGCCGCTCGATCCCGTCATCCGCGATCCGGGCGCCGCCGAGCGCGGTACGCTGTTCCACGCCATCCTGCATCTTTTTTCGCGGACCGTGGCCGATCCGCTTGTGCCGGAGGCGCTGGACGCTCTCATCGCCGCCGGCCGCGCATGCTTTGCCGAGGCGCCCCTTCCTTCCGATGTCGAGGCGGTGTGGTGGCCGCGCTTCGAAAAGCTCGCCGCCGGCATCGTCGAATGGGAGCGCGGCCGCGCCTTCGCCGTGACACGGCGCCACGCGGAGGAGCGCGCCGAAAAAACCGGCGTCGGCCAGTCCGGCGTGACGCTGTCCGGCTATGCCGATCGCGTCGATCTCCTGGCCGGCGGCATGGCCGACATCCTGGACTACAAGACCGGCTCGTCGCCGTCGAAGGCGCAGGCCCATACGCTGCTTTCGCCGCAACTGGCGCTCGAGGGCGCGCTGCTCAGGCGCGGCGCCTTCAAGGGGCTTGGCGCGCGCGAGCCGTCGCAGCTGGCCTTCATCAGGCTGAAGCCGAATGGCGAGGTATTCGAGGAATCCATCCTCGAATACAACCGCAAGCCGCGAACTGCCACCGATCTTGCCGAGGAGGCCTGGGCGCGGCTCGAAAAACTGCTGATCCACTATGCCGACCCGACGACCGGCTATTTGTCGCGGGCGCTGCCGTTCCGTGAGGGCGAGACCGATGGCGACTACGACCATCTCGCCCGGGTGCTCGAATGGTCTGCTGGCGGCGACGCCGACGACGACGGAGGGGAGGCATGAAGAAGGCCTATCCCATCCCGACCGATACCGCCGCCAGCCAGGCAAGCGCCTCCGACCCGCAAAATTCCGCCTGGGTGTCGGCCAATGCCGGATCGGGCAAGACCCATGTGCTGGCCCAGCGCGTCATCCGTCTTCTGCTGCGTGGCACCGATCCGTCGAAGATCCTGTGCCTGACCTATACCCGCGCCGCCGCCGCCAACATGTCGAACCGGGTGTTTTCGACATTGTCGGAATGGACAGCGCTTGGCGACGTCGAACTGGCGGCAAGGATAGAAGCGCTGGACGGTCGCCAGCCCGATCGCGAAACCCTGCGCCGCGCGCGCCGGCTGTTCGCCGAGGCGCTGGAGACACCGGGCGGGCTGAAGATCCAGACCATCCACGCCTTCTGCGAATCGGTGCTGCAGCAGTTTCCGCTGGAAGCCAACATACCGGCTCATTTCGAAATGCTCGATCCGCAGATGGAGGCGTCGCTCTTCGCCGCCGCCCGCCGCGACATGATCTCGGGCACGGCGGCCGGCGATGCGGGGCTGGCCGAGGCTTTCGCCACCATTCTGGAGCGCGGCGGCGAACATGGGCTCGACGCATTGCTGGCCGAGATCGTGCGCAAGCGCGACGGCTTGCGCGCCTTCATCAGCGCGGCCGGCGGCGATGGCTTCCGGGCGCTGTTCGACGAGTTCAAGTTTCGCTCCGGCCAGACCGCCGAAAGCCTGGCGGCGTCCGTCTGGCCGCTGCCGGGCTTCCTGCCGGACTATTTCATCACCTTTGCCGGCGCTGCCGAGGCCGCCGATGCCCGTATGGTGTTGAACAATTTGCTGCCCTACGCCCAACTTGCCTTCGCCGAGAATGATCCGGTTCGCCGGCTGCAATTGCTGGCAAAAGCCTTCCTGCGGGCGGATGGCGAGCCTTATGAGCCAGCAAAGACGTTCAAGAAGGCGTTGCTCGACCGGCTGCCGGATCTTGCCGAGCGCTATCTCTTAGCGGCCGATGCCATCCTCGAAATCTCCGACCGGCTGGCCTTGTTCAGGATGCTGGAGGGCACACGTGCCGCGCTGACCATCGCCGACTGGCTGATCGCCCGGTACGAGCACTTGAAGCGTGCCCGTGGCTTTCTCGACTTCAATGACCTCATTACCCGAACGGTCGATCTTCTGGCGCGGCCCGACGCCGGCCCTTGGGTGCAATACAAGCTCGACCAGGGCATCGACCATATCCTGCTCGACGAGGCGCAGGACACCAGTCCCGACCAGTGGGCGGTGGTGAAGCGGCTGGCCGAGGAATTCTTTGCCGGGCTCGGCGCGCGCGACACGGTCCACCGCACGGTGTTTGCCGTCGGCGATGAAAAGCAGTCGATCTATTCCTTTCAAGGAGCAGCGCCCGACTCCTTCGCCGACTCAAGGCTGCTGTTTTCCGGAAAGGTGCGCGACGCCAATGCCGCCTTCGCCGATCTCAAGCTGACCTGGTCTTTCCGCTCGACCGACGACGTGCTTGCGGCGGTGGACCGTGTCTTTGCCGACCCGGTCGTGCGGCGCGGCATCAGCCACGATCCCGACCCGCTGAACCACAAGGCGATCCGCACCGATGCGCCGGGCTATGTCGAGGTCTGGCCGTCGATCGGTGCCGACGTCGTCGACGAGCCCGACGACTGGACGCAAGCCGTCGACCACGCCCATGCGCCGGCGGTGCGTGTTGCCGAAAACGTGGCGGCGACCGTTGCCGGCTGGATCGGCGCCGGCGAGATCGTCGAAGGCCGCGGCAAGAAGCTTCGGCCCGGCGACGTGCTGGTGCTGGTGCGCAAGCGCGATCGCTTCGTCCATGCGCTGACACGCGCGCTGAAGCGCCGCGGCATACCGGTCGCAGGCGCCGACCGGCTCAGCCTGCCCGGTCATATCGCGGTTAAGGACCTGATCGCGCTCGGCCATTTTCTCATCCAGCCTGAGGACGATCTGTCGCTTGCCGCCGTGCTGCGCAGCCCGGTTTTCGATGTTTCGGAAGAGATGCTTTTCGCGCTCGCCGGCGAGCGGCCGTCAGGCCTCTCGTTGATCGCTTCGCTCAGGCAGCAAGCCGGCGAAAGCGCCGCCTTGGCCGCAATCGTTGCCCAACTCGACACATGGTCTGATGAAGCCGCATTCAAGCCGGTATTCGAATTCTATGCCGGGGCTCTCGGCCGCGACGGCCTGCGCAAGAAAATGATCGCGCGGCTCGGGCCGGAGGCCGGCGACATCCTCGACGAGTTCCTGAGCTTCTGCCTGGCCGAGGAGCGGAGCGGCCTGCCAGGACTGGAATCCTTCCTGTCGACGCTGGAAAATGCCGGCCCCGAGATCAAACGCGAAATGGACCAGACCCGCGACGAGGTTCGCGTCATGACCGTGCATGCCGCCAAGGGCCTGGAGGCGCCTGTCGTGTTCCTGGTCGATGGCGGTTCCGCCCCGTTCAGCGACCAGCATCTGCCAAGGCTGATGCCGTTCGATGGCTCGGGCGACCATTGGGACGGCAAGGGCTATCTCTGGCGCTCGGCCAGCGATGTCGCCAATGGATTTTCGCGGGCCGCTTCGGTCCGCGCCCGCGAATTGGCCGACGACGAATACCGCCGGCTGCTCTATGTCGGCATGACTCGTGCCGAGGACCGGCTGATTGTCTGCGGCTATCACGGCAAGCGGGCGCCGAACGCCGGCACCTGGCATTCGATCGTCAGTCGCGCGCTGGTCGGCGCCCCCGAAAGCACGGAGCGGCAGCACCCGGCCACCGGCGAGACCGTGCATCGCTTTCACGCGACAAAACTGCCGCCGGTCGCACACGCGGCCACCGAAGAGGCGCGGCAGGCGCAACAGTTGGAGCCGTTGCCAAACACCCTGTTCCAGCCCTTGCCGCCCTTCGAGGACCTGCCGCGACCGCTGTCGCCGTCCGGCGCCTCGGCGCTGATCGACGAGGCCAAGCAAGCGGTGATCGACACCGGCTCGCCGGTGCTGGACACCGAGGCGGAGCCTGGCTTTGCCGTAATGCGAGGGCTGGCGCTGCACAAATTGCTGCAGATGCTGCCCGGCATTGCGGAGGCGGAACGCCGCGATGCCGCGGAACGCTATCTCAGGCGCGCCGGCGCGCAATGGCCTGAAACCAAGCGCGACAAGGCCTTGGCCTCGGTGGCGGCGATCCTTGCCGACAGCCGTTTCGATCAGCTGTTTGCGTCGAATTCACGCGCCGAAGTCGCGATCATGGGCAGCCTGGAGGTCAAGGGCAAGCTGCGCTCGATCTCCGGCAAGATCGACCGGCTGGCGGTCACATCAGGCAAGGTGTCGATCGTCGACTACAAGACCAACCGGCCGGCGCCTGCAACCCTGTCGGACGTCCCACCGGCCTATGTCCTGCAGCTCGCGCTCTATCGCGCGCTGCTCCAGCCGCTTTATCCCGAGCATGAGGTCTCGGCGGCGCTGCTGTTCACTGAAGCGCCGCGATTGATCGAGCTGCCGCTAGCGGTCATGGACGACGCCCTTGCCCGACTCACGCGAGCGTGACACAACAATTGCTTGAAGAAGGGCGCGACCACCACCACATTTGGTGCGACAATAACTCTCGAAAGGATTTTCGCATGGCCACCGTCAAGGTCGACAAGAGCAATTTCCAGACCGACGTACTTGATGCCAAGGAGCCGGTCGTGGTCGACTTCTGGGCGGAATGGTGCGGCCCGTGTAAGATGATCGCGCCGGCGCTGGAAGACATCGCTGTCGAACTCGGCAGCAAGGTCAAGATCGCCAAGCTCAACATCGACGAGAATCCCGAGCTGGCCGCGCAGTTCGGCGTGCGCTCGATCCCGACGCTGATGATCTTCAAGGGCGGCGAAATGGCCGACATGAAGGTCGGCGCCGCGCCGAAGACGGCGCTGTCGCACTGGATCAACGGCAATCTCGCCTGAACCGGCTGAAATTTCGCAGACAAGCCCGGCCTCGCGCCGGGCTTTTTCGTGGCGTCATCTCCAGCACTTGATCTTGCGCATGACCCAGAAAATCGAATCCGATTTTCTGGGTCATGCGCTGGTCCGCCCTGGCACTCGCCACTTGCCGCCTCATGCTCTTGTCTGGCTTAAAGCAGGAGAACGACATGACCGGATCCGCCAAGGCCACCGTCTTCATCGACAATGAGCGCGTCATCGTCACCGAATACCGCTTCGCCCCAGGCGACAACACCGGCTGGCACCGTCATGGCCACGATTATGTCATCGTGCCGCTGATGGACGGCAAGCTCAAGCTCCTGACCAAGGACGGCGAATCCTTCGCCGAAATGAAGAAGGGGGCGCCCTATTTCCGCAAGGAGGGCGTGGAGCATGACGTCATCAATGCCAATGAGGGCGAATATGCCTTCATCGAGATCGAGCTGAAGTAATTCACCTAGTGTCCTGATTCCGAAGTTCTGACGATTTTAGCCTGTTGGTCGCCAGTTTTGAGGGTTGCGAGGCAGAAGCGTTCGATCGAGGCGAGAATGTCGGCAGCGGACTTTGTCCATCTGAAGGGCTTCGGGTCGGCGTTGACAGCATCGATGTAGGCGTGGATGGCGGCTTCGAGTTCTCCGGTTGAGCGGTGAACGCCGCGCCTGATCTGCTTGTCAGTGAGATCGGCGAAGAAGCGCTCGACCTGATTGATCCAGGACGCGCTGGTGGGTGTTAGGTGGACGTGCCAGCGGGGTCGCTTGGCGAACCAGTTGCGGATGGGTTGCGTCTTGTGCGTGGCGTAGTTGTCCATGACCAAATGAATGTCGAGATCTTCAGGAACCGCCGCTTCGATCTCGTCGAGGAAGCGGCGGAACTCCGTAGAGCGGTGGCGCGGATAGCATTTGCCGATGATGCGTCCGGTGGCGATATCGAGCGCTGCGAACAGCGACGTCACGCCGTGGCGCTTGTAATCATGGCTGCGCCGCTCGATCTGGCCGGGCCGCATCGGCAGCACCGGTTGGGTGCGATCGAGCGCCTGGATCTGGCTCTTCTCGTCCACGCACAGGACCAGCGCGTGTTCGGGCGGTGCCATGTAGAGGCCGACGATGTCGCGCACCTTCTCGACAAACAAAGGATCGCTCGACAACTTGAAGCTTTCTGCGCGGTGCGGCTGAAGGCCGAAGGCTTTCCATATCCGATGGATCGTCGATGGCGCATGGTCGACCGCGCGCGCCATCGAGCGCAGGCTCCAATGCGTGGCTTCGCGTGGTGTCGCCTCCAGTGTCAGGCGGATCGTCTCGGCAATCGCATCATCGCCGATCTCTCGTGGCCGACCCGGCCGCGGCTCATCCTAGAGGCCAACCAGCCGATCTTGGGCAAAGCGGCGTCGCCACTTGCCGACCGTGTTCTCAACCGCCCCGACGCGCTGCGCGATCACCTTGTTCTCAAGCCCCTCGGCCGCCAACAAAACAATCTCTGCCCGCTGCGCCAGACCTTGCGCCGTTCGCCGCCGGCGCGACAGACCTTCAAGCTCCTTGCGTTCATCAGCGCTCAAGTCGATGGTTGCAGCAACTCGTGCCATGCATTGCATCTTCAATCGAATCAACGCAATAATCGCACGAATTACGCGATCAGGACACTAGGGTGTGTTGAGATTCAGGTCAGGCCGAGTCGAAAATGGTGGGTTCCGAGAACCGGGGCGGAGCGTACTTTTGGGTACGTGAGCACCGGAAGCGCAGGAAGCCGCCATTTGCAGGCCGGCATCACCTGAATATCAACACACCCTAAAGCGGCTCAGGCCCGCCGTAGGCTGGAGGCGCGGTTACCAATCCGCGATACGATCGCCTCCGACGAACTGTGCACTTTTCTCGGTATATTCAAACAGTTCTATCTTCACGTCGTTAGGACCGCGAACCCATGCCTGGTAGGTATCATCGCACGCGTGTTTCTTTGAAGTGATATCAACGCCTTTCGACCTTACATGGGCGATCGCGGCGTCAATGTCTTCCACTTCGAGGCAGAAGTGGTTGATCTGGTTCAAGTCGCTATAGCTGGCCCCATCTTTCTGGAACACCTCGATGTGGCTGCGGCTGCCGCAATTGAGGTAGAAACCAAAAATCTTGCCGTCGCGCAGGAAGTTGAACTGGGTGTCCATGCCGAGGACGTCCCGATAGAAGCTTCGCGTCGCTTCGAGGTCATCCGCGAAGATGCAAACGTGAGCGAGCTGCTTTACCTTGATCATGACTGGCTCCTCGCGGTGATCTGACGAAGTCCGGCGTCATCGTGCCCTGGTGAACACGCGCCTCAAACCGGCGGCGTGCCGTTTTCGGCCAGCACCGCGCCGGCCAGATAGAGCGAGCCGCTGATCAGGATGCGCGGCGGCGGTCCGTCCCACGTGTCGCGCAGCAGCATCAGCGCATTGGCGACGGAGCTCACCGGTTCGGCCGACAGGCCGGCCTCGACGGCGCGGATCGCCAGTTCGTCATTCGGCACGCTGGCCTCGCTGAGGCTCACTGGCACCGTGTAGACATGCCGCACCAGGCCCTTGAAGGCGCGGAAATAGCCGCTCTGGTCCTTGGTGTTGATCATGCCGGAAATCAGAAACAGCGGCCGCGGGTTTTTTTCCTCCTGCTCGGCCAATGCCTCGGCGACGACCACGCCGGCGCCTGGATTGTGGCCGCCGTCGAGCCAGATGTCGGCGCCCTTTGGCGCCAGTTCCGTCAGCCTGCCTTGCGGCAATTTTTGCATCCGCCCCGGCCAGGTGACATTGGCCATCGCCTTGTCGGCGACGCGATGGCTGATCTCGAAGCCCGCCGCCTTGACCGCCGCAATCGCCGCCGCCGCATTGGCGAACTGGTGGCGCCCGGGCAGGCGCGGTGGCGACAGGTCCATCAGCCCGTCTTCGTCCTGATAGACCATCCGGCCGTTTTCCTCGAGGGCGAGGAAATCCTGGCCATAGACGAAGGCGGGACAGTCGAGCCGCTCGGCGGTTTCGATAAGCACCTGCAGCGCCGTCTCGCTTTCCTGCGCGCCGATGACCACCGGGCAACCGGCTTTGATGATGCCGGCCTTTTCGGCGGCGATCAGTTCGACACGGTCGCCGAGATAGGATTCGTGGTCGAGCGAGACCGGCATGATCACCGACACCGCCGGCTCGCTGATGACATTGGTGGCGTCGAAGCGGCCGCCGAGACCGACCTCGATGATGACGGCATCTGCCGGATGTTCGGAAAACAGCAGAAAGGTGACGGCGGTGAGGATTTCGAAGACGGTGATCTTCTGGCCTTCATTGGCTTTGGCGACGCGGGCGATGGCGTCGGCGAAGACCTTGTCCTCGACCAGCCTGCCGCCGCCATCGGCGGCCAGCCGGTAGCGCTCATGCCAGTTCACCAGATGTGGCGATGTGTGGACATGGACGCGGTGGCCGGTCGCTTCGAGCAGCGCCCGCGAAAACGCGGCGCAGGAGCCCTTGCCGTTGGTGCCGGCGATGTGGATGACCGGCGGCAGATGGTCCTGCGGATTGCCAAGCCGCTCCAGCAGCCGCGAAATGCGGTCGAGCGAAAGATCGAAGCCCTTCGGATGAAGCGACATCAGGCTTTCGATTTCGCGGTCGGCAGCAAGCGTGGTCATGGGAGAATCCTAGCGCATGACCCCGAAAATCGAAAATCGATTTTCGGAAAGGATCATGCGCGAAATCAAGATGCTACAGCGCCACAGATGGCGCGCAATCGCGATTCGCGACGACGGATGTCGCGTCAGGCTTGCGGGCGTGCTTCCCCCGGCAGCGCCATCGGCGGCAGGATTTCCGGCTCCAGCGGCTTTTCTTCTTCCGGCAGCTTGAGCAGCATTTTCAGGAGCCGAGCGATCGTCTGGCGCATCTCCAGCCGCGACACCACCATATCGACTATGCCGTGCTCCATCAGATACTCGGAGCGCTGGAAGCCGTCGGGCAGCTTTTCCCTGATGGTCTGCTCGATGACGCGCGGCCCGGCAAAGCCGATCAGCGCGCCGGGCTCTGCGATGTGCACGTCGCCCAGCATGGCGTAAGAGGCGGTGACGCCGCCGGTGGTCGGGTTGGTCAGGACGACAATATAGGGAAGACCGGCCTCCTTCAGTCGATCGACGCCGATCGTGGTTCTCGGCAATTGCATGAGCGACAGGATGCCTTCCTGCATGCGCGCGCCACCGGATGCCGCGAACAGGATCAGCGGCCGCTTGCGTTGCACTGCGACCTCGAAGCCACGAATGATGGCGTCGCCGGCGGCCATGCCGAGCGAGCCACCCATGAAGGCGAAGTCCTGCACAGTCACCACCACCGGCAGGCCCTCGACGGTCCCCAGCGCATTGATGATCGCGTCCTCCAGCCCGGTCTTGGCCTTGGCGTCCTTCAGCCGGTCGGTGTAGCGCTTCTCGTCGCGGAATTTCAGCGGATCCTGCACCACCTTGGGGTTTTCGAGCATCTCGTACTTGCCGTCGTCGAAGAAGAATCTCAGCCGCTCCTTGGCCGAGATCTTCATGTGATGGCCGGAGGACGGGATGACGAACTGGTTCTGCTCCAGATCCTTGTGGAAGACCATCTCGCCGGTCTCCGGATCCTTGATCCAGAGATTCTCAGGCATGTCGGTGCGCCGGCCGAGCATCGAATTGATCTTCGGGCGAACGTAGTTGGTGATCCAGTTCATCGCTTCGGCTCCTGTCCTGACGAAGAGGTAGGACAGTTATTCGGCGGCAGCAAGGCGGGCTGCGCGCACGCCTTGCGAAAGCCCGCTGACCAACGTGGCGACCGCCTCGGCCGGGTCGGCGGTCTTTTCGCCCTTCGGCCCCAGAACATTGGCGACGGCATTGACGATCGCGGTGCCGACGACGACGCCGTCGGCCGACGCTCCGATGATGCGCGCCTGCTCGGCGGTCTTGACGCCGAAGCCGACGCAGACCGGCAGGTCGGTATGGCTCTTGATGCGCCTGACCGCCGCCGCCACCTTGCCGGTGTCGGCAAGCGCCGAGCCGGTGATGCCGGTCATCGACACGTAATAGACGAAGCCGGAGGTGTTCTGCAGCACCTTGGGCAGGCGCTTGTCGTCGGTGGTCGGCGTCGCCAGCCGGATGAAATTAATGCCGGCCTTCAGCGCCGGAATGCACAATTCCTCATCCATTTCCGGCGGCAGGTCGACGACGATCAGCCCGTCGATGCCGCTGGCCAGCGCATCCCTGAGAAAGCGGTCGACGCCGTGAATGTAGATCGGATTGTAGTAGCCCATCAAAACGATCGGCGTTTCATTGTCGGTAGCGCGAAATTCCGAAGCCATCTTCAGCGTCTTGACCAGCGTCTGGCCGCCTTTCAGCGCGCGCAGGCCGGCCGCCTGGATCGCCGGGCCGTCCGCCATCGGATCAGAAAACGGCATGCCCATTTCGATGATGTCGGCGCCCGCTTTGGGCAGCGCCTTCATGATCGACAAAGCGGTGTCGTAGTCCGGGTCGCCGCTCATGAAATAGGTGACGAGCGCCGGGCGGCCTTCGGCCTTCAGCTTGGCCATGCGTCGGTCGATGCGGGTGGTCATGATCAGATCTCCATGCCCAGCATATTGGCCACCGTATGCACATCCTTGTCGCCGCGGCCGGACAGGTTGACGATGACGATCTGGTCCTTGTCCATGGCGGGCACGACCTTCACCGCATGCGCAATGGCATGGGCGGATTCGAGCGCCGGAATGATGCCTTCGACGCGCGTCGTCAGCTGGAACGCCTCGAGCGCCTCGTCATCGAGAACAGGCACATAGTCGACGCGGCCCGAGTCGCGCAGCCAGGAATGCTCCGGCCCGACGCCCGGATAGTCGAGGCCGGCCGAGATCGAATGCCCGTCCATGATCTGCCCGTCGGCGTTCTGCAGAAGATAGGTGCGGTTGCCGTGCAGCACGCCGGGCGCGCCGGCACTCATCGAGGCGCAATGCTCGATGCCGTCGAGGCCGCGGCCACCGGCCTCGATGCCGATGATCTTTACGCTGCGGTCGTCGAGGAACGGGTGAAAAAGGCCGATGGCGTTCGAGCCGCCGCCGACGGCGGCGATGATGGTGTCCGGCAGCCGGCCTTCCTGTTCGAGGATCTGGGCGCGCGCCTCAATGCCGATCACCGACTGGAAGTCGCGCACCATCTCCGGATAGGGGTGCGGGCCGGCGGCCGTGCCGATCAGGTAATAGGTGTCCTCGACATTGGTCACCCAATCCCGAAGAGCTTCGTTCATGGCGTCCTTCAGCGTACCGTGGCCGGCGGTCACCGGCCGCACCTCGGCACCGAGCAGCTTCATCCGGAAGACGTTCGGGCTTTGCCGGGCGACGTCGGTGGCGCCCATATAGACGACACACGGGAAGCCGAAACGCGCCGCCACGGTGGCCGACGCCACGCCATGCTGGCCGGCGCCGGTCTCGGCGATGATACGCTTCTTGCCCATGCGCTTGGCCAGCAGGATCTGGCCGAGGCAGTTGTTGATCTTGTGCGAGCCGGTGTGGTTCAAATCCTCGCGCTTGAAATAGACCTTTGCGCCGCCCCCAAGACCCTTCGCCGAGGAAACCTCGCGAAGATGCCTGGTCAGGCCTTCGGCGAAATAAAGCTTCGACGGCCGCCCGGCATAGTGGGTTGAAAGGTCAGTCAGTTCGGCCTTGAAATCCGGATCGTCCTTGACCTCGTTCCAGTGCCGCTCGAGGTCGAGGATCAGCGGCATCAACGTTTCGGCAACGAAACGACCGCCGAAGATGCCGAACATGCCCTGCTCGTCGGGTCCGGTGCGGAAGGAATTGGGTATCGCCGGCTTGTTCATCGCCGATCTCCTACTTCTTGGTTGGAGCTTGTCCTTGTCGGAAAACCGGTTTCCTATTTTCCGAGACATGCTCCGGGTTCTATCCTTCAGGCTGCGCGGGTATCCCGCGCGGCTCTGACGGCCCGGAAAAACTGTTCGATCAGCGCCGGGTCCTTGACGCCTGGCGCGCTTTCCACGCCCGAGGAAATGTCTAGTCCGGGCGGGTTGGCAAGCCGAAAGGCATCGCCGATATTGGCGGCGTTGAGCCCACCGGAAAGCATGTAATCGACGCCTGCGTCAAGGCCGGCCAGAACGCGCCAGTCGAAGGCAATGCCGTTGCCGCCCGGCAGTTCCGAACCCTTCGGCGGCTTGGCGTCGAACAGGAAACGGTCGGCAATGCCGACGAAGGGTCTTATCCGCTCCAGGTCGGCAGCCTCGCTGACCGGCAGCGCCTTCATCACCGGCAGGCCATAGCGGGCCTTGATCTCGGCCACCCGCTCCGGCGTTTCCGAGCCATGCAGCTGCAGCATGTCGGGCTGCATTTTTTCGACGATTTCGTCCAGGAACGCATCACCGGCGTCGACCGTCACGGCAACCGTCTTGGCCTTGCCGGTCGCCGCTTCGCGCAAGCGGCCGGCTTCCGCCGGCTCGATATAGCGCGGGCTTTTGGCAAAGAAAATAAAGCCGACATGGCTGGCGCCGCCGGCCAATGCCGCGGCCAATGCCTTGTCAGTCTTCAGTCCGCATATCTTGATGTCGAGCGCCATGGCGCGGGATTGGCACGAAACGGCAAAAGAGTCGAGAAAAAGCATCCTGTTTGCCACCAGCGCGGAACGCGCTACCTTACTTAAGATAGTACAGGCGGGAGCACACAAGCATGGCAGACGAAACCGTCGCCCAACTCAGGCAGAAGGTCGCGCAGGCCCGCGAGGTCATCGCTCATCTGATGGACAAGGCCGCCTTCAACGGCGCCGAGGCACACCGCGCGCTCGACTATTTCAGCAACGACGCCTTCGAGAAGAATTTCTTGCCATGGCCGCGCCATACCGACGAAGGCTTGCGTCCTGAAGAGCTCAACGCCGCCAACGACGATTGATCGGGCGATCTAATCGAACATGATCGCTTGCAGCGCGCCGCCATTGCGCTTGAGCCAGTCCTTGCAGCGCTCGGTGTCCGGGCAAAGCTGCTCGCACAATTTCCAGAATTTCGGGCCGTGGTTCATCTCCTTGAGATGCGCCACCTCATGCGCGACGAGGTAGTTTATAACAGGCGATGGCGCCATCATGATGCGCCAGGAGAAGGACAAATTGCCGTCGGAAGTGCACGAGCCCCAGCGGCTCGACGTGTCCTTGAAGCGGATCGCCTTGGCGCGCTTGCCGATCGTCCCGGTGTGCCTGACCACCAACCGCTCGATCTCGCGCTTGGCCTCGCGCTTGAGGAAATCGGCGATGCGGCGCGGCAGGTGCACGCGCTCGCCATGCACGATCATCAGCGGACCGCGTTCGTCGCACGACAGCGTGACGGTACCGCGTTTCGAGGGCTCATGAACAATGCGATGCGGCACGCCGCGCACCGGTATTTTGATGCCGGGCCGCACCTGCGGGCGGTTGGGCACCTTGGCCAGCCGCTGTTCCAGCCAGTCCTGATGGCGGTCGAGGAATTTTTCCACCTCGCCACGGCGCAGGCCCGGCGGCACGGTGATGCGCAAGCCGCGGCCGCCGGAATCGATCCGCAGCGTCAGGCGCCGCGCGCGGTCGCTCTCGACGATCTTGAGTGGCAGCGTGCGGCCGGCAACACAATGCTCCCGCTCCACGACGGGGGCGGGCCTGGGTTTGGTCAGGTTGCGGAGGAAGCCGAATGACATGGCGGGACGATACGTGATTCGAGGAAAACGAATAGAACAAAAAAGAAACGGCGCCGCTGACGCGACGCCGTTTTTGATTATTTATCGGGGCAAGGCTCTTACTCGTCCAGTAGGCCTGGCGTGGGTTTGCCACCGCGTTTGCCGGTCCCCGTCGAGCCGGTCGATCCACCTGTTGTAGGCGACGTCGACTTGTTGCGGTTCGCCATGAAGCGGTCGAACTCTTCCTGGTCCTTGGCGCGACGCAATTCCCTGGCATATTCATCGAACTCGCTCAACATCTCGTCGAGCTTGTGGCGCTCTTCATTGAGCCGCTCAAGTTCCTTTTCGCGCCAGTCGTCGAACGCGACGTTGCCGGTGCGGGCGGAGCCGTAGCCCCAGCGCGCCGCTCTGTCAGAACCGCGGCGGCAGCCGGCGAAGATGCCGTCGGTGGCACGGTTGACGTCGCGCTTGAAGCCTTCAAGCCGGTCGCCCCAGATGATGTAGGCGAGCATGGCGAGGCCGAGCGGCCAGAACACCATAAAGCCGATCACCATCAGTGCGATGGTCGCCGGTGTCCAGGCCGGACGGATCAATGCAGATGTGTTCATTTTCTCCCAATCCTTCAGTTGGAGACAGCCAATCCCGGCTGCGTGGAATCGAAATGGGAAGGGAAAAACGGCTATTCAAGACAGTCACAGCCAAAACCGGACAAACATCTGAAATGATTATCGCTTTTTGAGCGTTTCAAGGGAAAGAACGACCAGGCCGGCAAGCAAGGTGGCCGACGGTTCTGCAGCGAAAGTCCGGCGCCGGTGCATTGACTTGATGCTTCGGATGTCCGTTTCAAAAATCCAGGGGTGCGTTATCGACGACCTCTTTCATCACGAAGAAGGTTCTCGTCTGGCGAACGCCGGGCAATGCGATCAACTGGTCTCCGTGAATTCGGTTGAAATCCGCCATGTCGCCGACCCTGATCTTCAGAAAATAGTCGAAGTCGCCCGCCACCAGATGGCAATCGAGGATGAATTTCAGTTTCGCGACGGCCGTCTCGAAATCCGCGAAACTCTCCGGGGTCGAGCGGTCGAGGACGACGCCAACCATCACCAGCGCGCCTCTGTCGACTTTCTGCGGTATCACCACCGCCCTGACATGGCTGATGAAGCCTTCATCGAACAAGCGCTGCGTGCGGCGGTGGCACGTCGCCGGGCTGACAGCGACCGACTGCGCCAGCTCTGCATTGGTCAGTCGTCCGTTGTCCTGGAGCAGGCGCAACATTTTCAGGTCGATCCGGTCGAGCGGTGCTCGCATGGAAGATTCTTCCGATATTGGAGTTGAAAATTGAAGCTATATGACAATTCCGCGCTGTTAGGCGATGCCTCGGACATTTCAGGTCCGATCTTTGAGAGCACCTTTCAAGGCAAAGATGGTAGTGTTCACCGCATCACATCGCAATGAACAGGAACAAGAGAGGGCACTCTCATGCTCGAGAAATTCGAACGCTATCCGCTCACCTTCGGGCCGACCCATATCGAGAAACTGGAGCGGCTCGGCGCTCACCTCGGCGGGAAGGTCGATCTCTACGCCAAGCGAGAGGATTGCAATTCCGGCCTCGCCTTCGGCGGCAACAAATTGCGCAAGCTCGAATACATCATCCCGGACGCGATCGCCTCAAACGCCGACACGCTGGTCTCGATCGGCGGCGTTCAATCCAACCATACGCGCATGGTGGCGGCCGTCGCGGCGAAGATCGGCATGAAATGCCGCCTCGTGCAGGAAAGCTGGGTACCCCATGAAGATGCCATCTACGATCGCGTCGGCAACATCCTTTTGAGCCGGATTATGGGCGCTGATGTCCAGATGGTCGATGAGGGCTTCGATATCGGAATTAGGGAAAGCTGGGAGCAGGCGATCGCGGATGTGAAGGCGAAGGGTGGCAAGCCTTATCCGATTCCGGCCGGGGCTTCGGTGCATAAATATGGCGGCCTGGGTTATGTCGGCTTCGCCGAGGAGGTCCGCGCGCAGGAGAAGGAACTCGGCTTTGCCTTCGACTACATCGTCGTTTGTACCGTCACCGGTTCAACTCATGCTGGCATGCTGGTCGGCTTCGCCAAGGACGGCCGCGAACGCAACGTGATCGGCATCGACGCATCCTGCACCCCGGCGCAGACCAAGGCGCAGGTACTCAACATTGCGCAGAACACCGCGACGCTGGTCGAACTCGGCAAGGAGCTCAATGAGGATGATGTCGTCCTGATCGAGGATTATGCCTACCCGGTCTACGGCGTCCCCTCTCAGGAGACGAAGGAAGCAATCCGTCTCTGCGCGCGCCTCGAAGGCATGATCACGGATCCGGTTTACGAGGGAAAATCCATGCAGGGCACGATCGATCTCGTGAGGAAGGGTTATTTTCCCAAGGGATCCAAGGTGCTCTACGCCCACCTCGGCGGTGCTCCAGCCATCAACGGATATGCTTACACATTCCGCAACGGCTGAATGCTTTTTAGTTGCAGCACGTATCCCTCTGACGACATCCGCGTCCGCCGGCAGACAGGGCAGGATTCCAGGAGGGCTGCAGCCGGCCGCGACGAATGCGCATGTCTCTTAGCATGCCTGCCGCACCATGGCGTCGACCGCCCGCACCAGCATGTCTAGATCCTGAGGCCGCGACAGGCGGTGGTCGCCGTCGGGGATCAGCGACAGCGTGACGTCGTCGGCCGGCAGCAGGCCGACCAGTTTCAGCGCATGGCTCGGCGGCACGTCTGCATCGGCCAGCCCTTGCAATATGTGGACGGGGCAGTGGGTGTCGATCGGCCCGTTCATTGTCAGGTTGTTGCGGCCGTCCTCGATCAGCGCACGGGTGTAGATGTAAGGCTCGGCCGAATAGTCCGACGGCTCCTCGAAATAACCCTTTTTGGCAAGATCGCGCTTCTGCGCTTTGGTCAGCGCCGGCTCGACCAGCTCTGCGGTGAAATCCGCCGCCGGCGCCAGAAGCACCAGGCCGGCGATGCGGTTCTCGTGCGACTTGTGCAATTCCTGGCGCAATTCCTGGACCATGCGTAGCGCTATCCATGCGCCCATCGAGGAGCCCACCAGGATCTGCCTGCCTAGGGTGAAATGGTGGAAGACGGCGAGGCTTTGCGAAAGCCATTTCGAGACGGTGCCATCGGCAAAGGCGCCGTCCGATTCGCCATGGCCGGAATAGTCGTGGCGCAGGAATGCCCGGCCTTGTCCGCTCGCCCATTCCGCCAGCTTCTCGGCTTTGGTGCCCAGCATGTCCGACTTGTAGCCGCCGAGCCAGACAATGCCTGGCGCGGCACCCGCAGCGCGCCTGACAGCGATGCTGGTTCCGTCGACGTCGAGAAAAACCGGTGCGATCATGGCTCACTCCTCACGCAGGTCTTTTGACACAGCTGGCGGTTCAACGAAAAGTGCTCGGCAACTTTCTTCGTTTGGTACAGGCTGAAGTCAGGGAACAGGTGATTTCCTGTGAACGCTGTGCTATTGACTCCGGCCGCGCGCTCACCACATTGGCGCGTTCGCAATCTGAATTGAAAACCCTGAACGAAACGGCTCAAGGAGACCACGACCATTCGCAGACCTTTCAAAGCAACGGCGCCCACCAAGGAGGGCCCGCGCTCCAACCGTGACATCCGGGTTCCCCGGGTCCAACTTATCGACGCCGAAGGCCACAACCATGGCGATGTCTCCATCAACGACGCATTGCTGCTCGCCGAAGAGGCTGGGCTCGATCTGGTCGAGATATCGCCCAACGCAGTGCCGCCCGTCGTAAAAATTCTCGATCTCGGCAAGCTGAAATACGCCAACCAGAAGAAGGCGGCTGAGGCGCGCAAGAACCAGAAGGTCATCGAGATCAAGGAGATCAAGATGCGCCCGAACATCGACAGCCATGATTACGAGACCAAGATGAAAGCGGTCCGGCGGTTTTTCGAGGAAGGTGACAAGGTCAAGCTGACATTGCGCTTTCGCGGCCGCGAAATGGCGCATATGGAACTCGGCATGCAGCTTCTGAACAAGGTTCGCGAGGAAGTGGCGCCGATCGCCAAGGTCGAAGCCGAACCAAAGCTCGAAGGCCGCCAGATGATGATGGTGCTGGCGCCCCGCTAAAGCGATCCCGTCAAAAGCAAAGGCCGCTTCGGCGGCCTTTTGTTGTTTTTGTCTTCGCCATGATTTCTCCGCAAGGTGCAGCGACAAGGATTCTGGTTGCCGGTCCTCGCGGCGAAAGGATTGTCCCATGGCCGCTGCGGCACGTTCTCCGATTGAAAAGTCGTTCGACGAAATGGGCCGCTATCAGCGGCGCCGGCGCGTCCTGCTGGCGCTGCTGATCGGAGCTTTTTGCGCTTTGCTGATCTTCGGCGGCTCCACGCACGATGAACTAGGCCACGAACGCATAGAGGGGCAGTACGGGATCGCCCTGATACTGATCGGGATCGGCGGCCGGCTCTGGTCGATCCTCTATATCGGCGGCCGCAAGTCGGCCGAAGTGGTTGCTACCGGCCCATATTCGGTGATGCGCAACCCGCTGTATTTTTTCTCCACCGTAGCGGCCGCCGGCATCGGCGCCCAGACCGGCAGCGTGATCGTCTCGGTGGCGTCGGCGGTTTTGTGCGCGGCCGCGTTCTACATCGTCACGCTGCGCGAGGAACGGCATTTGACCACCGTGCTCGGGGCGCCGTACAAGGACTACATCGCACGGGTGCCGCGGTTTTTTCCCAATCCCCGGCTTTATCGCGATCAGGCCGAAGTCACCTTCACACCGCGCATCTTCAATCATACGCTGCGCGACGGCTTGATGTTCGTGGCTTCCATACCGTTTTTCGAACTCATCGAGTCCGGACAGGAAAGCGGGGTAATTCCCGTCCTCTTCTGGCTGTATTGAGCGGGATGGGCAGGCAAAGGAGGCGACATGCTACCCGCCTTCTCGCTTCTTTTCCTCGCGCGTCGTTGTCCCAAAACCGCTGCGCACCTCGGGTGAAGCCCGTGGGCAGGCTTTTGGGCGACATGCATTAAATTCGCCTGAATCATCTTGCAAGGCGTCCCGGCGATCGGCGGGACGCCTGTTTTCTTGGCCAGAAGCTGCGATCGCCGGCGAAGTTCCTCGACGATCGGATTCCCGACATGCTCAATGAAGTCAAATCGGCACGGGCCGAGCAAGCGCAGGCCAGGCGTGCGCTGAGCAGATATCAGCACGCGCGCAGGATGGTGCTTGCCGCCCTCGTCGTCGTCATGTTCGCAGCGCTGCTGTTTGGCCAGTCTACTTTTCCTCCCGAAAGCGTGCCGCACGAAACGATCGAAATGGTCGGCGTTCTGCTGATCTTTCTCGGCATTGTCGGGCGCTTGTGGTCGACGCTCTATATCGGCGGACGCAAATCCTCCCAAGTGGTTACCGGCGGACCCTATTCGATCACCCGCAATCCGCTCTATGTCTTCTCCTCGATAGCTGCCGCCGGCGTCGGCGCGCAGATGGGCTCAATCACTGCGGCGGCCGGCTTCGCGGTGGTTTGCGCCGCCGCCTTTCATGTCGTCATCCTGCGCGAAGAGAAGTTCCTGAAGGAGGCCTTCGGTACTCCATTCCAGGCCTATATGGCGCGGGTGCCGCGCTTCTTCCCGAAGCTTTCGCTGTATCAGGAAGGCGATACCGGCAGCTTCAAGCCGCGCCTGCTGCGGACGACGCTGCTGGACGGACTGGTATTCCTCGTTGCCCTGCCGTTTTTCGAATCGATCGACGGCGCCCAACTATCGGGCATACTGCCGGTGCTTTTTCGTCTCCCATAGGCAAGATCCCGAACCGAAGGTGTGCGACGGCCAAAGTGGGAACCGGTTTTGCTGCGCTGACCTCCAGTTCGGATAAGGTCATGGGAATACCTGACACTGGACAGAGCGTCGCATCCTTGCAGGTGTTGCGCGCCGGCCCGCTTTGACGTATAGCACCGCCGTTCCCAAAAACCGCCCGGCAGGGCATGCCGTGGCGGTTTCATTTGCTTTTCGGGCTTTGGTCGGCCTGAAGCGAACAAAAAGCGCGATGATGCGCACATAACGGAGTAGCAAAATGCCCAAGATGAAGACCAAGTCAGCCGCCAAAAAGCGGTTCAAGATCACAGGTACGGGTAAAGTCCTGTCGGCTGCGGCCGGCAAGCGTCACGGCATGATCAAGCGTTCCAACAAGTTCATTCGAAATGCCCGCGGCACGATGGTTCTGGCTGAACCGGATGGCAAGAAGGTCATCAAGAATTTTCTGCCGAACGGCCTCTGAGGCATTCGGTCTGGACAACGTTTTAAGGAGATCATGACATGGCACGCGTAAAAAGAGGCGTCACCTCGCACGCCAAGCACAAGAAGGTCCTGAAAGCCGCCAAGGGTTTTTATGGCCGCCGCAAGAACACCATTCGCATCGCCAAGCAGGCGGTGGAAAAGTCGCTGCAGTATGCCTACCGCGACCGCAAGAACCGCAAGCGTTCGTTCCGCGCTCTGTGGATCCAGCGCATCAATGCCGCGACCCACGAGCATGGCCTGACCTATGGCCGCTTCATCGACGGTCTCAACAAGGCCGGTATCGAGATTGATCGCAAGATCCTGTCGGACATGGCCATCCACGAGCCGCAGGCATTTGCCGCCCTCGTGGCCAAGGCCAAGGTCGCGCTCGAATACCTCAAGAACACCACGCCGAACGCTTTTGAAAGCGCTGTAGCCTAACCAGCGCCTTCCCAAGCACTTCGACACTTGATTTGGGAAACCCGCGCTGGCAGGGCTGGCGCGGGTTTTTCTTTGTGACGCGATGTAAGTCAGCGATGACTTAATCTTTGAACTGGTAGCTGCGATGAACATCACTTTAAACGACCGGAATATCGACACCCTCGAAACTGCGTTGATGGCGGAGATTGCGGGTGCGGCGGATGAGCACGAGATCGAAGCCGTTCGCATCTCGGCGCTGGGCAAAAAAGGCTCGGTCTCGGAGTTGTTGAAATCGCTGGGAGGGATGTCGCAGGAACAGCGTCAAATTTTTGGCCCCGAGGTCAACGGCCTCAAGAACCGCATCACCGAGGCGCTTACCGCGCGCCGCGCCGAGCTGAAGGACGTGGCGATCGCCGCACGGCTCGCGGCGGAAAAGGTCGACGTCACGTTGCCGGTGCGGCAATCGCCGGCCGAGCGTGGCCGCATCCATCCGATCAGCCAGGTCAGCGACGAGATTGCCGCGATTTTCGGCGACCTTGGCTTTGCCATCGCCGAAGGTCCCGATATCGAGACCGATTATTACAATTTCACCGCGCTGAATTTCCCGGAAGGCCATCCGGCGCGCGAGATGCACGACACCTTCTTCTTCCAGCCGGACGAGAAGGGCGAGCGCAAGCTTTTGCGCACCCACACCTCGCCGGTGCAGATCCGCACCATGGAGTTGCAGAAGCCGCCGATCCGCATCGTCATTCCCGGAAAAACCTACCGGCAGGATTCCGATGCCACGCACTCACCGATGTTCCATCAGGTCGAGGGGCTGGTGATCGACAGATCAGCCAATGTCGCCAACATGAAATGGGTGCTGGAGGAGTTCTGCAAGGCCTTCTTCGAGGTGCCGCAGGTCAAGATGCGCTTCCGGCCGAGCTTCTTCCCGTTCACCGAACCAAGCATGGAGGTCGACATCCAGTGCGACCGTTCGCGGCCGGGCGAGGTGCGCTTCGGCGAAGGCTCCGACTGGATGGAGATCCTCGGCTGCGGCATGGTCCACCCCAATGTGCTGAGATATGGCGGGCTCGATCCCGACGAATATCAGGGCTTTGCCTGGGGCATGGGCATCGATCGCATCGCCATGCTGAAATACGGCATGCCGGACCTGCGCGCCTTCTTCGACGCCGATGTGCGCTGGCTGTCGCATTACGGTTTCCGGCCGCTCGACATGCCGACGCTATTCGGGGGCTTGAGCGCATGACAGCGGCCCACACCGGCGGCTGCCGCTGCGGCGCCGTGCGGTTCGAGGCTTCGGCCGAACCGCACCATGTCAGCTATTGCCATTGCGGCGATTGCCGGCGGGCCAGCGGCGCGCCGGTGTCGGCTTTCGTCGGCTTCCTGACCGAGCAGGTCGCCTTTGCGGGCAAGGCGCTAAAGATGTTCGAGAATGGCCCGGTGACGCGCTCCTTTTGCGGCATCTGCGGCTCGCCGATCGCCTATGTCGACGAGCGGCTGGCCGACCACATTTATTTCATGCTCGGCGCCATGGACATGCCGGCTTTTTTCAAGCCGACGCACCACGCCCATGTGCGCGAGCAGCTTCCCTTCCTGCACATGCCCGACGCGCTGCCGCGCCATCTGAAGACCAGCGTGCCCAGACCATCAGACGGAACCCAGTCATGAAACTCACCCTCTCCTGGCTCAAGGATCACCTCGAGACCGACGCCTCGCTGGCCGAGATCGTCGAGCGGCTGACCTCGATCGGCCTCGAAGTCGAGCATGTCGACGACAGATCGAGCCTAAAACCCTTCGTCATCGCCAGGGTGCTGACGGCGGAGCAGCATCCCGATGCCGACCGGCTGCGCGTGCTGACGGTCGATACCGGCGACGGCAAGGCCCCAGTGCAGGTCGTCTGCGGTGCACCCAATGCCCGCGCTGGCCTGGTCGGCGCCTTTGCAGCACCCGGCACCTATATTCCCGGGATCGACGTGACACTAGCGGTCGGCAAGATCAGGGGCGTCGAAAGCCACGGCATGATGTGCTCCGAGCGCGAGCTGGAACTTTCGGAAGAGCATGACGGCATCATCGACCTGCCGGAGGATGCGCCGGTCGGCACCAGCTTCGCCGCCTATGCGCATCTCGACGACCCGTTGATCGAGATCAACCTGACGCCGAACCGGCCGGATGCGACCAGCGTGTACGGCATCGCCAGAGATCTGGCGGCGAGCGGGCTCGGCCGCCTCGTCGGCGGCGCGATCATGCCGCATGCCGGCAGCGGCATGTGCCCGGTGAAGGTTACGATCGAAGCCCCGGAGCTCTGCCCCGGCTTCGCCCTGAGATTGGTGAAAGGCGTGACGAACGGTCCGTCGCCGAAATGGCTGCAGCAGCGGCTGATCGCCATTGGGCTTCGGCCGATCAGCGCGCTGGTCGACATCACCAATTTCGTCACCTTCGATCGCGGCCGGCCCTTGCATGTGTTCGACGCCAGCAAGGTCGTCGGCAACCTTACCGTGCGCCGGGCGCGCGATGGCGAAAAGGTGCTGGCGCTCGACGGCCGCGAATACATGCTGACGCCTGATATGTGCGTGATAGCAGACGAGGACGGCGTCGAATCGATCGCTGGCATCATGGGCGGCGAGCATTCCGGCTGCGACGAGAACACCACCGACGTGCTGATCGAATCGGCACTTTGGGATCCGATCACCACCGCGCGCACCGGCCGCACGCTCGGCATCATCAGCGATGCGCGTTACCGGTTCGAGCGCGGCGTCGACCCGGAATTCATGGTTCCCGGCGTGGAGCTGGCGACCAAGCTGGTGCTGGATTTCTGCGGTGGGACGCCGACCGAAATCGAGGTGGCCGGCTATGGCGGCCACAAACCCAAGATCGTGTCCTTCCCACTGTCGGAA
Organism: Mesorhizobium sp. WSM4807; assembly: GCF_055811615.1. Taxonomy (NCBI): domain Bacteria; kingdom Pseudomonadati; phylum Pseudomonadota; class Alphaproteobacteria; order Hyphomicrobiales; family Phyllobacteriaceae; genus Mesorhizobium; species Mesorhizobium sp. WSM4807. The sequence goes on from NZ_JBVVQY010000001.1 coordinate 96,387, forward strand.
GTGAAGCGGCTGACCGGCATCGAGGTACCGCGCTCGACAAGCCTCGACATTCTTGCCCGCCTCGGCTTCAAGCCGGAAGGCGCGGGCGATGTCATCAATGTGGCGGTTCCGTCCTGGCGGCCGGATGTCGACGGCAAGGCCGATCTGGTCGAGGAAGTCATGCGCATACATGGCGTCGACAATATCGCACCGCAGCCGCTCGGCGCGCATGATGCCGTCAACGCCAAGATCCTGACTGTCTTGCAGGTCCGCACCCGCGCCGCCAAGCGGGCGCTGGCGGTGCGCGGCATGATGGAGGCGGTCACCTGGTCGTTCATTCCGGCAAAACATGCCGAACTGTTCGGCGGCGGCCAGACAGCACTCAAGCTCGCCAACCCGATCGCCGCCGACATGTCCGACATGCGGCCGTCGCTGCTGCCGGGCCTGATCGCCGCCGCGCAGCGCAATGCCGACAAGGGCATCGGCGATGTCGCGCTGTTCGAAGTCTCCGGCACGTATGAGGGCGATGCCGCCGACCAGCAGCGGCGCGTCGCCGCCGGCGTGCGGCGCGGCACGGCGAAGCTCGACGGTTCCGGCCGTCATTGGGCCGGCAATGCCGGTTCGGTCGGCGTGTTCGACGCCAAAGCCGACGCGATCGCAGCACTCGAAGCCTGCGGCGCGCCGGTCGAGCGGCTGCAGATCGAGGCCGGCGGCCCGGCCTGGTATCATCCCGGCCGTTCCGGCACGATCAAGCTCGGGCCTAAAGTCGTTCTCGGCACGTTCGGCGAATTCCACCCGAAGACGCTTGAGGAATTGGACGTCTCCGGGCCGCTCTGCGGCTTCGAGGTTTTCGTCGATGCCGTGCCCGAGCCGAAGGCCAAGCCGACGCGGACCAAGCCGAGACTGGAACTGTCCGCCTTCCAGGCGGTCAAGCGCGATTTCGCCTTCGTCGTCGACAAGGCGGTCGAAGCCGGCACACTGACCCGCGCCGCACTTGCCGCCGACAGGAAACTGATCACCAACGTCTCGGTCTTCGATGTTTTCGAAGGTGCCGCACTCGGCGCAGCCAGGAAATCGATCGCCATCGAAGTGTCGATCCAGCCGGTCGAAAAGACGCTGACCGACGAGGATTTTGAGGCGCTGGCAAAGCGCATCGTCGAGAATGTGCACAAGCAGACCGGTGGCGTGCTACGGGCGTGACGGCTGCGGGCACATGGCGATCACTGCTGTGCCGTGGTGAGCCTATCTCCGCGGAAGTTGGCAGGACAGAGGGGGGTGTCTCGCGCCCACATCTCGCAATTATTTTTGCATCGCGCGGCGCTCGAAAAGGGGCGCCGAAACGCCCCGTTTCGATTACTCCGTCGATCACCGTTCACCCGTTGACCAGCGCCAGCAGCTCTTCGGTGTAGCGCTTGCCGACCACCTTCTCCGGCGACAGGGCGTCGCCAATCGCCGCCACTTCCGCCTGGCTCAGCGCAATCTGTGCCGCTGCCGCATTCTGTTCCAGATGTCGGATTTTTCGCGCGCCGGGGATCGGCACGATGAAGTCGCCCTGATGCAGCACCCAGGCGAGCGCCATTTGCGCCGGCGTCACGCCCTTGTCCGCCGCCATTGTCTCCAGCGTCGCGATAACAGCCGCATTGGCCGCCATGGCGTCGGCCTGGAAGCGCGGTAGTCCACGCCGCCAGTCGTCGGCGCCGAGAGCCTCGGGCTTGGCGATCGTGCCGGTCAGCAGGCCGCGGCCGAGCGGGCTGTAGGGGACAAAGCCGATGCCGAGCTCGCGGCAGGCGGCAAACACCTCTTCTTCCGGATCGCGGCTCCACAGCGAATATTCGCTCTGCACGGCTGATATCGGATGCACCGCATGCGCCCGGCGGATGGTCGCCGCACTCGCCTCCGACAGGCCAAGCGCGCGCACCTTGCCCTCGCGCACCAGCTCGGCCATGGCGCCGACCGTATCCTCGATCGGCACATTCGGGTCGACGCGATGCTGGTAGTACAGGTCAATCACCTCGACGCCCAGCCGCTTCAATGACGCTTCGGCCACCGTCCTGACGTGTTCGGGGCGGCTGTCGACACCCGCCATGCGCTCGACGCCGTTGCCTTCTTCGAGAATCTTGAAGCCGAATTTCGTCGCAATCGTCACTTGGTCGCGCACCGGCTTCAACGCCTTGCCGAGCAGGATCTCATTCTCGTACGGGCCATAGACCTCGGCCGTGTCGAAGAAATTGACGCCGATATCGACGGCGCGGCGCAGTGTGGCGATCGCGTCCACCTCCGGCTGGCCGCCATAGCCGAAGCTCATCCCCATGCAGCCGAGGCCGACCGGATAGACGTCAAGTTCATTTCCAAGCTTGCGGGTTTGCATCACGCGTCTCCTTGTTGTGATGCGGCAGAGATAGCGCCTTGCACCGCGTTCGATAATCGGCTCTCATTTGCACGGGCTGTTCCAAGAAATAGATCAATGAAGCGAACTCATCTTTCCCAACTTGCAGTGCTGGCTACCGTCGCCCAGTGCGGCAGCTTTCGCGGCGCGGCCAAGGAGCTCGCCATCGCGCCATCGGCGGTCAGCCACGCGGTTTCCAGCCTGGAGGCGCGTCTTGGCGTGCGGCTCCTGGCGCGCAGCACGCGCAGCGTCGCCCCGACCGAGGAAGGCGCGCAGCTGCTCGAGCGGCTGAGGCCGGCGCTGTCGGAGATCGATCTCGCCCTGGAATCGGCGCTTGAGGCGCGCGACCGGCCGGCTGGCAATCTCCGGCTGACCGTGCCGCGCACCGCAGCCCACCTGGCGCTGACGCCGCGGCTCGGCGCCTTTGCATCGGCCTATCCCGACATCGTGCTGGAGATCGTCATCGAGGATCGCTTCACCGATGTGGTCGAAGGCGGCTTCGACGCCGGCGTCCGTCTCGGCGAGAGCCTGCAGCGCGACATGATCGCTGTGCGCATCGGTCCAAACCTTCGCGGCGCCGTCGTCGGCGCGCCATCCTATTTCGCGACCATGCCCAGGCCGCGCCATCCGCACGATCTTGCCGGTCACCGTTGCCTACGCTTCCGCTTCTCCAGCGGCATCCTCTACCGCTGGGAATTCGAGAAGGACGGCGAGGAGATCGAGATGGCGGTGCAAGGACCATTGATCCTCGACGAAGACCATCTGATCGCCAATGCGGCGGTCGACGGCGCCGGCCTTGCCTTCCTGTTCGAGGATTATGTTCGCGATGCCATTGCCGCCGGCAAGCTCATTCGCGTGCTGGAGGAATGGTGCCCGCCCTTCGACGGTTTCTTCGTCTACTATCCGAGCCGCCGCCAGATGCGGCCGGCGCTGCGAGCCTTCGTCAATTTCTTCAAGATGAGCGGGTAAGCCACCCTCCCCCTTGTTGGGAGGGTCGGCTCGCGGTCGGAGCGAAGCGGAGGCTGCGAGCCGGGGTGGGGGTAGCGCGCTACGAGACCCCGCTTCGCAAAAGCTGCTTTGGCGGCATTTGCTGCGCGACCCTCCAGGGGAGGATGGAAGAAGGCGGGCCCGGCATTCGTTCACTTCCCATGCCGGCATGGATCACAAACAGCACGACCCGCTACGGCTGGGCGGCGATCGTCCTCCACTGGCTGATCGCGGCGATCTTCATCGGCCAGTTCGTGCTCGGCTTTGTTATGATGCGGGTGTCCAGCCAGCGCACCGCCTTCGAGCTGATCCAGCTGCACAAATCCCTGGGTTTTCTGGTGCTCGGGCTGGTGATCCTGCGCATTGCCTGGCGGCTCGGCAATGCGGTGCCGGCGCTGCCGCGCTCGGTCGGGCCGTTAGAGCGCCGCGTGGCGCCGCTCGTCCATTTTGCGCTCTACGTGTTTCAGCTTGCGCTGCCTCTGTCCGGCTGGGCACTGGTATCAGTGTCGATGCTGGAGATACCGAGCGTGCCGTTCAACCTGTTCGTCATGCCGGACCTGCCACTCGCGGAATCGGACACGGCGGAAAGCTTCTGGACCTCGGCGCATTGGTACCTTGCCTATGCCGGCATCGGGCTTGTCGCCCTGCATATTGTCGCGGCGCTGCGCCATCATTTCTGGCTTAAGGACGCGGTGCTGACGCGCATGATCAGGCCTTCGTCGGATCACAGCGCGGAATAGAGCAGGCGGCTCATTCGTTGATAGGGCGAGGGCGCTAGAGAAGCGTTGCCTGCAGGAAAAGGATCACGCCCATGGTTGCGCGCATCTTCGGATTTGCAGCGGTCGCCACGTGCCTTGCCATGCCTGTTTTCGCGGCGGTAGCACTCAGCGACGCTGCCGGCAGCTACACGATCAGCCCGGCCGGCTCCAGCATCCGTTTCTCGGTCGGCAAGGCCGGCGGCGGCGGGCTCGCCGGCGCCTTCGCCCGCTTCAAGGGCTCGATCCGCATCGACAACAGCGATGTCGGACGCTCCCGTGTCAATATCACCATCTTTCCCGAAAGCGTCGGCACCGGCCAGAGCCGCGTCGACGCCTTCCTTCGCTCCGACGCGGTGTTCGACGCCGCCAACAACCCGGAAATCCAGTTCCGCTCGACCAGCGTGAGACGCATCGGCGAGACGTCAGCCCTCGTCACCGGTCGGCTGACGGCGCGCGGCAAGACTTTTTCGGAAAAGTTCACGGCCGAACTCGCCGGTCTCAAGGCAGGCACGATAAAATTCCATGTCACCGGCAAGGTGCTGCGGTCGCGCTACGGCATGGATGTCGGCACTCCGATCTATTCGAACGTCGTCGACTTCGACATGACGCTTACAGGTAGAAGGGGCTGAGCGGTTCTTCCTCGCCCCCGCGAGAGCGGGGGAGAGAAGCTATGGGGCAGCGCCGGCATCCGAACACGCCGCAGACGATCGCCTTGCTCGCTGCCATGCTTCTCATTGGCTTTTTTGCCGATTTCAGGCAAACCTCGACGCCTGCAATCTGACGACTGCAATCTAAAGAGGGAGAAGCCTGATGTTCCGATGGGGTGTTTTGTCGACGGCCAAGATCGGCCGCGAGCATCTTTTGCCTGCAATGGTCGAGGCGGAGAACGGTGTACTGTCGGCGATCGCCAGCCGCGACCTGTCGAAAGCCCGCGCCCTGGCCGACCGTTTCGGCGCGCCCCATGCCTTCGGTTCCTATAGCGAGCTGCTCGCATCCAGGGACGTCGACGGCGTCTACATCCCGCTGCCGACCGCGCAGCATGTCGAATGGACCGCCAAGGCGATCGAAGCCGGCAAGCATGTTCTGGTCGAGAAGCCGCTGGCGCTCGATGCCAAGGACATTCCGCCGCTGATCAAGCTGCGCGACGCCAAAAAAGTGCTCGTCTGCGAAGCCTTCATGGTCGTCTACCACCCGCAGTGGATCAAGGTTCGCGAGCTGATCGCCAACGGCGCCATCGGCCGGCTGCGCCATGTGCAGGGCGCGTTTTCCTACTACAATGTCGATCCCAAGAACATGCGCAACCAGCTCGACCTCGGCGGAGGCGCGCTGCCCGACATCGGCGTCTACCCGACGGTGTCGACGCGCTTTTCGACGGGCAAGGAGCCGCTGCGCGTCCAGGCGACGATCGAGCGCGACAAGACGTTCGGCACCGACATCTATTCTTCGATCCGCGCCGATTTCGGCGACTTCGAATTGTCGTTCTATCTGTCGACGCAGATGGCGGCGCGGCAGGTGATGGTATTCCACGGCGAGAAGGGTTTCATCGAGGTGCTTTCGCCGTTCAACGCCGGAATCTATGACCACCATCGCGTCGAGCTGCACAACCAGAACCATAGCGAGGCGCAAGTGTTCCGCTTCCCCGGGATGCAGCAATACCGGCTGGAGGTCGAGGCGTTCGTGCGGGCGGCACAGGGCGGCACTGACCGCGTCTTTACGCTGGAGGAATCGGTGCTCAACCAGAAGGTCATCGACGCCATCTTCCGCGCCGGCGAGAAGGAAGGCTGGGAGACGGTCTGACAAAATCGCCAAAGCCGGGGAGGAGCGCCCGGGGAGGAGAGAATGGCTGACGATGCCGGTGTGATCATTGTCGGCGCCGGCCTTGCCGGCCTCGTCGCCGCGGCGGAACTGCCGAGGCCGGCTAGAAGATCGTCGTCGTCGACCAGGAGCCGGGCCAGTCGCTCGGCGGCATCTTCCTTGTCGATTCGCTCATGGTACGCGGCGCTGGAAGGCACGTTTCTCGGCGGCTGCATCTTTTCCGGGCCGCAGCGCCGGCCGCGCGGCGTCACGGGGGGGGCGGTAGACCCCTCACCAGATCCACTCGCGCCTTCCCAAAACCGCCACCGCGTCGACGATGCGGGTAAAGCTTGAGCGCGCACGGCCGACCGTATGCCGGGCTCTGAGATAACCATGCACCAGCCCCGGCTCCTCGAACCAGAAGGCGTGGCCGTCTGCCGCAACGACGCGGTCGCGATAGGCCTCGCCATCTGACGACAGCGGGTCGCATTGCGCGGTGATCAGCACGGTCGGCGGTAAATTGGCGAAATCGGCGTCGGCCAGCGGCGACAGCGTGAGATCGCCGGTGCGGTCCTCGCCGCCGGTCCTGATATTCGTGTAGAAATCGAGGTCGCGCACGGTCAGCATCGGCGCCTCGGCATGGGTCACATAAGAGCCTTGCGAGCGGTCGCCGCCGAGCCCGGGATAGATCAACACTTGGCCGATCGGCCGTCGTGCATGGCCGCGCGTCGCATGGCTGACCGCAGCGGCAAGATTGCCGCCGGCGCTGTCGCCGCAAAGCAGGATCGGGCGCTTGTAGGTCGTCGCCGCCCATTCGAAGGCGCTGATGGCATCGTCGAATCCGGCCGGGTGAAGATGTTCCGGCGCCAGCCGGTAGTCGACCGAAACCACTTCATAGCCGGTGCGGCTGCAAAGCTCGGCACAGACGTCGTCATGGCTGTCGAGCCCGCCGAGGATAAAGCCGCCGCCGTGGAAATAAAGCACCACCGCCGCCGCTTCCGGCGCCGGGGTGCGGTAGACGCGGATCGGGATGGGATGCGAGGGCGTGGCAATGGCGGTGGTCTCCGCCGTAACGCCTTGGGGATAGCCGGCAGAGAACTCCCGGCACATGCGGTCGTAGATGTCGCGCTGCTGATCGATCGTGGTGTCGATCGTGTCCGGCGGATAGTAGGAATTGGTCCGCTCGATAAAAGCCCAGGTCTCGGCGTCGATGAGTTTTTTGTAGTCGGTCATGGGCGCTGACCGGATTTTGATGACAGCGCCTGGACACCCCCCTCTGTCCTGCCGGACATCTCCCCCGCAAGGGGGGAGATTGGATGTCGCATCGGCTTTCGCCAATCTCCAGCGCGGCAGGAAGGGCGGATGGGCCGAAGCTGCCAATCTCCCCCCTTGCGGGGGAGATGGCCGGCAGGCCAGAGGGGGGTGGGAAGGATCGCCATCATCTCCGCAGTATCACTTCCCCTTCCACACCGGGTCGCGCTTTTCGGCAAAGGCGCGAAAGCCCTCGAGATTGTCTTCCGAGCCGTACAGTGCGTCAACCGTCGGCAATTGGCGGCGCGTCACCCGGTTCATAGCGTCCTGGAAGGTGAGCGATTCGGCGACACGCGCCGTCTCCTTGATCGCGGCGAAGACCAGCGGCGGCCCGCCGGCCAGCAGCCGTGCGATCTCCCAGACGCGGTCCTCGAGCCTGTCCTTGGACAGCACCTCATTGACCAGTCCCCAGCGATGCGCCTCTGCGACATCCATCCAGCGGCCGGTGAGCAAAAGGTCCATGGCGACATGATAGGGGATGCGCTTCGGCAGCTTGATCGTTGCCGCGTCGGCCAGCGTGCCGGCACGAATTTCCGGCAGCGCGAAGGAGGAATGATCCGACGCGTAGATGAGGTCGCAGGACAGCGCCAGCTCGAAGCCGCCGCCGACCGCCATGCCGTTGACGCAGGCGATCACCGGCTTGTTGAGGTCGCGCAATTCCTGCAGTCCGCCGAACCCGCCGACGCCATAGTCGCCGTCGACCGCATCGCCACCGGCCGCGGCCTTGAGGTCCCAGCCGGCGCAGAAGAACTTGTCGCCGGCGGTCTTGACGATGGCGACTCGCAGATCCGGATCGTCGCGGAACGCCTTGAACGTCTCGCCCATCAGCCGCGACGTTTTCAGGTCGATGGCATTGGCCTTGGGCCGGTCGAGCACGACTTCGAGGATCGTGCCCTCGCGGCGGGTGGTGATGACGTCAGACATTTTTGTTCTCTCCCAGCACCAGCAGCGCGTCGGCGATCCAGGCACCTTTGCCTTGCGCGCAGACGATCAGCGGGTTGATATCGAGCTCCTCTATCTCGCCCGCATTTTGCTGCACGAAGGCGGCAATGCCTGATATCGCCTCGATGGCCGCCGCGACATCGGCTTTGGGCCGGCCGCGATAGCCTTCGAGCAGCGGGAACAATTTGAGCCCGCGCAGCGACGCCTCGATGTCGTCGCGTGTCGCCGGCAGCATCAGCGTGACGCTGTCGCGCAGCAGCTCGACCAGCACGCCGCCGGTGCCGAGCGTCATCACCGCGCCGAACATCGGGTCGCGGGTGAAGCCGACGAGCAGCTCAGCGACGCCGTCGCGCACCATGCGCTCGACATAGAGGCCGGTGCCGAGCGCATCGAGATCATGGGCGGCGGTGCTGACGGATTCGGCATCCCTGAGGTTGAGCCGCACCGCGCCGAGCTCGGATTTGTGGGTGACGCCCAAAGCCTTCATCGCCACCGGAAAGCCGAGCGCCATCGAGGAGATGACCGCCTCGACCGCATTGCCGGCGCGTTCGCCCCTCGGCACGGGAAGCCCAGCCTCGATCAGCCGCGCTTTCGCCTCGGCCTCATCAGGCGTGACATGGTCGCCGGCCGGCGCCCCGGAAGCGGAGGTGTCGATCGGCTGCGCCTGCGGCTCGCGCCAGGCCCAGCCGATGAAGGCTGCCGCCTGGGCGGCGTCCATGGCTTCGGAAATGCCGAACAACGGCACCATGCCGCGTGCCATCAGGCCGGCGGTGTATTCCTCGGGCAGGTTCTCCGGCAGCGACGAGACGATCGCGCCCTGCGCCTTGTTGGTCTTCAGCGCCGATTCGAAGGCACGCAGCGTCGCCCACCAGTCGGTGTCCGAGCAGCGGTCGGGGCGCGGGAAATCGAGCACCAGCATATTGAGATCGAAACCGCCCGACACCATGGCGGTGAAGGTGGCGGTCATCGCCGGCTCGTTGTTCCAGATGAATGTGTGGTAGTCGAGCGGGTTGGCCACCGCAACCAGCGGCCCGAGCGTCGATTTGACGTGGGCGCGGTGCGTATCGGTCAACGCCGGAAAGTTCACCCAGCGGCCTTCGGCGCTGTCGGCCATCACAGACGCCTCGCCGCCCGAACAGCTCATCGACGACAGCCGATAGCCGGGCAGGGGGCCGGTGACGTGCAGCAGCTTGAGCGCCTCGATGAAGGCCGGGATCGAATCGACGCGGGCGATGCCGAGCCGCTTCAGGAAGGCGCCCGAGGCGGCATCCGACCCGGCCAGCGATGCAGTGTGCGACACCGTCGCCTGCCGCGCCTGCTCGGAGCGGCCGACCTTCATGGCGATGATCGGTTTCTTCAGCTCCCGCGCACGTGCAGCCAGCCTTTCGAACCCGGCTACCGAATCGAAGGCCTCGATGTGCAGGCCGAGCGAAGTGACGCGGTCGTCCTCGATCAGGCCGAGCGCCATTTCGGAAAGGCCGGTCTGCGCCTGGTTGCCGGCAGTCATCAGAAAGGCGATCGGCAGGCCGCGCTTCTGCATCGTCAAGTTGATGGCGATGTTCGACGACTGGGTGATGATGGCGACGCCGCAGCCGCCCTCGGCCAGCCTGATGCCGCCGTGCTGATCGGGCCACAAAAGCGCGCCGTCGGCATAGTTGATCAGGCCGTAGCAGTTCGGTCCGATGATCGGCATCTGGCCCGCCGCAGCGACCAGGTCGGCCTGCAGCCGTTCGCCGTCCTCGTCATAGGCCTCGGTCTCGAGGAAGCCGGCGGCAAAGCAGACGGCGCCGCCGGCGCCGCGTTCGGCCAGCGCCTTGACCACCTCGATGGTCAGATGCCGGTTGACGCCGACAAAGGCAGCGTCGGGCGCCGCAGGCAGGTCGGCCACCGAACGATAGGCTTTCCGCCCGGCGACCTCCTCCTTGGTCGGGTGCACCGGCCAGATATCGCCGGCGAAGCCCATCTTGATCGACTGCGCGACGACGGCGGCGGCCTGCGCGCCGCCGAACACGCCGATCGTTCGCGGGCGCAGAAGACGTTCAAGCCTGTGCATCGTTCAGCCCCCGAACGGGCGCAGCAGCGCCCGTGAAATGATGTGGCGCTGGATTTCCGAAGTGCCTTCCCAGATGCGCTCGACGCGGGCGTCGCGCCAGATGCGCTCCAGCGGCAGATCGTCCATCAGCCCCATGCCGCCATGGATCTGGATCGCCTCGTCGGCGACGAAGGCAAGCATTTCGGTGGCCTTCAGCTTGGCCATGGCCATGTCCTGATCGGTGACGGTGCCCTGATCGTACTTCCAGCCGGCTTCGAACACCATCAGGTCGGCGGCCTTCAGTTCGGTCGCCATGTCGGCGAGCTTGAACGACACGCCCTGGAACTTGCCGATCTGCTGGCCGAACTGCTGGCGCTGCGCGGCATATTCGACGGCGTGACCAAGCGCCCGCTCGGCCCGGCCGAGACAGGTCGCACCGACCTGCAGGCGGGTTGCGCCAAGCCACGAATTGGCGACGTCGAAACCCTTGTGGACCTCGCCGAGAATCTGGGCTCCGGGCAGCCGGCAATCGTCGAATTCGAGGATGGCATTGGTGTAGCCGCGGTGCGAGACGTTGCGGTAGCCGTCACGCACCGTAAAACCCTTGGTGCCCTTGTCGACGAAGAAGGCGGTGATCTTCTTGCGTTTTCCACGCGGCGTCTCCTCTTCGCTCGAGGCCATGAAGACGATGGCGAAATCGGCGAGGTCGGCATGGCTGATGAAATGCTTGGTGCCGTTCAGCACCCAGTCGTCGCCATCCTGCACGGCGGTCGCCTTCATGCCGCGCAGATCGGAGCCGGCGCCCGGCTCGGTCATCGCCAGGCAATCCCATTTCTCGCCGCGAATGCAGGGATAGAGATATTTCTCGCGCTGCTCCGGCGTGCCGGCCAGAAGGATGTTGGAAGGCCGCGCCACGCAGGTCCAATGCAGCGCGTAATTGGCGCGGCCGAGCTCTTTTTCGTAAAGCAGCCAGGTCACCGTATCGAGCCCGGCGCCGCCGACTTCCGTTGGCATGTTGGCGGCATAGAGCCCGGCTTCGATTGCCTTGGCCTTGATCTCCTCGATCAGTTCGCGGCGCAGTACGCCGGTGCGCTCGACCTCGCGCTCATGCGGATAGAGCTCGTTCTCGACGAAGGCGCGCGTCGTCTCGACGATGAGTTTCTGTTCTTCCGAAAGACCAAAATCCATGGCCTCAGCCTTTCTTGTTTTTCTTCGGCTTTTCAGCCTTGGCCTTTTCGGCCGCCTTGGAAGTAGCGGGCTTCTTCGCCGCAAGCTTGGCGAGCTGCTTCGTATAGTCCTTGTGCAAGGCGCCGGCGCCCCAACCCTTGCCTTTGTTCTGCTTCGACAGCGCCTCCATGATCGCGACCAGATTGTCGTCGCGGATCTTTTCGAGCTCACGGATCGACAGGCCATGTGCCTGGTCGTCCGACTGGGTGGCGATCAGGTCGACCAGCTCGTCGTTGAACTCCGGCACATCCATCAGCTTGGTCCATGGCCATTTCAGGCATGGCCCAAACTGCGCCATGAAATGGCGCATGCCGGCCTCGCCGCCGGCGACGCGATAGACCTGGAACATGCCCATCTGCGCCCAGCGCAAGCCGAAGCCATAGCGCATGATGTCGTCGAGTTCCTCGACCGTGCAGATGCCGTCTTTTATCAGCCACAGCGCCTCGCGCCATGCCGCCTCCAGCAGGCGGTCGCCGACAAAGGCCTCGATCTCCTTGCGGATCACGACCGGCTTCATGCCGATCGAGGCGTACATCTCCTTGGCGACCTCGATCGCCTCGGGGAAGGTCTGTTCGCCGCCGACGATCTCGACCAACGGCAAGAGATAGACCGGGTTGAACGGATGGCCTACGACCAGCCGCTCGGGATGCTTCTTCATCGCCACCTGCATGTCGGTCGGCTTGATGCCGGAGGTCGAGGAGCCGACAATGGCGTTGGCCGGCGCATAAAGGTCGATCTCGGCCAGCACGCGGTGTTTCAGGTCGAGCCTTTCAGGCACGCTTTCCTGGATGAAATCGGCGTCGGTGACGGCATCGGCGATGGTCTTGGCAAAGGTCAGTTTGCCCTCTTTTGGCAGGCCACCGGGCAGCATCTGCTTGTAGGCGCGGCGCGCGCCTTTCATCACTTCGCCGACCTTGCGCGCGGCGTCAGGATCGGGATCGAAGATCGACACGTCGATGCCGTTCAAGAGCAGGCGCGCGACCCAGCCGGCGCCGATGACGCCGCCGCCGATGGCGGCCGCCTTGGTGATGATGCTCATGCGGAGGCTCCGGTTCTTGTCCTGGCTACTTTGGAATCGATGAGGGGCACGCGTTCGCCGGCACGGATCACTGTGGCGTCATAGGCTCTGCGCGCGAACACTTCGAGCACGAAGGACCGGAAGAAGTCGATCGGCAACGTCACGTAATCCGGATCGAAGCTCGACTGATCCCAGCGCTCACAGAACTGGTCGCAATCGTCGAAATAAAGGTGGCCGGCGAAACGGTCGCGCGCATGGGGATTGCCGCCGAGATAGTGGGCATAATAGAGGCGCTGGAAGTCGCCGTGCTTTTCCACCACCCAGGTGCACTGCTCGCGCACGAAAGGTTTTAGGATCGAAGCTGCATATTCGTCGCGATTGTACGGTGCGTAGATGTCGCCGATGTCGTGCAGCAACGCGCAGGCGAGCCAGTCGGTGTCGGCGCCGTCGCGCCATGCGCGCGTCGCCGCCTGCAGCGAATAACCGAGCCGGGTGATCTTATAGCCGGACAGGCCTTCGTCGAGTTGGACAAGCGCGTCAAGCAGCCGTTCGCCGGTCTTCGCCACATAGTCGATCTCGTGCTCGGTGAGGAAGGCGTAATCGTCGCGGTCGCCGTCCTTCATTGCGGTGAATTTCACGGTCTTCATCGGCGGCTCCTCCCTACCGATTGCTTGTTCAAAGCGGCGCGCGCTTCGTCAGGTTGAGCTTCTTGCGCACCTCATCCGGGCCGATGACCCTTGCGCCCATGTTCGACACGATGCTGACCGCCCGCTCGACCAGCTGCGCATTGGTCGCCAGCACGCCCTTGTCGAGCCAGAGATTGTCCTCGAGCCCGACGCGGACATTGCCGCCGGCCAGCACCGCGGCGGCGGCGTAGGCCATCTGGTTGCGGCCGATAGAAAACGCCGACCAATTCCAGTTCGACGGCACGTTGTTGACCATGGCCATGAAGGTGTTGAGATCATCAGGCGCGCCCCATGGCACGCCCATGCACAATTGCACGAGCGCGTCCGGATCCAGTACCTTTTCCTCGACCAACTGCTTGGCAAACCACAGATGGCCGGTGTCGAAGGCCTCGATCTCCGGCTTGACGCCGAGCGCCGTCATCATTGCGCCCATGGCGCGCAGCATGCCGGGCGTGTTGGTCATGACATAGTCGGCTTCGGCGAAATTCATCGTCCCGCAGTCGAGCGTGCAGATCTCCGGCAGGCACTGGCGCACATGTTCCACACGGTTGGTGGCGCCACCCATATCGGTGGCTTTCTCGTTCAGCGGCAGCGGGTTTTCCGGCGAACCGAACACCATATCGCCGCCCATGCCGGCGGTCAGGTTCAGCACCACGTCGACGTCTGCCGCGCGGATGCGCTCGGTTACCTCGCGATAAAGCTGCACGTCGCGGCGCGGCTTGCCGGTTTCGGGATCGCGCACGTGGCAGTGGACGATCGCCGCACCCGCCTTTGCCGCATCGATGGCCGAATCGGCGATCTGCTTGGGTGAACGCGGCACATACGGGCTGCGGTCTTGCGAGCTGCCGGACCCGGTCACGGCACAGGTAATGAAAACCTCACGGTTCATTGCAAGCGGCATCAGACTCTCCCAATCGGCACAGACGTCCCTACCAACATGGCCCCAAATGGGCCCGATCGAACAGATGGCAACAATGCCTGACTTGCCGGAAACTGTTTTGCGTTTTACGAAGACCATATGATCAAAAACGAAAAGCCTTCGATCTTTCGCGCCGAGCGCTCGCCGCTCAAGGTGACGCTGCTTGTGTTTTCCGGTTCGTCGATCATGTGCGTCGCTTCGACCGTCGATCCGCTGCGCGCCGCCAACCGTATTGCCGGCGAGACGCTGTTCGATTTCAGGCTGGTTTCGGTGACCGGCGAAGCACCAATCACCACATGCGGCCTGCCGGTTGCGGTCAGCGGCCGCTTCGACGCGGCGGATACAACCGATATGCTTGTCGTCGTCGCCGGGTTCGGCACGCAGAACTATGCCACGTCGGCCCTGCTTGCCGGCCTGCGCCGTGCGGGGCGCGCCGCACGCGCCTGCGGCGGCGTCGAAGCCGGCACCTGGCTTGTGGCCCGCGCCGGCCTGCTGGAAGGGCGCAGCGCCACCACCCATTGGGAGGACATGGAGGATTTTTCGTCGGCCTTTCCCGGCGTCGATGTACGCCCCGACCGCTACGTCATCGACGGGCCGGTCTTCACCTCCGGCGGCGCCTCGCCGACCTTCGACCTGATGCTGCATCTGATCCGCACGCGGCTCGGCATGGCCGTCGCGCTCGATGTGGCAAGTGTCTTCATCTACGACCAGGCGCGGGCGGCGACCGACGCGCAGCCGCTGGTCTCGCTCGGCCGCCTCGACGGCTACGATCCGCGGCTGGCGCAAGCCATCCGGCTGATGGAAGCGCATGTCGACCAGCCGCTGACCATCGCCGCGGTGGCGAAGCGCGCCGGGGTGACGGCGCGAACGCTGGAAAGCATCTTTCGCAAGTCGATCGGCGAGACGCCGGGCGCTTATTATCTCAGGCTGCGGCTGGGTGCGGCGCGCCGGCTGGTGGTCGACACGCGCGTGGCCATGGCCGACATTGCCGGGCGAACAGGGTTCTCGTCCGCCGCGGCATTTTCCAGGGCGTTTTCCAGAGCTTTCGGCGAAGCGCCGGTCAGGCTGCGTAGGGGATAGTCGGGATTAGGCAGCGTCCTTGCGGTCGCTTTTGCCGTCGATCTGCGAGCGCATCTGTCTCGCAAGATGGGTCTCAAAACGGCTGGCGACCGCGCGATCCCATTCGTTTGCACTCCGCGCACCATGTTTCGGATGCGGCAGCGCCATCAGCCGGTCGATGATCGATCCCTCGCCAGATGAGAGCAGGGCGTCGATTTCGCGTTCGTGCTGCATATCGTTTCGCCTCCTTCTTTCTGTTCCCGCCACGAACCACACTATACCGGATTCGTGACGGCTGTTTGAAGGCAAGAGCGAGGCGATTGAGGGGCGGTGCGAGGCAAAACCTTGTCATCGGTTCCGCCTTCGCGCAAAGCTGTTCCGGGCCGGCGGATCGGTCAAAGACCCGCCGGTGCGACACCTCAGACGTACCGGTTGACGATATTCTCGAGCAGTTCCTGGCGGCCGGATCTCGGCTGCGGCTCGATCTTCTTCTTGACGACGCGCTCGGCGATCTCCTCCAGCGTCCGCTTGCCGGCAAGCATCGCCTTGGCCTCGGCGGAGTTCCAGCCGGCATAGCGCTCGGCCAGCGGGGCGGACAGCGCCTTGTCCTCGACCATGCGAGCGGCGGCCTTGAGGCCGCGTGCACAGCAATCCATGCCGCCGATATGGCCAATCAGCAGATCCTGCGGATCGAGCGACTGCCGGCGCAGCTTGGCGTCGAAATTGGTGCCGCCGGACTTGAAGCCGCCGGCCTGCAAGACCTGGTAATAGGCAAGCGCCATCTCCGGCACGTTGTTGGGGAACTGGTCGGTGTCCCAGCCCGACTGGTAGTCGTTGCGGTTCATGTCGATCGAGCCGAAGATGCCGAGCGCATTGGCCAGCGCCAGTTCATGGTCGAAGGAATGGCCGGCCAGGATCGCATGGCCCTGCTCGATGTTGAGCTTGACCTCCTTCTCCAAGCCGAAGCGTTTCAGGAAGCCGTAGACCGTGGCGACGTCATAGTCGTACTGGTGCTTTGTCGGCTCCTGCGGCTTCGGCTCGATCAGGATGGTGCCCTTGAAGCCGATCCGGTGCTTGTAGTCGACGACCAGGTTGAGGAAGCGACCGGCCTGCTCCTGCTCGCGGGCAAGGTCGGTGTTGAGCAGCGTCTCATAGCCCTCGCGGCCGCCCCACAGCACATAGTTCTCGCCTTTCAGCCGCTTGGTGACGTCGATGCAGTGTTTGACCGTCGCTGCCGCATAGGCAAACACGTCCGGATCGGGATTGGTGGCGGCGCCCGACATGAAGCGGCGGTTGGAGAACAGGTTCGCCGTGCCCCAAAGCAGCTTGACGCCGGTCTGCTTCATCTTCGTCGCAAAATAATCTGAGATCTCGTCGAGGCGCGCGGCACTTTCGGAAAAATCTTTTCCTTCCGGCCGCACATCGGCATCGTGGAAGCAGAAGTAGGGTGTGCCGAGCAGCGCAAACATCTCGAAGGCGACATCGGCCTTGAGCTTGGCCAGTTCCATCGTGTCGACCCCGCCGTCCCTAGCAAACCACGGCCGATCGAAAGTCTGGCCGCCGAACGGATCGCCGCCCGGCCAGGCGAACGAATGCCAGTAGGCGACGGCAAAGCGCAGATGGTCTTCCAGCCGCTTGCCGGCGACAATTTCATCGGGATTGTAGAAGCGGTAGGCCAGCGGATTGGTCGAATCCGGCCCCTCGTATTTGATCTTCTGGATGTCGCCGAAAAAGCCACTGGTCATGATTGTCTGTCCTCTCGCATGGTTCTGTCCTGATTACCTCAGGCGTAATTGGTTTCGCGCTGGCGCTGGATGAAAACGGTCATGTCAAAGCCACTCAACAAAGGAGACAGATCATGACCGACCTCAACACGATCGCCGAAAACTACATCGCCGCCTGGAACGAGAGCGAGGCCGCGCGCCGGACTGCCTTGCTCAAGGCGACCTTCACCGAAGACGTCAGCTATCGTGACCCGATCATGCAGGGCGATGGCCATGATGGCGTCGCCGCGCTCATCGATGGTGTCCAAAAACGTTTTGCCGGCTTCCGGTTTTCGCTGAAGGGCAAGCCGGACGGGTTTGGCGACACGATCCGCTTCTCGTGGAATCTCGGGCCGGAAGGAACGGATTCCGTCATCGAAGGCACCGACATCGGTGTCATCGAGAATGGCCGCCTGAAAAGCGTCACCGGCTTTCTCGACAAGGTTCCGGCACAGTGAAGACTTCGTGGCGAGGCGGGGGCGACACACCCCCCTCTGGCCTGCCGGCCATCTCCCCCTCAAGGGCAGCCCCCTCATCCGGCCGCTTCGCGGCCACCTTCTCCCCGCTGGGGAGAAGAGGCTGGCGCCAAGGTCGGCGATCTCCTCTCCCCCCGGGGAGAGGTCGAATTGCCCCGAATTGCTCTTCGCAATTCGGTTGGCAATCCGGGTGAGGGGGCGCTTGCCTAAAAGCCATAGCCATACCCTTGAGGGGGAGATGGCCGGCAGGCCAGAGGGGGCTAAACCCTCGCTCATGCGGTCGCAGCCTTGATGGCTGCGTAAAGCAAGCGGTAGCGCTGATAAGCATCCGCATAGGCGTTGCTTAGCGCGGCGACCGGTTCGATGGTGGCATCGGTGGCCGGCGCCGTGCACACTCTGAGCGGATCGGCGCCCGTCGCCGCGATCATGCCGAGCCGGGCCGCACCGAAGGCAGCGCCGAAATCGCCATCGGCCGGGATGTCGACGGGCAGGCCGAGCGCGGTGGCGATTGCCTTCAGCCAATAGCGCGAGCGCGAGCCGCCGCCGATCGCCGTCACTCGTGTCAGCGTCGTGCCGGCCTTGGCCAGGGCTTCGAGACTGTCGCGAAAGGCGAAAGCCACGCCCTCCAGCACGGCCTGGGTCAACACGGCGCGGCTCGATTCATGCGCAAGCCCGGTAAACGAGCCGCGAATGGCCGAATCATTGTGGGGCGTGCGCTCGCCGGAGAGATAAGGCAGGAAGGACACGCCGGTCGGCGCCTTCAGCGTATCGCCGAACTCGGCGGTCAGCTCGCCGGCGCCTTTCCCTGATATCTCCGACAGCCAGTTGAGCGAATCGGTTGCCGACAGGATGACGCCCATCTGGTGCCAGGTGTCGGGCAGCGCGTGGCAGAACGTGTGCACCGCGCTTTCCGGGTTTGGCAGATAAGACGCATTGGCGGCGAACAGCACGCCTGACGTGCCAAGCGAGACGAAGGCCTGGCCGGCTGCGACCGTGCCCATGCCGCAGGCCGAGGCCGCATTGTCGCCGGCGCCGCCGGCGATCGGGATGCCGGCCTGCATCCCCCATTTCGAGGCCAATTCGCTGCGCAAGGCGCCGGCCTTCTCAGTGCCTTCGACCAGCGACGGCATCTGCCCTTCATCGAGCGACGTCGCGGAAAGCAGGTCGGTTGACCAGTCTCGCTTGCCGACATCGAGCCAGGACGTGCCTGCCGTGTCAGACATTTCCGAAATATGTTCGCCGGAAAGCCAGAGCCGCAGGAAATCCTTCGGCAGCAAGACTTTTGCCACCTTGCCGAAAATATCAGGCTCGTTGTTCTTTACCCAGACCAGCTTTGGCGCGGTAAAACCGGGGAAGACGATGTTGCCGGTGAGCTTGCGGAAGCGCGGATCGGCGTCGAGCTTGGCCGCCTCGGCATGGCTGCGCGTGTCGTTCCACAGGATGCAGGCGCGCAGCACCTGGTCGCCGGCATCGAGCAAGGTGGCGCCATGCATCTGGCCGGAGAGGCCTATGCCTTTGACGGCGGCGAGCTGTCCTGGATGGGAAGCCTTGAGTTCCGCGATCGCTTCCTCGCAGGCGCGGATCCACTCGGCGGGGTTCTGCTCGGACCAGCCGGGATGCGGCCGCAACACGTCGAGCGACGCGTGGCCGGAGCCGATGATCGTCTGCCCGGCATCGATCAAAAGCGCCTTGACGCCCGACGTGCCCAGATCCAGGCCGAGATACATGATGTCCTCCCAATGCCATTAATTTTTTCGGATCTCGAAAAAATCTGACTTGGCAGTTTTTAAGACAAGATCCGCCTCTGGTCAATTCTCCGACAAATCGGCCGCCCGCCGCGAGAACAATGCCGACAGCGGACTGTTCGGCCGCGCCAGCGCGCGTTCCGCGGCAAGCGCCCGTGCCAGCGCATGGTCGCCGGAACGCAGCGCCGCCTCGATCAGCGTCAGGTCGATGACGTCGCGTTGCGCGTGGCTGCCGCCGAAGCAGTGGGCGATCGCGCGGATTGGCCGGATCAGGCGTACCGCCTCGGCATAATTGCCGTCGCCGAATGCCTTGATGGCGAGCGTCAGGGGATGGCCGACATCCCGGGTGAAAGCGGCGTTGTCGTCGTTGCCGTGCATGGCCTCGCGCTGCGCCTCGAGCAAGGTGCGAACCGGCGCTTCTTGGCCGGCGCCGACGAAGGCCATCATTGCATGGGCATCGTTGAAGGCATAGTTGCCGGCGCCGGCCTTGGCCCAGTTGGCGGCAAGTGCTGCCCAGCGGTCGCCGACATCGATGCCGCCGAGATGCAGTCGCCACAGGATCGCCGAGGCATCGACCATGTTAAGCGCCAGCGTCGAGCGCTCGCCGTAGATCGGGCCGTCATAGAGCGCCAGCACCTCGCCGGTCTCGCCGAGATCGTAGTGGAACAGCGCCAGATGCCACCAATTGTGCACCTGCAGGAAGCTTTCCAGCGTCCACGCTTCCGGGTTGGCGCGCATCCATGCGATGCCGTCCCTTTGCCGGCTCTGCATTTCCATGACATGAGCGACGGCGTGCTGCGCCCAGCCGTCGCGCGGCTCGATGTCGACTGCTGCGCGGCCAAGCTTTTCGGCGCGCGCATAGTCGCCCATCTCCTCCAGCCCGAAGGCCTGCATGCCGAGTATGGCGTGGTATCCCGGCATGCCGCTCTGCCACGACGGCAGCGCGCGGCCGATGCGGTCGCGCAGCATACGGGCATTGCCGGTGAAGAAATCAATCTGGTGCCCGGTCTGCAGCGCCAGCGCGTCGAGCGGAAACTCGATGGCGATATCCTCGAGCAGACGAGCGGCTTCATGCCAGCGTCCTGCGGCAAGATGGCCAAGTGCTGCGACATGCGCCTGCTCGCGCGTCGTCGCGGCAAGCGGCAGCGCCGCCTCATGGCATGTTTTGGCCACGGCCGTTGCTTCGCGTTCGGTGGCGAGGCCGAAGAGATAGCCCTTGAACACATGCGCCATGACGAAGCCGGGGTCCTCGGCGATGGCGCGGTCGACCGAGGCGACCGGATCGCCGATAAAGCATTGCAGTTCCCGGACAGCCTGGCTGTAGGACGAGAACGCGGCCTCGGTCGCACCCGAAAACGTCAGGCCGAATGCATCCCTGACTGCCATGTCATGTCCTCAATTGCCCGAGCGCATCGCCACCGTGGCGATGCCGGCGCCGACCAGCAGCGTGCCGCCGGTGCGGTTGAAGATGCGGATCGCCCGGGGATTACGCACGACGTTGCGCACCCTTGCCGCGATCAGCGCGTAGCCGAAGGCATTGGCGAAGGCGAGCGCCAGGAAGGTCGTTTCGAAGATCAGCATCTGCGTCCAGAAATCGGCGTGCCGGTCGAGGAACTGCGGCAGGAAGGCGACGAAGAAGGTGATGCTTTTCGGGTTGAGCGCGGTGACCAGCCAGGCATGCGCCATCATCTTGGCCGAGGACACCGCGTCCAGGCGCGGCTCGGCCTTGAGCGTGCCACCGGCGCGAAACAGCTTTACGCCGAGATAGATCAGATAGCCGGCGCCGATCACCTTCAGCACGGTGAACACGGTGGCCGACGCCGCCAGCAGTGCGCCGATGCCCAGCATCGACAGCGTCATCGCCGTAAAATCGCCAAACGCCACGCCAACCGCCATCGGCAGCGCGGTGCGCCAGCCCTGGCCGAGCGCATAGGACACGACCAGAAGGATGGTCGGGCCGGGAATGACAAGAAGGATCGTCGAGGCGGCGGCAAAGGCGGCCCAGTTTTCGAAGGACATGTTCGTCTCCTTGAGCTCAAAGAAGAGGATAAATCCTCGGGCTCGCAAAGATGTAAAGGGGCTGCATCGAAAATGTGCGGCGCGACGGCTCGGCCAGGAGGTTAAGGTAGGGCAAGATGTCTTCACGCTTTTTCAACTATGATTGGTGAAAATGCATCCTATCCGGCCGGGACCGTGTTTCCCGCCGAGAGCGTAGGGTTTGGGTAGATGCGTGAGTTGCCGCAAGGTCTGACGCCGCCGTGCGACGGCGACGCCATCGACATCGAAATTTCCGAAAACCAGCTTTCCCGCCGCGCGGTGTTGTCCGGCGCCGGTGCCATGGCGTTGCTCGGCGTCGCCGGCTGCAGCCAGACGCTCGACCTGTCGGCGCTGCAACTCGACGGCGTCACAACCGGCGCGATCACCCCCATCCGCCCGAGCATCAGCGTCGACAAGAACATCACCAGCCCTGGTGTGATGTATGCCTCCGTCACCGACGGCGGCTTCACGCTGCCGGAAGTGCCCTACCTCCAGGTCAAGCCGGAGTTCCGCCGCCAGATCGTCGTCGACCCGACCGGCGAGCAGCCCGGCACCATCGTCGTCCATTCTCAGGAGCGGCTGCTCTATCTGGTGCAGCCCGGCGGTGACGCGATCCGTTACGGCGTCGGCATCGGCAAGGAAGGCTTCCGCTGGTCCGGCCGCGCCAACATCCAGTACGGCAAGGAATGGCCGGCCTGGAGGCCGCCGGCCGAGATGATCGCCCGCAAGCCGGAACTGGTGAAATGGCAGGCCGGGCAGCCCGGCGGCCTCGACAACCCGCTCGGCGCGCGCGCGCTGTACATCTACCAGAACGGCCAGGACACCGGCTACCGCATCCACGGCTCGCCCGAATGGTGGAGCATCGGCCAGGCGATGTCGTCGGGCTGCGTTCGCCTGATCAACCAGGACATCATAGACCTCTACAGCCGCGTCTCGAGGAAGAACCCGGTCGTCGTCGTCTGATCTCCCGGTCGTCGTCTGACCTGATAGCGCGGCCGGCGCGGCTGCTCGACTCTCCCGTTGCGTGATCTCGCAAGACAGGCGAATGTGCCTGCAAAGCCACTGCTCGGGAGACGTGAAGCATGTCCGGAACTTTTGTGATCGCGCAAGGCGGCGGTCCGACCGCCGTCATCAACCAAACGATGGTGGGCGCCGCGCTCGAAATCCGCAAGCGGCATCCCGGCGCCAAGGTCCTGGGCTCGATCCATGGCGTGCGTGGCATTCGTGACGGCAACTATGTCGATCTCTCAGCCATTCCGGAGGATCGGCTGCGGCTGATTGCGGCAACACCGAGCGCCGCGCTTGGCTCGACCCGCGACAAGCCGGATGACGCCTATTGCGAGATCATCCTCAACGGCCTGAAGAAGGCCGGCGCCGACGCCTTCATCTATATCGGCGGCAACGACACGTCGGGCACGCAGCAGATCCTGACCGACGCCGCCGGCGGCAAGATGGCTTTCGTCCATGCGCCGAAAACCATCGACAACGATCTCGAGGAGAATGACCACACGCCCGGCTTCATTTCGGCAGCCGAGTTCGTCGCCGGCGCCTTTCTCTCTGTCGACCTCGACTTCCGTGCTCTGCCCGGCATCTATGTCGGCATCGTCATGGGGCGGCATGCCGGTTTCCTCACCGCCGCCGCCGCCGCATGGCAGCTTGATCCCGACAGCGGCCCGCATCTAGTCTATGTGCCGGAGCGACCGTTCTCGGCCGCGGCCTTCATCGACGACGTGCGCGCCACGCTCGATCGCCATAAGCGCTGCATCGTCGCAGTCTCCGAAGGCGTCAGCACCGCCGACGGCAAGGCGCTGGTCGAAAGCCTTGTGCCGCCGGAGAAACTGGAGCGCGATGCGCATGGCAACGTCAAGCTGTCGGGCAGCGACCTGCCGGCCGCCCTCGAGCGCGCCCTGGCCGAAGGATTGCCGGGCAAGCGGGCGCGGGTCGATGCGCTCGGCTACATGCCGCGCGGCTATGTCGGCGCCATCAACCCCGTGGATGCACAGGAGGCCTTTGATGCCGGCGTCTTTGCGGTCGCTGTCGCCGAACAGGGCGGCGGCTCGGTGGCGCTGCAATATGACGGCGAGAAAACCGTGCTGAACAAGGTGCCGCTGAAAAACGTTGCCGGCAAGACCCGTCACATGCCCGACGATTTCATGCTGCCTGAGGTCAACCAGCTCTCCGATGCGGGAATGGCCTATCTGAAGCGGCTGGTCCCCGAAAAATATAAGGTTGGAAAACCGTTCGTCTGATGCCGGATCTCTCCTGATGCCGGGTCTCTTCTGATGCTTGACTGGTTCAGCAAGACGAAAGTCGACGCCCAAACGACGATGCTGACCGAGCCGTTCGTGCATGATTTCGTGCGCGCCAACATCTGGCATCTGCACGGCCGCGACGTCGACCTGCTTGTCGACACCGGCATGGGCATCCGCCCGCTGGCGCCGGAGATCGACACGCCTGATGGCAAGCCGCTGCTCGTCGTCGCCACCCATATCCATCTCGACCATGTCGGCTCGCTGCACGAATTCCCGCTACGGGCCGGGCCCAGGATGAGTGCCGCGTATTTCGACAGCATGGACGAGGCGGTCACCTACGCCCACATGTTTCACGATCTCGACGGCGCCGTCTCGAAGCTGCCGGCGCCCGGCTGGAAAGCGGCCGATTACAAGATTCCGCCGGCGCCGCTGACGCGGACACTCGACGAGGGCGATCTGGTTGATCTCGGCGACCGGCAATTCCGCGTGCTGCATCTGCCCGGCCATTCGCCCGATTCGATCGCGCTGTTCGACGAGGCCGACGGCCTGTTCTTCGCCGGTGACGCCATCTACGACGCGATGCTGATCGACGACCTGCCGGACTCCGACAGGGGCGCTTACCGCCGCACCATGCAGCGGCTGCTCGACCTGCCGATCCGCATCGGCCATGGCGGCCATGGCCCGAGCTTCGACGCCAAACGCATGCGCGAAATCGCCAGGGGCTATCTCAGGCGGACAGACGGGATCGGCGCATAGGAGGCTTCGATGGCCGGCAGGCAGACATGCGAGCTCGTGATCCCTGTCAGCAATTTTGTTCTTGCTTTGTGCCGGCAACTATGCTATCAATTTATCTATGGTGCTGATCGCGCCAACAACCCGCCGCAAGGCGGGTTTTTTGTTTCAGATCGGCGCTACCCCCTTCATGAAGGGTTCGAATCTGACGCCAAACCAGCGCGGCGCGCTGGTCGAGAGCGTCAATCCTGATGAAGCAGCCTCGGCTTCCGGTATGCAGCCCGGCGACATCATCGTCGCCGTCAGTCAGGCGCCGGGTGCGGAACGCCAGGCAGGCGGACCAGGCGATTGCGCAGGCGCAGGCCGGGAAATCCGGCAAGAAGTCCGTGCTCCTGCTCGTCGAACGCGGCGACGCGCAGATGTTCGTCGCCGTGCCCTTCGCCAGTGGCTGAAGCGGCGCATTGCCGCGAGGTTGCAGCCAAAATTATGGTTGCCCGCCAGAGCATCTTCGAGAAGACTGGTGAAGGCTGGCAGACGGCCTGATTTAAATGGATTTCCCGATGGTCACCCGCGGCTTCTTTTCAGGACGAAAGCCCCCGACGGATACGGATGCGCGTATCCCGCCGGGGCAGTATCTCGAGCAAGGGTTTCCGGTGCTGTCGGCCGGGCCGACGCCGCCTGTGCGCACCAAGGACTGGTCGTTCACGCTCAAGCACGGACCGCGGCCGATCAAGAAGTGGAACTGGACAGAGTTCAACGCGCTGCCTTTGACCAAGATGACCCGCGACATCCATTGCGTCACCGCATGGACCAAGTTCGACACGGCGTGGCAAGGCGTGTTGGTCGACGATATTCTGGCGGATGCCGGCATCGAGCCGCCGACCGGCTTCACGCTGGCACTGTCGTTCGACGGCTACACCACCAACGTGCCGACGAAGGATCTCACCGCCGGCAAGGCGATGGTGGCACTGCTTTACGAAGGCAAGCCGATCACGCCGGACCATGGCGGCCCAGCGCGGCTGCTGGTTCCGCATCTCTATTTCTGGAAGTCGGCCAAATGGCTGAACGGGCTGCAGTTCACCGAGCGTGACGAGCCCGGGTTCTGGGAGCTGCGCGGCTATCACATCTATGGCGACCCGTGGCGCGAGCAGCGCTATACGGGCGATCCATGAGCGACGGGCCGGCGGCGCAGTCGCCCTGGCAGACGGTGACCATCAGACGCATCGAAAAGCGCACGCCGCGCGTCACCAGCTTTTTCCTCAAGCCGTCGCGGCCGTTCGCCTATCGTGCCGGGCAGCATGTCGACGTTAGGCTGACGGCGCCAGACGGCTATCAGGCGCGCCGTTCCTACTCCATCGCCTCGGCGCCTGACGCCGGCGAGACGATCGAACTGGCGATCGAAAGGCTCGACGATGGCGAGATCTCGCCCTTCTTCCACGATATCGCGGCGGTCGGCGATGAGGTCGAGCTGCGCGGACCGCTCGGCGGCCACTTCGTCTGGTCCGACAGCGACGGCGGCCCGCTTCTGCTGGTCGGTGGTGGGTCCGGCGTGGTGCCGCTGATGGCGATGATCCGCCATCGTGCCGCGCGCAAATCGACGGTGCCCGCGGCGTTGGTGTTTTCCGCACGGATCTGGGACGAGGTGATCTTTCGCGACGAATTGATCGACTTCCATGATCGCCGGGACGGCTTCGATCTGGTGTTGGCGCTGACCCGCGAGCCGGCCCGGCGCCCGGCGGACTATTCGCGGCGGATCGACGTTGTGATGATCGAGCAATCGATGGTGCGGCTGCCCGCGCCGCCAAGGTTCGCCTTTGTCTGCGGCTCGAATGCCTTCGTGTCGGCCGCCGCCCAGGCGCTGATCGATGCCGGCGTTCCGGCAAGCCTCATCCGCACCGAGCGCTACGGGGTTTAAGCTCCCCGCCGGTTAGGCGTCGATCTCGATCGCCGTCAGCGGCTTCGAACAGCAGGCAAGGATGAAGCCGTCGTCGATCTCGTGATCGAGGATGCCGCCATTGTGGCTCATCTCGACTGTGCCCGAGACCTTTTTTACCTTGCAGGTTCCGCACAGGCCGAACTCGCAGGCTGCGGGAATTCGTACGCCCGAAGCGCGCGCCGTCTGCAGCACGGTCTGGCCGGCAACGCAGTCGGCATCGACATCCGAAAGCGAAAAGCGGATCGGCGTTGCGGCCTCAGTAGGTATCTCGACCCCGCCCTCTGCCGGCCCACCCTTTGCCGGCCCGCCCTCTGCCGGCGAACCGAACGGGGCCGGTATTTCCTCCACCCCTGGGGCCGCGAAGCTTTCCTGATGATAGTTGGCCATGTCGAAGCCGGCCGCCTCCAGCATCTGCCGCACCGCGCGCATGAACGGATCGGGGCCGCAGCAGAAAATTTCGCGCTCGCGAAAATCGGGCGCCAGCAGCGGCAGCCGTATCGCGTCGATCCGGCCCATATGGCCGAACCAGCCCTCGCGGCTGGACCGCTCCTCGATCATGAAGCCGAGCGTCAGGCCCGGCATGCGGCTGCCGAGCAGCTCGAGCTCCTTGCGGAAGATGATCTCCTCGGGCTTTCGCGCGCAGTTGACGAAGCCGACATCTGTCCATGGCGCGCAATCGTTCAGCCAGCGCAGCATCGACATCATCGGCGTCACGCCGGAGCCGGCCGAAATGAACAGATACTTGGCCGCGGGATGGCTGTGCAGCGAAAAGTCGCCCGCCGGCCCATAGGCCTTCACGTGAACGCCGGGTTTCAGATTGTCGAACATCCAGCGCGTGCCGAGGCTGCCGGCCTGCGTTTTCACCGTCACCGCGATCGAGAACGGCCGCGACGGCGAGGACGACAGCGTATAGGTCCGCATCAGCGGGCCGTCGGTGGTCGGCAGTTCCAGCGTCACGAACTGCCCCGGTCTGTAACGGAACCAGGTCTGGTTGTCAGAGCGGAAGGTGAAGGTCTTCACGTCAGGCGCCTCGTCGCTGACGCCGATCACTTCCAGCACCTGAAGCCTGTCGTTCCAGGGCGCCATCTCGTCGAGATGGCGGTAGAGGCCGAGGTCCGTCATCGCATTCATCCCCTTGACCTCGCTCAGGCGACGCTGCGCAACGCCGGCCGCCCGGCCTCGGCAAGGCGCGGCCCGATGAAGGAGGCGTACCACTCGACGAACTGGATGACGCCGCCCTCATGCAGTTCAGAATAGGGGCCGGGCTCATAGGCCGGCGACAGGATGCCGAAGGCGTTTTCCTCGACGATGCGGCGGTCCTGGTCGTTGGTCTCAGTCCAGACATGGGTGAGTTCGGCGAGGTCGTAATCGACGCCTTCGACCGCATCCTTATGGACAAGCCATTTGGTGGTGACGGCCGTTTCCGTGGCACTGATCGGCAGCACGCGGAAGGTGACCGCATGATCGCCGAGGATATGGTTCCAGGTCGTCGGATAGTGATAGAGCAGCAGCGAGCCGATACGGTCGGTCGAAACGTCGTCGGAGAGGATCTTCTTCACCGCACGTCTTCCCGTCATCGTGTAGCTGACGGCATCGCGCAGCAGCGGCGCGCGGGTGGCGCGATACTGCCCGGCCGGATCGATGCGGAACTTGCTCGGCAAGCCCGCCGCCTCGCATTTCGCCCAGTGCGCGAGCATCTCCGGATCGCTGTCGGCGCCCTGCACGCCGGTCACGGTCGGCGCTTCCGGGAATGTCTTGCACAGTTCCGGATGGTTGCCGGCGCAATGGTAGCACTCGCGGTTGTTTTCCCAGACGAGCTTCCAGTTGCCCTTCTCGACGATGGTCGATTCGAAGGCGATTTTTGCCTCGCGCAGCCGGTGCGGCAGGAGGTAAGGCTCGATCATGGCGCGCATCGGCGCGAAATCGGCGGGCTCCTTGGCCAGGCAGATGAAGATGTAGCCACTGATGCTTTCGCAAGCCACCGGCTTCAGGCTGAACTGGCTCTTGTCGAAGCCGTCCGCCATCTGCCTTGCGAACAAGAGCCGGCCGTCCAGCTCATAGGTCCACTGGTGATAGGGACAGACGAGCTTCGCCGCCGTACCCTTGTCGGCGTTGCAGACGCGGCTGCCGCGATGCCGGCAGGAATTGTGGAAGGCGTTGATCTTGCCTTGCTGGTCGCGGACCAGCACGACCGGATAGTCGCCGATCTGCGCGGTGATGTAGCTGCCCGGCTTCGGCAACTCGCAATCGTGGCCGATGAACAGCCAGTCGCGATACCAGATCAGCTCCATGTCGAGCTTGAAGAAATCGGGATCGGTGTAGAAGGGCTGCTCGAGCGAGTAGCCTTCCCTGCGGCCGTGCAAGAGCCTCAGCATGTCGTTGCGCGCATCCATGTCCTGTCCTCATAGCCGTCGCATCGGCCCGAAATCGGAATCGATTTCGGAAAGCACGATGCGCAATTCAAAGTCTTGGAGCGTACTTTGTGCGTCCAAATGGACGCACGTCGCTCCAAAGACTGAACTGGTGGTGATGGAGGGAGGATCGGCCGCAAGCCGGCGACAGGGCCGGGCATGCACTATCCACCTCTTGACCGCCCACCGCGATCAGTCGAGTCTAGAAATCTCGGGCTGGTTTCCGGGCTCTGGAGTGTCCTTGCGGACCATCGCGACACCTTCCCAGGCTTGTGGCCCAGTGGTCTCCCGTTGCGACTTGAACTCCACCACCGTTGCGGGGGCAGCGCCGGGTTCTGACCGGCTTCCCAATTCTCCGCTTCGTCGTCACCAAGCGGCACCTGAGTTGGCATGATCTAATCATGACGGCCGGCTGACTGTCGGCATGAAAGCGACATCGTATCCATGCGGCGCGACACCGCCGGCGAAACCTGTGGACCGGGATTTGAGGAAGATGAAATTTGCGCCTGCTGCGAGCTCCTGAAAGCGTGCCGGATTGACCATTGCATGGCGCCGAAATGGTTAACGATTCGACAACAACTCAGCACCGGCTTTTTAAGCCGCTTCTAAAATCGAACCGAACGGTT
Organism: Mesorhizobium sp. WSM4807; assembly: GCF_055811615.1. Taxonomy (NCBI): domain Bacteria; kingdom Pseudomonadati; phylum Pseudomonadota; class Alphaproteobacteria; order Hyphomicrobiales; family Phyllobacteriaceae; genus Mesorhizobium; species Mesorhizobium sp. WSM4807. The sequence goes on from NZ_JBVVQY010000001.1 coordinate 125,463, forward strand.
CGTTTCTGTTGACAATGCGTGCATGACGCTGTGAACGCAGGTCCGGCAATCCGTCAAATGGTCGATTAGCCTTTTTGTCTTAAACCTTTGAAAACAAGCCAGAAAGCAATAACGAGAGAAGCCTCTGGTACAATTTCAAGGTGTAGATTCTTGGTCCACATGGAACAACTTCGTGATTGGAATCTGCCAGATGGCCTTCCCACATCGGCGCTGTCCGAACGACGCGAATCCCTCTCAAGACACGCCGCTAGACGGACGGAAAACTAAAGATACTGGAGTTCCAAAAATGAAAAAGATTGCTCTTACTGCCGTCGCCGTTCTGGCCATCACCGGCAGCGCCTTTGCTGGCAGCGACCATTATGGGTCCAACGGCGCCAATCAGCCGACCGCCTCGGTCGACAGTTCGTATACGGCTTCCATTCAGAAGTCGGCTCACGCTGAAAAGCCCGTCGACCAGGGCGCCGACCGCAACCTTTTCGGCAACAATTAACAGCTGATCCCAGACCATGATCCCGAAGTGGAAACCGGTTTTCGGAAAAGATCATGGTCAAACAACAAGACAAAGCGGCCAGTCCGCCGCTCGGGATCTGAAAAATTCAGGAGTACTAGAAATGAAGAAGATCATTCTTGCCACCGCCGCCATCCTGGCTGTCTCCGGCAGCGCTTTTGCCGGCAGCGACAACTTTGGATTGAACGGCGCCAACCAGCCGGCCGCTGCGGTCGACAACGGCTCGTACACGGCTTCGATTCAGAATTCGGCTTCGGCGCAGAATCCGGTTCCGGCTGACGAGAAGCCCGTCAATGGCAGCGACCGTAACCTCTTCGGCAACAACTAATGTCGATCCCAACAGCAGCGGCGGCATTGTCTTTCACAAAGACCGCGGCCGCCGCGCTGATGGGATACGAAAATCCAGGATTACTGAAATGAAGAAGATCGTTCTCACCGCTGCGGCACTTTTGATTGCTGCCGGCAGCGCCTATGCCCGCAACGACAACGTTGGCGGAACCGACATCAACAAGCAGGCGACCGTCAACGTCGACAACACGCAGACGTCTTCGGTAAGCAATACCGGCTCGCCGGTTTACAAGCTGCTCAATTCCTCGGGCGACGTACAGAAGTCCGCCCCGCAGGGCAGCGACCGGAACCTGTTCGGCCGCTAACAGCGACCTGAATGCAATGCACAAGAGCGGCGGGCCTTGCCCGCCGCTCTTGTTTTTGCCTTCGCCAAACTGCCTGATCCAGTAGTTAGGCTGCCTTTGCTTCCGCCATGTGGAGTGTGAAGGAATGTCCGTCGGCGTCGAAAATATGCAGGTCGCCGGGATCGGCATTCAACCGCAACGCAGCGCCGCGCTTGACTTCGACATTGCCTGGCAGCTTGGTCACCAGCGGCAGGTCGGCGCGGCCGATGTCGACATAGACGAGCTGGACCTCGCCGAGCTGCTCGACATAATCCACCGTTCCCTCGAAAAGATAATCGGCGCCGGTGGCGATCATCAGATCCTCCGGCCGCACGCCGAAGCTGACCGAAGCACCCTTCACTGACGCCGGCGTGGCGATCGGCACCGTCGCCTTGCGCCCGCCGACATGACTGACGATGGTCGGGTCGCCTGATTTGTCGATCGTCGCGGGCAGGATGTTCATGGCCGGCGAGCCGATGAACTGGGCGACGAACAGATTGCCGGGTCTCTTGTAGAGCTCCATCGGCGTGCCGACCTGCTCGATATGGCCCTCCTTGAGCACGACGATGCGGTCGGCCAGCGTCATCGCCTCGACCTGGTCATGGGTGACGTAGATCATCGTTGTAGCAGGCATCGACTCCTTGAGCTTGGCGATCTCGATGCGGGTGGCAACCCGCAGTGCCGCGTCGAGGTTCGACAGCGGCTCGTCGAACAGGAAGACCTTAGGGTTACGCACGATGGCGCGGCCGATGGCGACGCGCTGGCGCTGGCCGCCCGACATCGCCTTGGGCAAGCGGTCGAGGTATTTGGTCAGCTGCAGGATTTCCGCCGCCTGGCGCACCCGCTTGTCGATCTCGGCCTTGCTCTCCTTGCCGATCTTCATCGAGAACGCCATGTTGTCGTAGACGGTCATGTGCGGATAGAGCGCATAGGACTGGAACACCATGGCGATGCCGCGCTTCGACGGTGGCACGTCGTTCACCACCTCGCCGTCGATCTTGAGCTCGCCGGAGGTGATTTCCTCAAGCCCGGCGATGGACCGCAGCAAGGTCGACTTGCCACAGCCCGAAGGGCCGACGAAGACGATGAACTCGCCCGACTTGATGTCGAGGTCGATGCCGTGGAGAATATTGAGATTGCCGTATGATTTCTTCACTTGCCTTAGCGTGACATCGGCCATGATTCCCTCCAGTGAATTGCAAATTCAGTCGATACGCCCGAACCAGGCGCCGTAGCCGCAGAGGCTGATAGAGCCGGCGACAGTCTGTCCCGAAAACCCGTGCCCCGGCAAGGGCTGCAGCGAGCGTCCGCCGAGATTGACCTCGGCCGGTCGGCTGCCGAGATTGAAGGCGCAGACGATCTGCTCATTGCCCTCGCGGCGCGTGAAGGCGACCGTATCGCCCTCGCTTTCGATGAAGTCGATTTCGCCCTTGGCCAGCGCCGGATGTAAACGGCGGAAGGCAAGAAAGCGCCGGTAATGTTCGAGCAGCGAGCTGTTGTCGCCCTGCTGCACATCGACCGCTTGCGAAAGGTGCTTGGTGGGCACCGGCAGCCAGGGTTTTGCCTTGGAGAAGCCGCCATTGCTGTCGGCGCCATTCCAGACCATCGGCGTGCGACAGCCGTCGCGGCCCTTGAACTCCGGCCAGAAGCGGATGCCGTAGGGGTCCCGCAGATCCTCGAATTGCAATTCCGCTTCGCCAAGACCAAGTTCCTCGCCCTGATAGATACAGACCGAGCCGCGCAGCGACATCAGCAGCGCCGAGATCACCTTGAGATAAGCGGTCCGGTCGGCCTCGTCGGCCGCCCAGCGCGAGGCAGTGCGCATCACGTCATGGTTGGAGAAGGCCCAGCACGACCAGCCGTCGCTGGCGACCTTGCCGAAGGCCTCCAGCACTGAACGCACCTTTACCGCGCTGATCTTTTCGGGCGCCAGGAAGTCGAACGAATAGCACATGTGCACGCGCTTGCTGCCGGCGGTGTAGGCCGCCACCACCTCCAGCCCGCGCTGCGAATCGCCGACTTCGCCGACCGCCGCCGTCGCCGGATATTCATCAAGCAGGGCGCGGAAGCGTTCGAGGAAACCGAGATTTTCGGGGCGGCTCTTGTCGTAGAGGTGGTCCTGGTAGTTGTAGGGGTTTACGGAAGGAGCAGTCTGGTCGTTGCGCTGTTCGGGCGGCAGCGGCGGATTGTCCTCCAGGCCCTGGCTGTGGAAGTAGAAATTGATGGTGTCGAGGCGGAAGCCGTCGACGCCGCGCTCCAGCCAGAAGCGGGTGACATCGAGCAGCGCATCCTGGACCGCGCGGCTGTGGAAGTTGAGATCGGGCTGCTCGGCCAGGAAATTATGCAGGTAATATTGCTGGCGGCTGGTGTCCCACTGCCAGGCCGAGCCGCCGAAGATCGACAGCCAGTTGTTGGGTGGCGTGCCGTCGGGCTTGGCGTCGGCCCAGACGTACCAGTCCGCCTTCGGGTTGGTGCGGCTCGAGCGGCTTCCCCTAAACCACGGATGGATGTCGGCCGTATGCGACAGCACCTCGTCGATCATCACCTTGAGCCCGAGCCTGTGCGCCTCGGCGGTCAGGGCATCGAAATCGGCCAGCGTGCCGAACATCGGATCGACGTCGCAATAGTCGGATACGTCGTAGCCGAAATCCTTCATCGGCGACTTGAAGAACGGCGAGATCCAGATGGCATCGACGCCGAGCGCCGCGATATAGGGCAGCCTGCCGATGATGCCCCTGAGGTCGCCGATGCCGTCGCCGTTGGAGTCCTGGTAGCTGCGCGGATAGATCTGGTAGATCACGGCACCTCGCCACCAGTCGCGGTCGACGGCGACGTCGGGGCTCAACGTCGCCTTCACAGCGGATTGCATGATCTCAACCTCCTTTCACCGAGCCGGCGAGCAGCCCGCGAACGAAATAGCGCTGCAGCGAGAAGAAGACGATCAGCGGCACGACAATGGTGATGAAGGCCGATGTCGTCAGGATCTCCCAGTCGCCGCCGCGCGAGCCGAGCAACGCGTTGAGCTTGGCGGTCAGCACGATCTGGTCGCCCTCGGTGCCGAGGAAAACCATCGCGACCAGCAGGTCGTTCCACACCCACAGGAACTGGAAGATGGCGAAGGAGGCAAGCACCGGGAACGACAGCGGCAGCACGATCTTGACGAAGATCTCGAAATCGCTGGCGCCGTCGATGCGCGCCGATTCCATGATTTCGCGCGGCAGGCCGGCAATGTAGCTTCTCAAGAGATAGATGGCGAAAGGCAGGCCGAAGCCCGTATGCGCCAGCCAGATACCGAGATAGGTTTTCGACGGCACGCCGAAGAAGCTGCCGACGCCGTTGTAGAGCTTCAGCAGCGGGATCAGCGACATCTGCAGCGGCACGACCAAGAGGCCGATGATGACCGCGATGAGCAACGCCCGGCCGGGAAAGCGCATCCAGGCCAGTGCATAGGCCGCGAACGCCGCGATCAGGATCGGGATGACCGTCGCCGGAATGGTGACGGTCAGCGAATTCATGAAGGAGCGGCCGATGCCTTCCGAAAACAGCACTGTATCGTAATTGTCGGTGGTGAATTTCGGCGGCGCCGACGAGGCGTAGTAGACGCGCTGGCCGCGCTCGCCCTCGAAGGCCTTCGGTGAGGTCATGACGAAACTGCCGTCGGCATTGAGCTGCAGGGTCTCACCGTCGCCGAGATCGGCTGTTGTGCCGGCAGGATATTGCGTCGGCGCCGACGACTTGACGCCGAAGGCGCTGATGTCGCGGGCCGGATCGTCGCCGAAGATGTTGCCCTCGAGGACGAACTTGCCGTCCTTCTCGACTTGCGCCGAGGCGGGTGGCAGCCGGCCCGCTTCCGTCTGGGTGGAACTGGCGAACGAGTTCCACCAGCCCGAGGCGATGATCTGATCCTTGTCGCGCAGCGACGAGACGAGAATGCCGAGCGTCGGCACGGTCCAGATCGCGACGAAGATGAAGACAGCGATATGGACGCCGAAACGGCTGGCAAAGGACTTTCCGGTCGCCACGGCCATCTCAATGTCCTCCCGTCTCTTTGTTCGCCTGCCGGATGTTCCAGACCATGATCGGAATGACCGCGATCATGATGATGATGGCGATGGTGGCACCGCGGCCGAAATCGCCGCCGCCGCGGAACATCCAGTCGAACATCAGATTGGCCAGCACCTGGCTGTTCCATTGGCCATTGGTCATGGTCAGCACGATGTCGAACACCTTCAGCACCAGGATGGTGATGGTGGTCCAGACGACGGCGATCGTGCCCCAGATCTGCGGCACCATGATCTTCCAGAAGATCTGGAACGGATTGGCGCCGTCGATGACGGCCGCTTCCAGCGTCTCTTCGGGGATACCCCGCAAGGCAGAGGACAGGATGACCATGGCAAAGCCGGTCTGGATCCAGATCAGGATGATCATCAGGAAGAAATTGTTCCAGAACGGCAGCGATATCCAGACCTCAGGCTGGCCGCCGAAATACTGGATGATGGCGTTGAGCAGGCCGATCTGCGTCTGGCCTGCGCCGCGATACTCGTAGATGAATTTCCAGATGACGCTGGCGCCGACGAACGAGATGGCCAGCGGCAGGAAGATCAGGCTCTTGGCGATGGTGCCCCACCAGATCTTGTCGGTGAGGACGGCGATGATCAGCCCGAGGAAGGTACAGGCGGCAGGCACGACCGCCAGCCAGATGATGTTGTTGAAGATGGCGTTGCGGAACTCGCGGTCGCCGAACGCCCATTCATAATTGGCGAAGCCGACGAAATTGGCGCCACCGCGATCGAGCAACGACAGCCTCAGCGTCTCCACGACCGGGTAGATCAGGTAGATGGTGAGGATGATCATGGCCGGGCCGACGAACAGCCACGGCCGGATCATCCCCTGCCGGCGCAGATTGTCGATGGCCGCAGCACCTGCAACGCCGCGCGACGGGAAGATGATGTCCACCAGTTTGTTGGCGCCCCAGAAATAGGCGACGCAGCCGCCGACGCCGACGATGATGACTGTTATGGCCGAGAAAATCTGAGCCGCCACGGGTCCCTCCCTCTGCGCATGATCCGCCAGTCGAGAATGGCCTTGGCGACGGAATCATGGCCGATTCAGTTGTTTGGAATGCGACCGGATGCGAGGCGGGTTCTGCTCTTGCGGGTCGCGCGTCATGCCGGAATGTGCTCACAAACAAAGATTACTGCGCCGCGGGCCGCCGGTCGGATCCGGGCCACTGAGGCCCGGATCCATTCAGGATCGGCAGTCCGAACGTTCAGCCGGGCCGCCTACTTGATCGCGTCCCAGCTCTTCTGGATGTCGGTGGCGACATCCTGGGCGGACTTGCCGCCGACGAGATCGATCATGCCGGTCCAGAAGGCGCCGGCGCCGATCTTGCCCGGCATCAGATCGGACCCGTCGAAGCGAAACGTCGAGGCTTCGGCAAGGATTTCGCCCTGCTTCTTCAGCGCGTCGCTGGCATAGGCGTCCTTGTTGGCCGACTTGAACGGCGTCACGAAGCCGCCCTGCGCCATCCAGATCTCATGGGCGAGCGGCATCTTCAGGAATTCGATGAACGCGCGGGCACTCTTGCTATCCTTGGTGATCATGGCCAGCGTGCCGGCGCCGAGCACCGGGGTGCCGAGGTCGGGCTTGGAGGCGTAAGGTGGGAAGTAGAAGAAGTCGACGTCCTGGCCGACCTCAGTGCCTTCCGGGAAGAAGGTCGGGATGAACGAAGCCTGATGATGCAAGTAGCATTTAGGCGGCACCGAGAAGAGGCCTTTCGGGCTGTCGCGGAAGTCGGTCGCCGCAACTGCCTTGGCGCCGCCGTCGACCATCTTGTCGTCGGTCGCGATCTTGCCGAACATGTCGATGGCGTTGACCACCGCGGGGTCGTTGAACGGAATCTCGTTCTTCACCCATTTGTCGTAAGTCTCGGGCGTCTGGGTGCGCAGCATGATGTCCTCGACCCAGTCGGTCGCCGGCCAGCCGGTGGCACCGCCCGAACCGAGCCCGATGCACCATGGTGTGCCGCCGTCGGCGATGATCTTCTTTTCAAGCTCGGCGAGCTCTTCCTGCGTCTTCGGCACCTCGTAGTCGGCTTCCTCGAAATTGTCCGGCGAGTACCAGACCAGCGATTTCACGTCGGCCTTGTACGGGAAGGCGAAGAAGCCCGGCTTGCCGTCCTTGTCGTTGAAGGTGCCGAGATCGACCCATGACTGGCCGGCGCCGTAATTGTCCTTGATCCAGTTGGCGGTGTCGTCGCCGAGCGGCGTCAGCAGGCCCTTGGACGCCAGGTCCTGGATCAGGCCCGGCTGCGGCAGCACGGCGATGTTGGGCGGGCTGCCGGCCTGCGTGTCGATGACGATCTGCTGTTCGTAATTTTCCGACGAGGAGTATTTGATCTCGGCGCCGGTGGCCTCCGAGAAATAGTCGAGAACGGTGCGGATGAGGGCTTCGTCCTCGCCGCGCCATGGTCCGAAGATCGACAGCGTCTCGCCCTTGAGGTCGACCTTCTTGAGCTCTTCGTAGTTCGCCCAGTTGAAGCGGGGGTCTTCACCCGGCTTGAACTTCAGTTCGGCTTGCGCCGGCGCGCCTAGGGCGAGCGTGACAAACCCGGCGCCCAGCAGAAGCATTTTCTTCATCGGTATTCCTCCCAGTGGTCACAAGCACTCGGACGAAACCTCCATTCCGTCCGCCGACGCTGCAGGACTGTGACTCAGTCGGAAAGGAACCGCAACCTTTCGAAGAGTCTTCCAAAGCGCTTTGGTCTGTTCGATCACGCCACTGAATCGATCATAAGTCAAGAGGGGGCAGGCTAATCGATTTAGTATCTGTCATAAAAAAGCAAAGAAAGTGCGCTGCAGCATGCTTTTTTGGCGCTGCAGCAGCAAATTTTGCTTCAAACCGGTCAGAAACGGTGCTTATGGTCTTTGCATTCGGCAGCGCCGCCCGTAGCGGTCCAAGCGATCCATAGTTAAAGCGCTTTGAGGCTTGGAGGCCTCCGGTGAACCTCAAACAGCTCTCCCACATGCTGGCGCTTTCGCAGACCACGGTAAGCCGCGCGCTGAATGGCTATCCGGAAGTCAACGAGGAAACGCGCCGGCGGGTGATCGACGCCGCCAAGCGCCACGGCTACCGCCCCAACCCAAGCGCGCGCCGGCTGGCCACCGGCAAGACCGGGATGATCGGCTATGTCTTGCCGACCGGGACGGCCGTCGACATCGACCCGCATTTCGTCGAGTTCCTGTCCGGTCTCGGCGACTACGCCCGTTCGCACGAACTCGACCTGGTGCTGTCCCCGGCCGATGCCGACGACCAGGAGACCACCTATCGGCGCGTCGTCGCCAACCGGCAGGTCGACGCCGTCTATATCTCGTCGCCGAGGCCGGCCGATCGGCGGGTGGCGCTGGTCAACGCGCTCGGCATCCCCTTCATCGTCCATGGCCGCAGCGAAGGCCTGGATTTCGACTATCCTTTCACCGACATCGACAATGAGGGCGCCTTCCACGAAGCGGCACGGCTGCTCGTCCAGCTCGGGCACCGGCGGCTGGCGTTGATCAACGGCGACGACCGCGAGACCTTCGCCATTCACCGCGAGCGTGGCGTGCGCCGGGCGCTGGCGGCAAGCGGCCTGGTGCTTGGCGAAGGCCATGTCTGTTCCCTCGCCATGACCGAGGAGAACGGCTACCGCGCCGCCAGACGGTTGCTCGAGCTGAGCGATGCGCCGACCGCGATCGCCTGCTCCAGCCTGATCATGGCGCTCGGCGTCGTGCGCGCAGTGCGCGACCTCGGCCTGACCATTCCGGGCGACCTTTCGCTGATCGCCCACGACGACGTCTTCCCCTGGCTGAAGCCGGAGAATTTTTCGGTGCCGTTGTCGACGACGCGTTCGTCGATCCGTTTGGCCGGCGCGCGCATTGCCGAGCGGCTGGCGGCGCGGATTTCCGGATTGGAGGAGGGCGCCCGCGGCGAAGTCTGGCCGGTCGATCTGGTGATCAGGGGATCGGTCGCCGGCGCGCCGACGTAGGGATCAAATTCCAATCACTCTGAGCGACCGAGTTCGACCCGTTGTAGACATAAGACCGCAATCACGTTTGAGGCCAACGCTTCTTCGGTGTTTGTGCGGCCAAGGCAATGGTTTTTTCGTCACGTTCGCGAATATCGATCACATCACGGGCGGAAAACGGTAACTCAACCCCACTCCAAAGCTCATCATTCTGAGCAACTGCATACGGATCGTTATCGAGGACACCCAAGTAGCCTCCGTCGATCCGCTCACGCACCAGCACCCACATGCGCTCTACGGCGACGGGTTCATTCTCATCATCGACCGAAATTCGAAAGATCAGTTTCGCGAGATCTCCCGGTTGCAACCCTTCTCGTTCATGCGAATCGGGTATCCAGAATGTGTTCGGCGACGCCCGATGATATTCCTCGCCATCATCCAGGCACCACCCGTCCAATTGGAAATCCGGTTCACGCATTGCTCTATCTTAGGGGCCACATGGATGTCGGGAACCACCCATCTCGGCCATCTGCGGCAACGACTTTTGAGCCTATTCCATGTCGCCCAAAAATGCTGCGGTTTGGGATAATGCTCAAACAGAAGCTTGAAGCGCAAACCCTACTCCTTGGCTGCCTCGGCCGCTTTGATATCCAACAGACCATAGCCGAAATCATTGTCCCTGCCCTTGGGGCCGAGATCCTTGGCGGTGGCGGCCAGCGCTTTCTCGACCCAGTCGGCGGAACGGTCGGGAGCGGCATGCAACAGATTGGCGATGGCGCCGGTGACGATCGCTGCGGCAAACGAGGTGCCGGTGACCACATCCGAACCGGCACCGCTCGGCGCCACCATCTCGACGCCGGGGGCGGAGAGGAAGACGTAGGCGCCGCGATTGGCCTGCTGCATCAGCCCATCCTTGGCATCGGTGGCGGTCACCGCGATGACGCCGTCGAAGGCGGCCGGGTAGCCGTAGGGCGCCTTCGGCCCGTTGTTGCCGGCGGCGGCGACCAGCACGATGCCCAAGGCGCGTGCATTGCGGCAGGCGACGCCGAGCAGGTCGTTCTTCGGGCCGACGAAGCTCATATTGATGATGCGGACGTCCTGCTCCGCCGCCCAGTCGAGCGCCGCCAGGATGATGTCCATGGTCGACTTGCCGCTCTCGAAGGCGCGGGCATGGTAGATCCTGGCGCCCGGCGCCATGCCTTTGAGTGCGCCGACGCCGGCGATCAGGCCGTCGATCGAGGTGCCATGATCGCGCGCCTCGATCGGCACATCGGGCATGGCGTCGAACTGATCGGCGATGACGCCGGACAGCGCCGGATTGGTATCGTCTATGGCGGTATCGATGACGGCGATGCGTACACTCTCGCCACTGGCCTCTCTCGAATCGAGCGCGATGCGCTCGAAGGCATAATTGACGATCGTGGCTGCCTGCTGCAGCGAGTAGATATGGTTGGGCTCGCGCCGCAAGGTGCGGCCGTCGGCGGCAAGCTGTGCCAGCACGACGCCGACCGGGCGGCCATCGGGTATGCCGAAGCGCACCAGCGTGGCGCCGAGCAGCTGAGACTGGCGCTGCGAGCGCACCTCGAGGCCGAAGGAGGCGGCGATCTGCTGGACGGCGCCGCCGTCCACCGTCACCAGCACCTCGTCTGCCACGAAATCACCGACGACGGCGCGCGGCGGCTCGGCCGCGACGAGATCGGTGGGCGAAACGATGGGACCGCCCGCCGCGGCGGCCTGTATCGCTGCCGCACCGGCGGGCGGGACCGGCGGCGGCAACGCACCGCTGGCCGGATCGCGGCGTGGATCGGGCGTCGGCAGCGGCGCCTGGCCGTCGCCGACCGGATTGGGGAACAGGTCGACGATCAGCGCGGGAAGAAACACTGCACCAGTCGCGGCGGAACCTGCGCCGGGCCTTTCGCCGCTGCCATCCTCTGTGTCGCCCTTGACGCAGTCGGCCGCCGTCGTCCCTCGGTTGAGGCAATCGATTTCCGTCTGCGTGAGGTTCGGGTCATTTGTCTGCGCCAGGGCCGGCGCGGCGGCGATCATCATCGCCGCTACAAGCAGCGCCGCAAATCGAATGACCGCCCTAGCCGCCATCGACCGGTTTCCTACCCTCGACCACAGCCTCCGCGAAAGGCTGAGCGGCAATAAGGCCGAGCACTTTTTCATAGTCCGCTGCGGTCGTCGCCGGGATGCCAAGGCGGAAGACGCCGTCGGCGGTCGGGCCGCCGGCAATCTTCAGCTGGTGTTCGCCAAGAAAAGTGACGATGTCGGCCATCTTCGCATCCGGCTTGAACTTCACCAGCGCGAACGGCATTTTCGCCAGATCGCCTTGCTGGCCGGCAATTTCGAAATCGCTGTCCATGCCGCCGGGCTGCTCAAACGACTGCACGACAACAAGCGCCAGCAGAGCCGCGGCCGCAGCCCAGGCGACGGCGGCGGGAACCGCCGTGAAGCGGCCCCACACCTGTGCCAGCCAGGACGACGACGCCGGCGCGCGCACCGGGCCGGCCTCGGCGTCGAGCGCCCGGGCGAAGCGGCTGAGCGCATCGGCCGGCGGACGGATCGCCTCATTGGATGCAGCGGTGCTGGAGAATTCTGCTTCGGCCTCGCCGAGTGCGGCAAGCGCTGCCGGGTCGGTCGCCAGCCATTCCTCGACGGCTTCGAGCTCCGCACCTTCAAGCGAGCCGTTCAGATAGAACGGCAGCAGCGTTTCCATTTCATCGCGGCGCGACATCTTTTCAGCGGCGCTCATGGCCACCCCCTGTCGTAACCGGCGGCCTTGAGGGCCTCGCCGAGTTTCTTGCGTGCGTAGAACATCCTGGTCTTGACGGTGGCGACCGGGATGCCGAGCACCTCGCCGATCTCGGTCACCGACTGTCCGTGGTAATAGGCAAGGTCGATCACCGTTCGGTGTTCTTCCGGCAAGGCATCGACGAAGCGCCGCAACGCGGCGCCCTTGTCTTCCTTCATGGTGACGACTTCCGGCGTATCGGCGGGGTCGGCGATCTGGGCCGCGTCATCGTCGTCGATCCAGTCTTCCTTTTTCTTGCGCAGCGACGACAGCGCCTTGAAGCGGGCGATGCCGAGCAGCCATGTCGAGACTTCCGAGCGCCCCTCGAAGCCGGGCGCCTGGCGCCACAGTTCGAGAAACACCTCGTTGGCGATATCGTCGGCCATCATTTCCGATCCCGTCTGGCGCACCACGAAACGGTAGATCCGCGCGTGGTGGCGCATGAACAGGAGCCGCACGGCGGCACGATCGCCCTTCGCGACCCGGCCGACAAGCGCGCGATCGGTTTCCGTCGCTGCCGTCATGGCCGGTCGAGCCGCCTGGCTCCTGCCTGCTCTGTCGCTGATCGGCCCAAAAAGGTTCACCGCTTTCCGCCCGGATTTTTGAAAGCTAACCGAAGAGCGGAGAGGTTGCCAGAGTGTACGTTCTCCCGGTTTTTAAGGGTCCTGTCTCAGTCAGGGGCGCCAAGCAAAAGGCGGCCGTCAGGCTCGCAGTGACGGCGGCCACAAGGCGGCTCATGCGCGTCGGGCAAGGTGCAGTCGTTCAGCCTCGGACGGAGCGCCATTGGACGACACCGCCGCGCAGGATTCCCGACAGTTTTGTAACTCACCGGTCCGCTGCCGGGCGACTAAGGTCCCGATCGCAACCACAACCCAGCTGAAGAAGCGAATGTCATGACCAACAACAGCTTTGCGGCCGCGATTCTCGTGGATCGATCGCCGATGCCGGTGTTCGATGCGCTCAATCGTCCATTGCGACTGGTGGGGCGCATGAAGCCTTGCGCGGTCGGAAGGAGCTTTCCATGAGACAGATTAGGCTGAAAGCGCCGGGAGGCTTGGAAAATCTCAAGCTGGTCGAGACGGATTGCCCGGAACCAGGGCCGGGTGAGTTGCTTGTCAGGATACGGGCGTGTTCGTTGAATTTCCACGACAGCATGGTGGCGCTGGGAAAGAAACCGTGCGCCGATGGCCGTATCCCGCTGTCCGATGGCGCTGGAGAAGTGGTTGCGGTCTCAGATGATGTCCAAGAATTCAAGGCCGGAGATGCCGTCGTCAGCACCTATTGGCCCCATTGGCTGGCCGGCGAACCGACGCCAGCCAATAAGAGTGGCGAATTGGGAGATGATGTTGACGGCTATGCCCGCGAGTATGTGTGCATGCCGTGGCACGCCTTCACAAGGGCACCGGCAGACTTCACGCATATGGAGGCGGCAACGCTTACCTGTGCCGGCGTCACCGCCTGGAAAGCCCTGATGGTGTGCGGGCAGGTAAAGCCCGGTGATACGGTGCTGGTCCTTGGCACGGGAAGTGTATCGCTGTTCGCGCTGCAATTCGCAAAAATTGCGGGCGCTCGGGTTATTGCGACCTCTTCATCGGAGGAGAAGCTGGAAAAGCTAAAGCGGTTTCGAGCCGACATTATCGTCAATTACAAGGCAGTGCCGGATTGGGGCCATAAGGCAAGGGTTTTGACGGACGGACGCGGCGTCGATCATGTGATTGAGGGTTGGCGGGCCCGGCACGTTGGCGCAATCGATAACAGCTTGCAGGATGGGCGGCCACATCGCACTGATCGGTGTCTTGACTGGTTTTGCCGGACAAGTTTCGATCCCGGCCCTGTTTTCCAATCAGATTAGGGTCAGCGGAATCTCGATTGGCAGCAGGGCAGACCAGGAAGACATGATTCGTGCCATAGAGGCCAACCGTTTGAAGCCTGCTATCGACCGCGGTTTTCCGCTGCAGGAGATCGCCAATGCCTTCAAGCACTACGAGTCCCAAAAGCATTTTGGCAAGGTCTGTCTCGAACTTTGACTGCTGTATCTGGCCTCCATTTGGCGTTGCGCATTTCGGCCCCGGCTTCATGTTCTCCGTAAGCAAGCAGGCTAGGCACCCCATTCAGTCGAGAAACGACTTGGCCTTCATGGTGGCCGGGACCGGCACGCCGAGGCGCGCTAGCACAGTCGGCGCAAGCTGCAGCTGGTTGAGCAGTGTATCGGCCTCCGGCCCGTTGCCCTGTCCGAAGTAATACAGAGCAAAATCCTGCATCTCGTCGTCATGGCCGCCATGATGGCCGCGATCTGTCTGGCCGTGATCGGCGGTGACGATCACCTCGTAGCCGGCTTCCCGCCACCTCGGCAGGAAGGTGGCCAGCATGCCGTCCATCGCATAGACGGCATGGTCCATCTCGTGGCAGTCGTGGCCGAAGCGGTGGCCCATCGAATCCAGCGTGCAGGTGTGCAGGATGCCGTAGTCGATGCCGTGGCGTCTGGTCAGCATGGTCAGCGTCGCGAACAGGTCGACGTCGCTCGGCGTCATCTGGTTCCTGGCATTGTAGCCGGTCATGGTGTGGAACCGGCCATGGGTGATCGGCCCGCCCGGCTCGTCGAACTCCATGTCCTCGACCAGATCGAAAGGAGAGGCCCGGAAGAATTCTGACCAGTAGGAATGGGTGACCGCGCCGGTCTTGCCGCCGGCCTTGCTGACTTCGGAGAAGATATCAGGTTGCTCGACGCGGAACCGGTTCTCGTTGGTCAAGATGCCATGCACCTGCGGCGCCACGCCGGTGTGGATCGAGGCATAGCAGCAGGCCGAAGTCGATGGCAGCACGGAGCGCATCTTCCAGATCCGCGCTTCGCCCGATTGCACCCAGCCTTCGAGATTGCCCATCAGCCGGCGCCAGTTGCGGTAAGGCACGCCGTCGAGGATGATCAGCAGAAGTTTTGTCGTCAGCGCCACCGGGATGTTTAATTCCCCGCGCTGGCCATGCGCCGTCCCTTGATCGCCTTTTCCAGCCAGCCGATCTCCATTTCGGGGACTGAGGACAGCAACAGATCGGTATAGGCATCGAAGGGCGGTGCCAGCACCTGGCTCTTGGCGCCGTAGCGCACCACCTCGCCGCGATACATCACTGCGATCGAATCGGCGATCGACTTCACCGTCGCGAGGTCGTGGGTGATGAACAGATAGGCGACGTTTTCCTCCTTCTGCAGCTCGAGCAGCAGCTTCAGGATGCCATTGGCGACCAGCGGGTCGAGCGCCGAGGTCACCTCGTCGCAGATGATCAGCTTCGGCTTGGCGGCGAGCGAGCGGGCGATGCAGACGCGCTGCTTCTGGCCGCCGGAAAGCTCGGCCGGGTAGCGGTCGATGAAACCCTTGCCCATTTCGATCTTGTCGAGCAGCTCGGCAACGCGGGCGTCACGTTGCCTTCCACGCAGACCGAAATAGAACTCGAGCGGCCGGCCGATGATGGTGCCGACGGTCTGACGTGGGTTCATCGCCACGTCGGCCATCTGGTAGATCATCTGCAATTGGCGCAAATCCTCCTTCGGCCGATCGGCAAGCCGATTGGCGAGCGGACGTCCGTCGAAGGTGACGGTGCCCTCTTCGGGTGGCAGAAGGCCGGTGATGGCGCGCGCCAGCGTCGACTTGCCGGAGCCAGACTCGCCGACCACGGCCAATGTCTGGCCCGGATAGATATCGACCGAGACGTTCTTCAGCACCTTGATGTGGCTGCGGCCATAGGCGGCGGTGATGTTCTTGACCGACAGGAACGGCGTCGTGCCGGGCTTCTGCTCCTGGTGCTCGATCTCATGCACCGAGACCAGCGCATTGGTGTATTCCTGGCGCGGCTCCTTGATGATCTGGCGGGTGCCGCCCCATTCGACCAGCCGACCGTGTCGCAGCACCATGATTTCGTCCGAGACCTGGGCGACGACGGCAAGATCATGGGTGATATAGAGCGCCGCGACATGCGTGTCGCGGATGGCGTCCTTGATCGCCGCCAGCACGTCGATCTGCGTCGTCACGTCGAGCGCCGTGGTCGGCTCGTCGAAGACGATCAGGTCGGGCTCGGAGCACAGCGCCATCGCCGTCATCACGCGCTGCAGCTGGCCGCCGGACACCTGGTGCGGAAAGCGTTCGCCGATGCTTTCAGGGTTCGGCAGGCTGAGCTTCTTGAACAGCGCGACGGCGCGTTTTTCGGCTGCGGCCCGTGTCGCCGTGCCATGCAGCAGCGTCGCCTCGACCACCTGGTCCATCAGTCTGTGCGCCGGGTTGAAGGCGGCGGCAGCCGATTGCGCGACATAGCAGACCTCGCGGCCGCGCAGCTTGCGAAAACCCTCCTTGCCGCCCTTAAGGATGTCGCGGCCGTTCAGCATGACCTCGCCGCCGGTGATGCGGACGCCGCCGCGGCCATAGCCCATCGACGCCAGGCCAATGGTCGACTTTCCGGCGCCGGACTCGCCGATCAGGCCGAGCACTTTGCCCTTCTCGAGCGTCAGCGAGACGTCGTGGACCAGCACGATGTTCTTCGGCGCCTCGCCGGGCGGGAACACCGTGGCCTCGATGCGCAGATTGCGGATATCGAGCAGCACGGACTTTGCTCGCTGGTCAGCCATTACCCGCGCCCTCCCTTCAGGCTTGTCGTGCGGTTGAGCACCCAGTCGGCGACAAGGTTGACGGAAATCGCCAGCATGGCGATCGCCGCCGCAGGGATCAGTGCCGCCGCGATGCCAAAGACGATACCATCCTTGTTTTCCTTGACCATGCCGCCCCAATCGGCGCTAGGCGGCTGCACGCCGAGACCGAGGAAGGACAGCGTCGACAGGAACAGCACCGCATAGATGAAGCGCAGGCCGAGTTCCGAAACCAGCGGCGACAACGCATTGGGCAGGATCTCGCGGAAGATGATCCACACGCTGCCTTCGCCGCGCAGCTTGGCCGCCTCGACGAAATCCATAACGTTGATATCGACGGCGACCGCCCGCGACAGGCGGTAGACGCGGGTCGAGTCGAGAATGCCCATGACCAGGATCAGCGTCACCAGATTGGTTGGCAGAACCGAGAGCACGACCAGGCCCATGATCAGCGTCGGGATCGACATCAAGAGATCGACAAGGCGCGACAGCAGCGTGTCGAACCAGCCGCCGAAAACCGCTGCCGAGAAGCCAAGGATCGCGCCAAGCGAGAAGGACAGCGCGGTGGCCAGCACCGCAATGAACAGCGTGATGCGGGCGCCGTAGATCATGCGCGAAAGAAGGTCGCGGCCCAGATTATCGGTGCCCAGCCAATGTGTCGCCGACATCGGGCCCCAGACGTCGCCGACGATCTCGCCATTGCCGTACGGCGCGATCCAGGGCGCGAAGATCGCCGCCAGCACGAACAATGCCGTCAGCACCAGGCCGATCAGCGCGGGGATGGGGATGCGTTTTATGTCGAGCATGCCCGCTTCCCTATTTCGGATGTCTGAGGCGCGGATTGGCGACGATGGCCGCTATGTCCGCAAAGATGTTCAGGCTGATGTAGACGGCGGCGAAGATCAGGCCCACCGCCTGCACCACCGGCACGTCGCGCTTGGTGACGTGGTCGACGAGATATTGGCCCATGCCCGGGTATACGAAGATCACTTCGACCACGACGACGCCGACGATCAGGTAGGCGAGGTTGAGCATGACGACGTTGATGATCGGTGCAATCGCATTGGGGAAGGCATGCCTGCGGATGACGGCGAATGCCGAAAGCCCCTTGAGCTCGGCGGTTTCCACATAAGCCGACTGCATGACATTGAGGATCGCGGCGCGCGTCATGCGCATCATGTGGGCGAGCACCACCAGCGTCAGCGCCGCTGCCGGCAGCATGATCGCCTGCATGCGTTCGCCGAAAGGCATTCCGTCATAGACCGTCGAGATGCCAGGGAAGATCTGGTATTTCACGGCAAAGAAATAGACAAGCACGTAGCCGATGAAGAATTCGGGAAACGACGTCGAGGCAAGCGCCAGTCCGGAGATCAGTTTGTCGACCCAGCCATTGCGGTAGCGCACCGCAATCAGGCCGAGGATGATCGCCAGCGGCACGGCCACGACTGCCGCCCAGAAGGCGAGGAACAGCGTATTCCACAACCGCCCCTTGATCGACGTCGCAATATCCTGCCCGCTCGACATGGCGGTGCCGAGATCGCCGGTCACGACGCCGCCGAGCCAGCGGAAATAGCGGATTAAGGCCGGATCGTTGAGGCCGAGCTGCTCGCGCAGATTGGCGAGCGATTCCGGTGTCGCCGACTGTCCGAGGATGGCTTGCGCGACATCGCCGGGCAGGATTTGGGTGCCGGCGAAGATCAGGACCGATACGGCCAACAGCAGGAGGATACCCAGCGCAATGCGCTGGGCCACCAGTTTCACGAGGGGTGAGGACATATCCGCAAGGCCGGGCTCAGGCTTCGAGCCAGCACTTTGCCAGAGCGTACCCGTTCATCAGCTCCTGATGCGGATCGTCGACCCAGCCGGCGACCTTGGCGCCCGTCGCGTCGATAAACTGGTTGAACATCGGCAGGATGAGACCGCCCTCGTCGCGAACGAGCATCGCCATGTCGCGATACATCGCCTTGCGCTTGGCCTCGTCGAGCTCGGCGCGGGCCGCCAACACCATCTTGTCGAAATCCGGACGCAGGAAACGCGTGTCGTTCCAGTCGGCGGTCGACAGATAAGCGGTCGAATACATCTGGTCCTGCGTCGAGCGGCCGCCCCAGTAGGAAGCGGAGAAGGGCTGCTTGTTCCAGACTTCCGACCAGTAGCCGTCGCCCGGTTCACGCTTGATTTCCAGCGTGATGCCGGCCTTGGCCGCGCTCTGCTGATAGAGCTGCGCGGCATCGACCGCGCCGGGGAAGGCGACATCCGACGTCCTGAGCAGGACGGCGCCGTCATGGCCTGACTTCTTGTAGTGGAATTTGGCCTTGTCGGGATCGAATTTGCGCTGCTCGATGTCGTCGGAGAACAATGGGTAGGACGCATTGATCGGAAAGTCGTTGCCGAGCGAGCCATAGCCTCTGAGGATCTTGTCGAGCATCTCCTCGCGGTCGATCGCCAGCTTCAGCGCCATGCGCAGATCGTTGTTGTCGAACGGCGCGGTGTTGCAATGCATGATGAAGACGTAGTGGCCGGGTCCCGAATGGTTGCGGATGGTGACGCCCGGCAGACGCTTGATCAGGTCGACGATCTTCGGCTCGACGCGGTTGATCATGTTGACCTGGCCGCCCTGCAAGGCCGCCGTGCGCGCCGTGGCGTCGTTGATGACGATGACCTCGATCTGGTCGGCATGGCCCATCTTGTCGCCCTGCCAGTAGTTGGCGAAGCGCTCGCCGCCATGGCGAACGCCGGGCTCGTTGGTGGTGATCTTGTAGGGGCCGGCCGAGATGCCGGCGTCGGGCTTGTCCTTGCCGCCATTGGGCTGGACGATGAGGTGATAGTCGCTGAGCAGATAGGGAAGGTCGGCATTGGCCTCCTTCAGCGTTAGCACGACTTCCTTACCGCTGGCCTTGATGCTCTCGATGCCCTTCATGTAGCCGAGCGCGCCCGACTTCGCCTTCTCGTCCGAATGGCGTTCGAGCGTGGCAGCCACGTCCTCGGCGGTCACCGTCTTGCCATTGTGGAATTCGACGCCGTCGCGAATCTTCAGGGTCCAGGTCTTGGCGTCGTCCGACGCGCCGATCTCCTCGGCGATGCGGTTCTCGAGAGTGCCTTCCGGAGACAACTCGACGATCAGTTCGCCCCACATCTTGCCGAAGGCGAACGGCACCTGGGTCATGAACAGGGCCGGATCGAGGCTGTTGGTGGACTCGCCGCCGACCAGACCGGCCTTCAGCGTGCCGCCCTTGACCGGACCCGCGGCGCGCGCCGCACTTGAAAGCAGCGAGTTGGCGAAGGTCGCGGTGACGCCGAGCGCTGCCGCCCGGCCGAGAAAATCACGACGGCTCAGTTTGCCGGATGCGACGCGCCGGCTAAGAAATTCCAGTTCGTTCGACATGTTGAGTTCCTCACTCTGTTGGTTCGACCTTTTGGTCGTTTTTTATGATTTCTTGTGAGGAGAATAATGACCGCAAGGGAACGCCGTAAGCAAGACCGAATGCGACATGCCGTGGCGTAAATCGTACGTCGCAATTGGACCAATCCGCATAAGCGCTCAAAGCAGTGCGCGCGGGACTTTCTCTTCGAAATTGCGCTCGAAAACCAGATTTTCGCCTTCATAGGCTTCGATTCTGGCGCTAACCATGAAGCTTTGCGCGTCGGACCGCATTTCGGCGGATGTTTCGGTGCGCACCGACCATCCATTTCGCGACAGCGTTTGCGTCCAATGCGTCTTGCCCGACGCCGACAGCGGATTGTCGGGATGGATCGCCCATGTCTCTCGCGCGATGCTGCCATTGGCGAGGCCATGCTCCAGATCGCGCACCTCGCCGAAATCGTCGACGATGGAAAGCGTGACGATTCCGGTCTTTTCGTCGCGATCAACATGACGTTCGGAATTGGTGGCGCGGATCGTTTCGGTTGCCCAGGGCGCGGCTGCCTCGGGTGAGGGGAAACCGACTTCGTCGCCTTGCGCCAGCGGGCGCAACGGCAGCTTCAGCGTTGCCGCCGACAGGCCAAGCCGGACCGGTTCCGGCGATGGCCAGATCATCGGCCAGTAGGCATTCGAAACGGCAATACGCAGGCGGTGGCCTGATGGCACGCGGTAGGCGCATTGGTCGAGCACGACCCGCGCGCTGACGGTTTCGCCTGGCACCAGCGCTTGCGGGAATTCGTGCGAGTTGCGGTGCGTCAGGTTGAGCACACCGTAGGAGATCAGCTCGGAAGCGCCGTCGGGGTGCACATCGCACAGCCGGATCGCGATGTTCGCTTGAGACCGGTCGGACGAAACCCGGACCAGCACTTCCGGCGCGCCGACAATGTCGATCGCTTCGGTGAGCACCGGCTGGTCGAAACACACCGACAGCGCATCGTCGGGGCGCTGGTCACCGGGCAGTTCCGGGCCGAAGGTGAAGGGAAAATATTCGCCGCCGGCAAGGCCGCAGCTTTGCGGCGAAGCGACGATGATCGGCTTGCGGCCTTCTGGGATCAACTCGATGTCCTGCGTTTTGATCTCAGGCGACGGCCACACCGGTTCCGCGACCCAGCGCCCCGGCCGCTCGGGATGCCAGCGCGCGGGGCGGACGCTATCCATGACATAGGCGCGGTAGGCAGGATCGGCCTCGACGCCGGTGTCGGTGCCCTTTAGCCAGCGGTCCCACCATCGCAACGCCTCCTGCAGGAAACCGATGCGCGGTTCGGGCGCGGCATAATGCGGGTATTTGTGGATCCACGGGCCGACGATGCCTTTGACCGGCGCCTCGATATTGGCGGCGAGATGGGAAATGGTGTTGCGATAGCCGTCATGCCAGCCGCCGATCGACAGCACGGCGGCTTGGATGGCTGAATAGTCCTCGCAGATCGAGCCGCGCTTCCAGTAGGCGTCGCGGTGCTGATGCTTCAGCCACAGCGGCGCCAGGAAGGGCTGGTTCTCCAGCCGGGTCAGCCACATGTCGCGCCATCTGTTGTCGCCGGCCAGCAGCGGGTCCGGCGGCCGCGATGAATAGGACAGCATGGTCGAGGCCCAGCCGAAATTCTCGATCAGCAGGCAGCCGCCCTTGTAGTGGATGTCGTCGGCATAGCGGTCGACGGTCGAGCACAGGCTGATGACAGCCTTCAGCGCCGGCGGCTGCTTGGCTGCCGTCTGCAGGCAGTTGAAGCCGCCCCAGGAGATGCCCATCATGCCGACACTGCCGTTGCACCAGGGCTGGGCCGCTGCCCAGGCGATCACATTGCAAGCATCTTGCAATTCCTGCTCGGAATATTCGTCGTCCATAAGCCCTTCGGAATCGCCATTGCCGCGCATGTCGACGCGGATCGAGGCGTAGCCGTGGCCGGCGAAATAGGGATGCGTCAGCTGATCGCGAAAGATCGTGCCGTCGCGCTTGCGGTAGGGCAGGTGCTCGAGGATCGCCGGCACCGGATCGTCGCCAGCGTCGACTGGCATCCACACCCGCGCCGACAGCCTGCAGCCATCCGGCATGACGATCCCCATATCCGGAAACTCGACGACCTTACGGGGAAATTCAGTGACGGTTTTCATGCGGCCACATGATGGAGCCGCTGCCGATGCGTCATGGGCCAGCCAACGAAATCGGCTGGTCAATCCGCGTCAGCTCAGCGGAATGTCGTTTTCGGCTTTGCTCGCCTGGTAGGTATTGGACAGTTCGTCGTAGCGCGCGGCGATCGTGCCGATCCGCGTTTGCAGTCGCTGGCGCTCGGCCTCGGGCAGCGACCGCACCAATTTGCGGATCGAAAAGCTCTTCCAGTAGGCGTTCTCGGCATTGTAGCCGCCGGGGTCGAGGGTGAAGACCTCCTTCAGGATCTTAAGGTCATGCGGGATGGCGAAGCTGTCGCGCGAATCCTCGTGGCTGAACAGATAGTAGAAATTATCGAAGCCGGTCCAGGTGATCGCCGACAGACAGAGCGAACAGGGTTCGTGCGTGGCGAGAAAAATGGCGTCCTTGGTGTCGACGCGCTCGGCCTTCGGCATTTCATAGAACCGCTTCAGGCAGTGCACCTCGCCATGCCAGAGCGGATTTTCCGTCTCGTTGTTGGTTTCGGCGAGCACGAGCGAGCGGTCGCTCTTCCGCAGGATCGCCGCGCCGAATAGCTTGTTGCCGTGGGCGACGCCTTCGGCCGTCTTCGGCACAATGTCGTGCTCGATGACGTCGAGCAGTCGGTCGATCAGCGAGACGTCGGCCATCATGCGGTCCCGTCGGGAAGATGGATCCCATAAGCGTGCGAGAAATGGCACTCTTCGAGGTTGGAGCCGTCGCCACCGCGGTCGACCACGAGAAAATCCTGGGCCTCGCCGATCGGCGTCAGCACCCCGTGCCACCGATTGCGGGGGTAATTGACGCCTTGCCCAGGCGCGGTGATGAAGGCGTGCGGCTCGCCCGGACCTTCGTCGCCATCATGGCAAACGATGACCAGGAACGGCCGTGGCGACAGCGGGATGAAAGCTTGGCTGCCGAACGGGTGACGCTCAACCATGGTCAGCTTCAGCGGAAATTCGTAAGGCGTGCCACGCACCATGGATATCAGCACGCGCGCATTCGGCCCCTGCGCTTCGACGGCGGCGAGGTCATGGTAGCGCTCCGCTCTGCCGCCATTGATCGGGTAGTGGTTTTCGCCGCCCATATCGATGACGTCGCCGAATTCGGCGAAGTTCTCGCGGGTCAGCGGCCGCGCGATGATGCGGGTCAAGACGCGTGTCTCGCGACGCCGGCGCCGCCAAGCTTGGCGTGGCGGTTAACGTCCTTGTAGAGCAGGTAACGGAATTTTCCCGGACCGCCGGCATAGCAGGCCTGCGGGCAGAAGGCGCGCAGCCACATATAGTCGCCGGCCTCGACCTCGACCCAGTCCTGGTTGAGGCGATAGACCGCCTTGCCTTCCAGCACATAGAGGCCGTGCTCCATGACATGGGTCTCGGCGAAGGGGATGACCGCGCCCGGCTCGAGCGTGACGACGGTGACATGCATGTCGTGGCGCATGTCTTCAGGATCGACGAAGCGCGTCGTCGCCCACCGACCGTCGGTGCCGGGCATCGGCGTGGGCGCGATGTCCTGTTCGTTGGCGAAGAAGCCTTGCGGCGTATCTATGCCCTCAACGGCCTCGTAGGCTTTTCGGATCCAGTGGAAGCGGACAGCTTCATCGCTCTCGTTGCGAACGGTCCATCCGCTGGCCGGCGGCAGGAAAGCAAAGCCACCCGGCTGCAGGACATTTTTCTCGTTAGCCAGCAAAACGGTCAGCTCGCCCTCGACCACGAACAAAGCGCCCTCGGCGCCGGCATCCGGTTCCGGCCGATCGCTGCCACCGCCGGGTGCGACCTCGACTATGTATTGCGAGAACGTCTCGGCAAAACCCGACAGCGGGCGCGACAGCACCCAGACGCGGGTCTTGTCCCAGAATGGCAAGGCGCTGGTGACGATGTCCTGCATCACCCCCCTTGGAATGACGGCATAGGCCTCGGTGAAGACGGCCCGGCCGGTCAGCAGCTCACTCTGGCCGGGGTGGCCGCCTTGCGGCGCGTAGTAGGGTCGGTCGGCCATTTTCATATCCATCATTTCAAAGACCTATTGTGGAAGCCAAGCCTATTGCGGAAGCATGTCCTTGAGGCGAAGCAGCGCAATGCGCTCGACCTGTTTGCAGGCGGTGTCGAATTCGACGTCGTGGCTGTTGCCGATGCGCGCCTCGAACGCAGCCAGGATTTCCGCCTTGGTCGTGCCTTTCACCGCGATAATGAAGGGAAAGCCAAAGGAAGTGACGTAGGCGGCATTGAGTTTCGAGAACAGCTCGCGCTCCTTGTCGGTCAGCGCGTCGAGCCCGGCGGAGGCCTGTTCCCTCGTCGATTCCGCCGTCAGCCGCTTGGCCTGCGCCAGTTTTCCGGCGAGGTCGGGATGGGCGTTGAGCACGGAGAGCCGCTCGGCCTCGCTGGCGGCGCGAAAGACACGGCACAGCGCGTTGTGCAGGCCGCCGGCGCTGTCATGCGCTGGGCCGAGTTCCAGTTCGTAGGCGCGCTCGGCGATCCACGGCGAATGCTCGAACACGCCGCCGAAAGCCTGGACGAAAGCCGCGAATTCCATTTTCGACGGGCGCAGCGCCGGCGGCCGAAACGGATGGATTTCCTGCCAGTGCCTGGCTATGTCGATGCGCCGCGCCAGCCATACCTTGTCGTGCGATTTGACGTAGTCGACAAAGCGCTTGAGCGCCGCGACCCGGCCCGGCCGGCCGACAAGGCGGCAGTGCAGGCCGATATTCATCATGCGCGGCCGCCCTGCCTTGCCCTCGGCATAGAGCGTGTCAAAACTATCCCTGAGATAGGCGAAGAACTGGTCGCCCGAGTTGAAACCCTGCGGCGTGGCGAAGCGCATGTCGTTGGCGTCGAGCGTATAGGGGATGATGAGCTGCGGCTTCGCCGATCCGTTTGGCCCATCATGCTCGAACCAGTAGGGCAGTTCGTCGTCATAGGTGTCCGACACATAGTCGAAGCCGCCTTCCTCCGCCGCCAGCCGCACGGTGTTGATCGAAGTGCGGCCGGTGTACCAGCCTGTCGGCCGCGCCCCAGTCACCTCGTAGTGCAGCTGGATCGCCTCTTCCATGTCGCGGCGCTCGTCCTCCGGCGCATGGTCGCGATAGTCGATCCATCTCAGCCCGTGCGAGGCGATCTCCCAGCCGGCCCCCTGCATCGCCGCGACCTGGTCGGGCGAACGCGCCAGCGCTGTGGCGACGCCATAGCAGGTGACCGGCACCTCAGCCTCGGTGAACAGGCGCAGCAATCGCCAGAAGCCGGCGCGAGCGCCATATTCGTAAATCGATTCCATGTTCCAATGGCGCTGGCCGGGCCAGGGTGCGGCGCCGACGATCTCGGACAGGAAGGCTTCCGAAGCCTTGTCGCCATGCAGGACGCAGTTCTCGCCGCCCTCCTCGTAATTGACGACGAACTGAACCGAGACATGCGCCCCGCCAGGCCATTTCGGATCCGGCGGATTGGCGCCGTAGCCGCGCATGTCTCGTTCGTAACGCATTGTCGCTCCTGCCGAATAGTGTGATCAGGATAATCGAAAGGCCTGCTTGCGCATTCCCCCGAAAATTTTGAAAGTGTTTTTGCAGCACTCCGCTCGACCGGGACTTATGCATCGCCTTTAATTGGCGCACAATTCGTCAAGCACGTTTGAGTGTACCGGAATGGGAGCAGCCAGTGGCGGAAACGTCGAAAGCCGAAGGCGGACGTCTGACGACCCATGTCCTCGACACCGCGACCGGCAGGCCGGCGGCCGGCCTGTCGATCGAGCTTTACCGCATCAACGACGACATGCGGACGCATCTGAAGACAGCGGTCACCAATGCCGACGGTCGCTGTGACGCGCCGCTGCTTGCCGACGCGGAATTCCGCACCGGCGAATACGAGCTGGTCTTCGCGGCCGGCGACTATCTGCGCCGGCAGGGGTTGAGGTTGCCGGAACCGGCCTTCCTCGACAGCGTGCCGATACGCTTCGGCATGGCCGAGCCGGTGCACTATCATGTGCCGCTGCTTATATCCCCCTACGGCTATTCGACCTATCGCGGGAGTTGAGACATGGCCGGGCTCAAGATGCGCAATGAGATACGCTTCATCCTCAATGGCGAGCACGTTGCGTTGATCAAGGTTGCACCCGACGAGACCTTGCTCGACTGGCTGCGGCTCGAGCGCTCGCTGCGCGGCACCAAGGAAGGTTGCGCCGAGGGCGATTGCGGCGCCTGCACGGTGCTGGTCGGGAGGCTCTCCGCCGGCCGGCTGGTCTATGAAAGCGTCAATGCCTGCATCCGCTTCCTCGGCTCGCTCGATGGCACGCATGTCGTGACTGTCGAGCATTTGCGTGGCGACGGCGAAAAACTGCATCCGGTGCAGCAGGCGATGGTCGATTTCCACGGCTCGCAATGCGGCTTCTGCACGCCGGGCTTTGTCATGTCGCTCTACGCTCTCTGGATGCGGTCGCCCGAGCCTTCGGATGCAGCCATCGAAAAGGCGCTGCAGGGCAATCTCTGCCGGTGCACCGGCTACGAGGCGATCGTCCGCGCCGCTCGCGCCATCTCCAGCTACGGCAAGGCGGCAAAGGACCCGTTGGCGGCCGAGCGCAAGGCCATCACGGCCAAGCTCGAAGGGATGAAGGACGGTTCGCGTATCGAGATCGGCGCCGGCAAGCAGCGGCTGATCGTGCCGGCCAATGCCGACGATCTCGCCGTCGTGCTCGATAAGGAGCCCGGCGCTACCATCGTTGCCGGTTCGACCGATGTCGGCCTATGGGTGACCAAGCATATGCGCGAGATTGCGCCGGCGATCTTCATCGGCAATCTCGACGGGCTCTGCGCGGTTTCCGAGGATAAGGGCATCATCTCGATCGGCGCTGGTGTCACCTATACCGAAGCTTTCTCAATATTGGCGAAGCGCATACCCGCGCTCGGGCCGCTGTTCGATCGCATCGGCGGCGACCAGGTGCGCAATATGGGCACGATCGGCGGCAACATCGCCAACGGCTCGCCGATCGGCGACACGCCGCCGCCGCTGATCGCTTTGGATGCGCGGTTGACGCTGCGCCGCGGCAACAAGCGGCGGACGATCCCGCTCGAAGATTTCTTCATCGCCTATGGCAAGCAGGATCGGCAGCCGGGCGAGTTCGTCGAGGCCGTGCATGTCCCGGTGCCGGGCAGCGACACGAAATTCGCCGTCTACAAGATCACCAAGCGCCGTGACGAGGACATCACCGCAGCGCTTGGCGCATTCCTGCTGACCTTGGCCAAGGACGGCACGGTGGCGGATATCCGCATCGCCTATGGCGGCATGGCGGCAACGCCGAAGCGGGCGGCCGCAGTTGAAGAGGCGCTGCTTGGCAAGCCCTGGACGGAGGCGACGGTCGAGAAGGCGATGGCCGAGTACGCCAAAGACTTTACCCCGCTGACCGACATGCGAGCGAGCGCCGAATACCGGGCGCTGGCGGCGCGCAACCTGCTGTTGCGGTTCTTCGCCGAGACCAGCGGCACCAAGGCGCCGATCCAGATATCGCGCCACGAGGCGGCGTGATGAGCTTGTATATTACCTCAGGCAAACAAACAGCCGAACGATCGCGAGTAGCGTCCTTCTCCCCGTTTCCGGGGAGAAGATGCCGGCAGGCAGATGAGGGGCGTCGCCGTCCTCGATCGATATTCGCAAGCTCGTCAACGTCAACGCTGCCCCTCATCCGGCCCTTCGGGCCACCTTCTCCCCGTGGACGGGGAGAAGGGAGGAGAGGCGCGCCATGACCCGCCACGCTCCCAACCTCAGGGCACAGAAAATCGCTGGTGGCGTTGCCGCCGGCCAGCGCCATGATTCCGCGCACAAGCATGTCCGCGGCACCGCCGTCTATATCGATGACATGCCGGAACCATCAGGCACGCTGCATGGCTGCCTCGGACTTTCGACGGCCACGCACGCCAGCATCACCAGCATGGACCTGTCGGCGGTGCGCGCAGCGCCCGGTGTCGTCGACGTGCTGACGGCCAGTGACGTGCCGGGCGAAAACGACATTTCGCCGACCGGCCGCCACGACGAACCGGTGCTGGCCGACGGCAAGGTGCAGTTCTTCGGCCAGCCGATCTTCTGCGTCATCGCCGAAACCCGCGAGCAGGCGCGCCGCGCCACAAGGCTGGCCAAGGTCGAATACAAGGAATTGCCTTTCGTCACCGACATCGGCGTCCTCGATGCCAGGAAGGACAAGCTCGTCACACCGCCGCTGACCTTGAAGCGTGGCAATGCCGCCGCTGCAATCAAAGCGGCGCCGCGCCGGCTGAAGGGAAAAATGCGCATTGGCGGCCAGGAGCATTTCTATCTCGAGGGCCATATCGCCCTGGCCATCCCGGGCGAGGACCAGGACGTCACCATCTTTTCCTCGACCCAGCATCCGAGCGAAATCCAGCACATGGTCAGCCATGCGCTCGGCGTGCCGAGCCATGCAGTGACGGTGGAGATCCGCCGGATGGGCGGCGCTTTCGGCGGCAAGGAAACGCAGGGCAACCAGTTTGCAGTATTGGCCGCTATCGCCGCGAAGAAACATCATCGCGCCGTCAAAATCCGGCCCGACCGTGACGACGACATGATCGCCACCGGCAAGCGCCACGACTTTCTGGTCGATTACGAAGTCGGCTTTGATGACGAGGGCAATATTCTCGGTGTCGATTTCATGTTCGCCGCGCGCTGCGGCTTCTCGGCGGACCTCTCAGGACCAGTGACCGACCGCGCGCTGTTCCACTGTGACAACACCTATTTCTGGCCGGCGGTGCACGCGCAATCGGCGCCGCTCTACACCAACACCGTGTCGAACACCGCCTTCCGTGGCTTCGGCGGGCCGCAAGGCATGGTCGGCGCCGAGCGTGTCATCGAAGAGGTCGCCTTTGCCGTCGGCAAGGACTCGCTCGAGATTCGCAAGAAGAACTTTTATGGCACCAGCGACCGCAACGTCACGCCCTATCACCAGACGGTCGAGGACAACATCGTCCACCGCATCGTCGCCGAGTTGGAGGCGAGTTGCGACTATGCGAGGCGTCGCCGCACCATTGAAGCGTTCAACGCCAACAGCCGCTTCATCAAACGTGGATTGGCGCTGACGCCGGTCAAGTTCGGCATCTCGTTCACCGCCACCCACTACAACCAGGCCGGCGCGCTGGTGCATGTCTACACCGACGGTTCGGTGCATCTGAACCATGGCGGCACCGAGATGGGGCAGGGCCTCTACGTCAAGGTGGCGCAGGTGGTGGCGGAAGAATTCCAGATCGACCTCGACCAGGTAAAGATCACCGCGACGACGACCGGCAAGGTCCCGAACACCTCGGCGACCGCCGCATCGTCCGGTTCCGACCTCAATGGTATGGCGGCGCAGAACGCGGCCCGGCAGATCAAGGAGCGGTTGACCAACTTCGCCGCCGAAAAATACCAGGTGCCGCGCGATCAGGTATTGTTCCTGCCCAACCGGGTGCGTATCGGCAACCAGGAGATCGCCTTCGCCGATCTCGTCAGGCAGGCCTACATGGCGCGCATCCAGCTTTCGGCGGCGGGCTTCTACAAGACGCCGAAAATCCACTGGGACCGCGACAAGGGCGAGGGCCGCCCCTTCTACTATTTCGCCTATGGCGCCGCGTGCTCGGAAGTCTCGGTCGACACGCTGACCGGCGAATATGTCGTCGAGCGCACCGACATCCTGCACGAGACCGGCCGCTCGCTGAACCGCGCCATCGACCTTGGCCAGGTCGAAGGCGGCTTCATCCAAGGCATGGGATGGCTGACGACGGAGGAACTTTGGTGGGACAACAAGGGCCGGCTGCGCACCCATGCGCCGTCGACCTACAAAATCCCCTTGGCCTCGGACCGGCCGAAGATCTTCAACGTGAGGCTGGCCGATTGGCCGGAAGCGAGCGAGCCGACGGTGCACCGCTCCAAGGCGGTCGGCGAGCCGCCTCTGCCGCTCGGCATCTCGGTGCTGCATGCGCTGTCGGATGCGGTGGCGAGCGTTGCCGACCACAGGATTTGTCCGCGCCTCGACCCACCGGCGACGCCGGAGCGGGTGCTGATGGCGATCGAACGGCTGAAGAGGGAAGCCAAGGCTGGTGCTTGAACCCCACCCCAGAACAGGTCCCAGGTTCGGACAGGGCGTGCAATCCGGGCCAAAAACTCTATATTTCCCGGTAGGGAAAGCGAAACATGACCTCGAAAGTGCAAAGCTTGAAAGCCTTTCTTGCCGGCGCCGGTCGGGTCGTCCTGGTCGAGGTGGCCGGGACAAAAGGTTCGACCCCGCGCGACAAAGGCGCCTTCATGCTCGTCTCGGGCGCGGCGATTTTTGGCACGATCGGCGGCGGACAACTCGAATTCATGGCGATCGATAAGGCGCGGCAGCTGCTTCTCTTCCCCCTTGAGGGGCAGATGGCCGCGGAGCGGCCAGAGGGGGTCGTCTCAGAAGGCACGGCCAGAGCGTCGAGCACTGCCGCGGCGACCCCACCCGACGGCTTCGCTGCCACCCTCCCCTCAAGGGGGAGGGATACGCGCACGACACTCGATGTCCCGCTCGGGCCGGAGATCGGGCAATGCTGCGGCGGCAGGGTCGAGGTGCTGATCCGGCTGGTCGACACGGCGTTGGCGCAAGAGCTGGTCGCGGCGGCGGACGCCGAGCAGGCGCAGCTGCCGCATGTCTACATCTTCGGCGGCGGCCATGTCGGCCATGCGCTGGCTTCGGCGGTGGCCTTGCTGCCGGTACGTGTCGTCGTTGTCGAGACGCGGGCCGAGGCGCTTGAGGGTATGCCGGACACTGTCGAAACCTGTCTGACGCCGATGCCCGAGGCATCGGTGCGCAAAGCTCCGGCTGGCGCCGCGTTCATCGTGCTCACTCACGACCACGCACTGGATTTCCTGATCGTCGCCGAGGCACTGAAACGCCGGGATGCTGCCTATGTCGGCATGATCGGCTCGAAGACCAAAAAGGCGACATTCAGGAACTGGTTCCTGAAGTCGGCGGACGGCAGCGCGGCGGAATTTGCCCGCCTCGTCTCGCCGATCGGCGGCAATGCAGTCAAGGACAAGCGCCCGCAGGTGATCGCGGCAGTTGCGGCGGCCGAGATCATGACGGCGCTGGCCGCGCATGCCGTCGCACCAGCCGCTCCGCACCCCGCCTCTCGTCGCAAAGCGATTGCCGGCTGACGGCTGGTATCCCGCCGAGCTGCATTTTCGTGCAGGCGAACTTCCATAGCCTGCTGCTCACTTCGGTCGTTTCAAGCCCAGATGGTCGCGCAGCATACGGCCCTCATAGTCCTTGCGGAACAGGCCGCGCCGCTGCAGCTCCGGTACGACAAGTGTGGCAAATGCATCGAGCTCACCAGGGAAGTAAGACGGCATGACGTTGAAACCGTCGGCCGCGCCGCCCTCGAAGCGTGCCTCGAGCTCGTCGGCGATCTGGGCAGGCGTTCCGACGACGCGCCAGTGACCACGCGCGCCGGCGAAATGGCGGGCAAGCTGGCGAATCGAAAGGTTGTCCCGGCGCGACTGCTCGATGACCAGCGCCTGCCGGCTCTGCATGCCTTCGCTGGCCGGCAGCTGCGGCAGCGGCCCGTCTATGGGGTAGCGCCATAGATCGGAAATGCTGAGATAGCTGGAAAGCAGCGCCACGCCGACATCGTCGGGGAT
This sequence comes from Mesorhizobium sp. WSM4807, assembly GCF_055811615.1. NCBI lineage: Bacteria > Pseudomonadati > Pseudomonadota > Alphaproteobacteria > Hyphomicrobiales > Phyllobacteriaceae > Mesorhizobium > Mesorhizobium sp. WSM4807. The sequence goes on from NZ_JBVVQY010000001.1 coordinate 157,234, forward strand.
CAGTTCTTGCAGCTCCTCATGCTTGGCCCTGGCTTCCGTTTCGGTTGCCGCGACGATCGGCGCGACGCCCGGCATGATCTTGATGTCGTCCGGTTCGCGCCCATAGGTCGCCAGACGCCTCTTGAGATCGGTGTAGAAGGCCTTCGCCTCCTCGAATGTCTGCGCCGCCGTGAACACGACATCAGCGGTTCGGGCGGCGAGATCCCGGCCCTCGTCCGATGCCCCCGCCTGAACCATCACCGGTGCGCCTTGAGGTGAGCGCGGCAGGTCGAGCGGGTCGCGCACTGAAAAGCTTCTGCTGTCGTGACCAGGTCCGGAAACCCCGTCGAGCTTGCCTCGCCAGAGTGCGGTAACCACGCCAGCGAATTCACGCGCGCGCTCATAACGGTCAGCATGGGGGCGCAGGCCGGTTGAACCGAAATTGGCGGCTTCGATGTGGCTGGCGGACGTGACGAGATTCCAGCCGGCACGGCCGCTGCTCAGATGGTCGAGCGACAAAAAAGTCCGCGCCAGCCCGTAAGGCTCGTTGTAGCTTGTTGACGCCGTGGAGACGAGACCGATGCGGCTGGTCTGGACCGCGAGAGCCGCAAGCAGGCTGATGGGTTCGAACCCGATCGAGCGTGACGTCTGGCTGGCAATGTTGACATTGGCCTCGCGCACGCCGGCGGCGTCCTCGCAGAACAGCAGGTCGAACTTCGCCGCCTCCGCCGTCCGCGCTAGCTGGATGTAATGCTCGATGTCGACGCCCGCCGTGACATGCGCTTTTGGGTGGCGCCAAGCGGCAATGTGGTGGCCTGTTGCCCACAGAAAGGCGCCGAGCTTCATCTGACGGGCGGTCATTGCCCCTCCTCCCCGACCAATTGGAGATGGGAGCGCAGCGTCGCGCCGGGATAATCCGACCGGAGAAGGCCGCGGCGACGAAGCTCCGGCAGCACGTGATCGACGAAATCGTCGAGAACAGACTCGAGCGGCGGCATGAGTATGTTGAAACCGTCGCAGCTTTTCGACCGGAAGGACTCTTCGAGCCTGTCCGCGATAACGTCCGGCCTGGCGGCCATTTCAGCACCCGGCGCGACGTTCATCAGCACCTTTATCGCGCCGGGGCTACGCCCGAACGCAAGCGCGCGGCGCTTCAGATCGTCAGCCTTGGCGCCCGCGATCGATGGCTCGTCCAGCAGGATGACATCGGCGACGCGGGCACCGATTTCCATGTCGGGCTCCGACAGGCCTGGCATGATGAGCACCGGCGTATCCTGCGGCGAGCGTGCAACGTTCAGCGGCCCGCGCACGGAGAAAAACTCGCCCTTGTGATCGAGCAGGTGCATCTTTTCGGCATCGAAGAAGCGGCCATCGCTTTTGTCGAACAGCAGGGCATCTGCATCCCAGCCTCGCCACAAGCCTTGCACGATACCGATGAATTCCTCCGCGCGTTGGCGAAAATCATCGCCGGAAAACCCTTCCGGCCGGCTGAAATTGGCCGCCTCGCGCAGATCCGGCGTCATCGTCGCGCGCCAGCCGGCACGGCCGTGGCTGATGATGTCGAGCGATGCGAAACGGCGCGCCAGATTGTAGGGCTGGTGGGCGACCGTCGATGCCGCGGCGACCAGGCCGATCCTGCTGGTCACCGTCGCCAGCGCCGCCAGCAGGGTCGTCGCTTCGAAGGGCAGTTGCCGGTTTGGTGCGTCGCCGCCTGAAACCGGCGCTGAATCGGCAAGCAGCACCATGTCCAGCCCGGCTGCCTCGGCTTTTTGCACGAACCGGGCCAGAAGGTTGAAATCCGCGCCGCCGGCTGGCGGCTCGTTGGAAGGAGCATTTCCCGGCAACAAGGAAACGGCGAGATGCATTGTGGGGCCGTTGCCCATCGATAGTCCTTGCAAGGCGAAAGCTCTACCAGAACTATGTCCGCCACCTCCAGGGATGGCAACCGGTTGCGCTGGTCCAGCAAGCCGTCACTTGCCTGCCAGAATATCCTTGATCAGCCGTTGGCAGCGCTCGGCCATGAAGTCGAGCAGCAGCCGCACCTTCGGGTCCTGCAGCTTCTTGTGCGGGTAGACGGCGGCGAACTGCACCGGTGTCGGCGGGGTGTCTGGCAGGATCACCTTCAGCCGCCGATCGCGGATGAACGGCTCGACCTCGAAGCGCGGCTTGTTGATGATGCCGCGGCCGGACAGCGCCCAGCCGGTCAGCACGTCGCCATCGTCGGTGTCATAGGGCCCGTGCACTTCGAATTTCCGCGGGCCGTCGGCCGTCTGCAGCGTCCAGACGTATTCGCGTGCGCCGGCGTAGCGCAGCATCAGGCAGTCGTGCTTCTTGCCGATCAGTTCCTGCGGCTCGGTCGGCTCACCGCGCGCCTCCAGATATTTCGGCGCCGCCACCAGCACCCGTTCGCACTCCATGATGCCGCGCATCCTGAGGCTGGAATCCTCGATGATGCCCAGCCGGAAGGCGACATCGATGCCTTCCTTCATGATGTCGACATTGTGGTCTGAAAGCCTCAGCCGCACCTCGATGTCTGGGTATTTGTCGTGGAAATCGGGGATTCCCGACGCCACCAGCCGCCGGCCAAGCCCGAGCGGCGCTGTCACCTTGATGGTGCCGCGCGGCTGGCCGGACAAGGCGCTGACCGCGGCTTCGGCCTCGGTAATGGCTTCCAGAACCTGCTTGGCGCCGGAGTAGAACACGGTGCCGTGTTCGGTCGGCATCAACTGCCGCGTCGTGCGGTTGAACAGCCTGACACCAAGGTGCTTCTCGAGCTCCTTGATGCGGTTGGAGGCAACCGCCGGCGAAATGCGCATGTCACGACCCGCCGCCGACAGATTGCCAAGCTCGACGACGCGGACGAAGACGGCGATGTTGTCGAGATAGGCCATGCGGCTTTAGGGCTCTCGTGCGGCTGCGTAGGGATAACCCTAGTGCATGACCCCGAAAAATCGGAATCGATTTTCGGAAAGGATCATGCACCAGATAAAAACTGCTACAGCGTCCTTTGCGCGTCCAAGGGACGCGCGGCGCTGTAGTATTTTCCAATTTTTTTTGAAAGTCATCGTGCAGCTCGGCCCTTTCCGTTTGCGCTCCAGTCCGTAAAGTCACCCGATCGGCAGGGACGATCTTTCAATGATGGATTTCGCGATTTTCTGGGACTGGCTGAGTTTCGCCGTGCGCTGGCTGCATGTCGTCACCAGCATAGCCTGGATCGGCTCGTCCTTCTATTTCGTCGCGCTCGATCTTGGCTTGCGCCAGCGTCCGGGCATGCCTGTCGGCGCCTTCGGCGAGGAATGGCAGGTGCATGGCGGCGGCTTCTACCACATCCAGAAATATCTGGTGGCGCCGGCCGAAATGCCCGAGCACCTGACCTGGTTCAAATGGGAATCCTACGCCACCTGGCTGTCGGGCTTTGCCATGCTGTGCGTCGTCTACTATGCCGGGGCGGACCTCTTCCTGATCGATCCCAACGTGCTTGCCATGTCGGTGCCTACAGGCATCTTGCTGTCGCTGGCGACGATCGGCGTTGGCTGGGTGGTCTACGATCTCTTATGCCGTTCGCCGCTTGGCAGGAGCGACACCGGCCTGATGCTGGTGCTCTATGGCGTGCTGGTGTTCATCGCCTGGGGTCTTACCCATCTGTTCACCGGCCGCGCCGCTTTCCTGCATCTTGGCGCCATCACCGCGACGATCATGTCGGCCAATGTCTTCATGGTCATCATTCCGAACCAGAAGATCGTCGTCGCCGACCTGATCGCCGGCCGCAGGCCCGACCCGAAATACGGCAAGATCGCCAAGCAGCGCTCGCTGCACAACAATTACCTGACGCTGCCCGTTCTGTTCCTGATGCTGTCGAACCACTACCCGCTGGCGTTCGGCACCGAGTTCAACTGGGTAATCGCCTCGCTGGTTTTCACCATCGGCGTGTTGATCCGGCACTATTTCAACACCATGCATGCGCGCAAGGGTAACCCGACCTGGACCTGGCTGGCTGCCGCCGTCCTGTTCGTCATCATTATCTGGCTGTCAACGGTGCCGAAAGTGCTGACCGGCGACGTCAAGGCGTCCTCGGCGGCACAGGTCTATGTCGCCTCGGCGCACTTTCCCGCAGTGCGCGACACGGTGCTTGGCCGCTGCTCTATGTGTCATGCGCAGGAGCCATCCTACGAGGGCATCTATCACGCGCCGAAAGGTGTGATGCTCGACACTGACGCCGGTATCGCCGAGCAAGCCCGCGAGATCTACCTGCAGGCCGGCCGCAGCCACGCGATGCCGCCCGCCAACGTCACCCATATCACCGACAAGGAGCGGGCGCTGCTGGTGGCATGGTTCGAGGAGGCGGGGAAATAAGCATGACCAGCACGCTCCTGCGCGGCCGCACGCTGTCCTTCCTGCGCTGGCCTGAGACCGTCGACGACCATTCCGCCTGGCGCTACGAGGATGACGGCGGCCTGCTGCTCCGCGACGGCAGGATCGTTGCCGCAGGCGCCTATGCCGACGTCGAGAAAAAGGCTGATGAAGGCGTAAAAAAGATCGACCACCGCCCGCATTTGCTGCTGCCGGGCTTCATTGACGCGCATGCGCATTTTCCGCAGATGCAGGTTATCGCTTCCTACGGCGCCGAGCTGCTAGACTGGCTGAACACTTACACCTTTCCCGAGGAAACCAAATTCCAGAACGCCCAGCATGGCCGCCGCATCGCCAGGCTGTTCCTCGACGAGATGGTGCGCCACGGCACGACGACAGTCGCCGCCTATTGCTCGGTCCACAGGGAATCGGCCGAAGCGTTCTTCGCCGAGTCGCATGACCGCAACATGCTCAACGTCGCCGGCAAGGTGATGATGGATCGCAACGCGCCGGAGGGCGTGCTCGACACGCCGCAATCGGCCTATGACGACAGCAAGGCGCTGATCGCCGAGTGGCACGGCAAGGGGCGCCAGCACTATGCCATCACACCGCGCTTCGCCATCACCTCCTCACCCGAGCAATTGGAGATGGCGGGCGCGCTCTGCCGCGAACATCCTGATCTGCACATGCAGACGCATCTGTCGGAAAACCACGCCGAGATTGCCTTTACGCTGCAACTCTACCCGCAGGCACACGACTATACCGATGTCTACGAGCAATACGGGCTGCTCGGGCGCAAAAGCCTGTTCGGCCACTGCATCCATCTGTCGGAACGGGAGGCGGATGCGCTTTCGGACACAGGCTCGGTGGCCGTGTTCTGCCCGACCTCGAACCTGTTCCTCGGTTCGGGCCTGTTCGATTATCAGCGCTACCGCACGCGTGACAAAGCTCTTCGGATCGCGGCCGCCACCGATGTCGGCGGCGGCACTAACTATTCGATGCTGCGCACCATGGACGAGGGCTACAAGGCGATCGCCCTGAACGGAGAAAAACTCAACCCGTTCCAGTCGTTCTGGCAGCTCACCCGCGGCAATGCCGAGGCGCTGTCGATCGTGGAAAGGATCGGCACGCTCGACCAAGGCAGCGATGCCGACATCGTCGTCCTCGATGCCCGCGCCACGCCGGCCATGCGGCTGCGGATGGAGACGGCGGACACGCTGGCGGAGGAGCTGTTTCTGCTGCAGACGCTGGGCGACGATCGCGCCGTGCGCGAGGTTTATGTCGCAGGGCGGGCGATGAAGACCGATATGGCGGTTTAGCTATCCGACACGTCCCGGCTTGACCCGGCGGCAGCCATCGGTCAAAGCCTGCAGCGAAGTTGACAGGGGAACGACATGGCCGTTGCGGACGACATCGCTCTGATCAAGAAACAGGAAGCTACGCTTGTCTTCCCCGTCTTCGACGAGGCTGTCGCCTTCAAGATCGGCTCGGCGATCCGCGACCGGGCGCTAGCCGAAGACCTGCCGATCATCGTCGACATCAGGACCTTCGACCGGCCGCTGTTCTACGCGGCAATGCCAGGCTCGAGCGCTTCCAATCCGGACTGGGCGCGGCGCAAGATCAACGTGGTGCGGCGGTTCCTGAAAAGCACCTACCGCATGGTGCTGGAGCAGCAGCGTCCCGACCGCAGCTTCAAGCCGGGCGAGGGGCTCGATATATCAGACTACGTGCTGGCCGGCGGCGGCTTTCCCGTCACGGTCAAAGGCGCCGGTGTGATCGGTGTGATCGCGGTCTCGGGCCTGCCGGAGCGCGAGGATCACGGCGTCGTCGTCGATGCGCTGTGCAGCCATCTCGGCGTCGACGGGCGTGAGTTGGCACTGCCGCCGGAAGCAAAATGACCGCGCTCGATCCCAAGCCCTTCCTCACCGCCATCTTCAATGCCGCCGTCGCCGCCGCCGATCCCCAGAGGACCATCAGGGATCACCTGCCGGCAATGCCGAAAGGGCGCACCATCGTCATTGGTGCGGGAAAAGGCTCGGCACAGATGGCGGCGGCCTTCGAAAAGGTGTGGGACGGGCCGATCGAAGGGTTGGTCGTCACCCGCTACGGCTATGGCGCGACCTGCCAGCGCATCGAGATCATCGAGGCGGCGCACCCGGTGCCGGATGCCGCCGGTCTCGAAGCCTCGCGCCGGCTGCTCGAAAAGGTGCAGGGCCTGACCGCGGACGATCTGGTCGTGGCGCTCATCTCAGGCGGCGGCTCGGCGCTGCTGCCGTCGCCTGCCGAAAGTCTGACGCTGGCCGACGAGATCGCCGTCAACGAGGCGCTGCTTGCCTCCGGCGCACCGATCGCCGCCATGAACACCATCCGCAAGCATATTTCCACGATCAAGGGCGGCAGGCTGGCGGCAGCTGCCTATCCGGCAAAGGTGGTGTCGCTGGTGGTCTCCGACATTCCCGGGGACAATCCGGCGCTGGTTGCTTCCGGTCCGACCGTTCCCGAATCCGGCAACCGCCAAGAGGCGCTGGCATCGATCGCCGCCTATGGCATGAAACTGCCGGCTGCGGTGATGGCGCATATCAATTCGCCGGCCGCAGATGCGCCGCGCGCCGCCGACCCGCGTTTTTCGCGCAACGAGGTGCATCTGATCGCCTCGGCCGGCGTGTCGCTGGAAGCGGCTGCGGCCGAAGCCAGGCGCCAAGGTATCGAGGCGGTCATCCTCTCCGATTCTATTGAGGGCGAGGCGCGCGAGGTCGGCGGTGTCCACGCCGCGATCGCGCGCGAGGTGGCGACGCGCAACCGGCCTTTCCCGAAGCCTGTGCTGATCCTGTCGGGCGGCGAGACGACGGTGACCTTGCGGTCAAAAGGCCGGGGCGGCCGTAACTCGGAATTCCTGCTCGCCTTCGCCATCGGCATCAGCGGCATGGAGGGCGTCCATGCACTGGCCGCTGACACCGATGGCATCGACGGTTCGGAGGACAATGCCGGCGCCTTTGCCGACGGTTCGACGGTTTCGCGGATGCGGGCGGCAGGCGTCAATGCCAAGGCGATGCTTGCCGGCAACAATGCCTGGACGGCATTCAATGCCATTGGCGATCTTTTCGTGCCCGGCCCGACCGGGACGAACGTCAATGATCTCCGGGCCATATTGATCAGATAGGCTCAGGCAGCCATCAGCGTCTTCACCGCCTTCATATCCTTCAGGAACCGCTCGCGTTCGGCCTGTTTGTCCGCCGGCTCGCGGATGCGCAGGATAAAGGACGGGTGGATTGTGACGAAGACACGCAAGCCATCCTCGCGCTCCACGACCGCGCCGCGCATCTTCATGATCGGCACAACTTTGCCGAGCAGAGACTGCGCAGCCGTTGCGCCGAGCGCCACAGCCAGATTGGGCTTGATCAGATCGAGCTCCTTGTCGAGCCACCAGCGGCAGGCCTGCACCTCGCCGGCATTCGGCTTGGAGTGGATGCGCCGCTTGCCGCGCGGCTCGAATTTGAAATGCTTGACCGCGTTGGTGACATAGACTTTCAGCCGATCGACACCGGCATCGTCAAGGATCGCATCGAAGACCTTGCCGGCCGGCCCGACGAAGGGTTTGCCGGCCAGATCTTCCTGGTCGCCAGGCTGTTCACCGACGAAAACCACCTTGGCTTTATCAGGCCCTTCGCCGAACACGGTCTGCGTCGCGTTGCGCCACAGCGGACAGCGACGGCAGGCCTTCGCCACTTCGCTGAGTTCGGGAATGGTGCTTGCGCCATCGTCTTCCGCCGTCTCAGGCAATTCACGGTTGGGCCAGCGTCTTGCCTGCACCTTGGCGTGGTGCGGCGCGGGAGTTGTCTGCATCCTGGCAATCATGGCTGATGCGGCCTTGTCCGCAGCTGCGATCAGATGCGGAATGAGCGAAACCCCGGAAAGGTTCCTTCAAATAGCCCGGACCCCAGGCTTTCGCTGGGAGAATGACCGGCGATGCGATCGCCTCACACCTCGTGCAGATAGAGGTGATAATCCAGTTCGCTGACCGTGCGCGCCACCCGCAGATATTCGGATTGCTTGATTGCCACGAATGTCCGGTGCAGGTCTTCCCCCAGTGCCCCTTTGAGGAATGTCGAGGCCCTTGCCGCCTCGATCGCCGCGCGCCAGTCCACCGGCATTGTCGTCCGTGTCACGGCTGATTCGTAGCCATTGCCGGTGGTTTCGGGGCCGGGATCGAGGCCTTCGTCGAGGCCCTTAGTGATGCCGGCCAGCACAGTTGCCGCCACCAGATAAGGGTTGGCGTCGACGCCCGACGGCCGGTGCTCGATGCGCCGGTTTTTCGCATCGCCTGCCGGCACACGCAATGCCACCGAGCGGTTGTTGACGCCCCAGGTCGGCGCCACCGGCGCATAGGATTGCGAAACAAAACGCCGCCATGAATTGGCATGCGGCGCAAACACCAGCATCGATTCGGCCATGGTCTGGATGAGGCCGCCCAGTCCGCGCAGCAGCGGCAAGGACCAAGTCTCGCCGCTGGCCTCAGCGAAGATGTTCTTGCCGGCCTTGTCCTGCAGCGAGACATGGAAATGCATGCCGGAACCGGCATATTTCTCGATCGGCTTGGCCATGAAGCAAGCGGTGACGCCGTGGCGGCGCGCCTGTGCCCGCACCAGCCGCTTCAGCATGACGAGGTCGTCGGCCGCGCGGATCACATCTTGGCGATAATTCAGCGTCAGCTCGTATTGACCGGGCGCATATTCGGAAATGACCGTCTCCGCCGGGATGCCTTGCACCTTGGCCGCGGCATAGATGTCGGAAAACAGCGGCTCCATGCCGTGCAGATGGTCGACGGAATAGACCTCGGTCTTGGCCGAGCGTCGGCCGTCGAGCACTGCGTGCGCTGGTTGCACCTTGCCGTCGGCGTCGCGCTCGTTGGCGAGCAGGAAGAATTCGAGTTCGAAGGCGCCGGCCGGACACAGGCCCTTGGCCGCCAGTATCTGCACCTGACGGCCCAGCGCCAGGCGCGGGTCGGAGGACATGGGCTGACCGTCGAGATGGTACATCGCCATCAGCACCTGGCCGCGCGGCGGCTGTGTGCCGAACAGCGGTACCAGCGTACCGGGAATCGGCCATGCTCTGAGATCACCGTCGCCGGTCGTCCAGATCAGTCCCGTCTCGTGCACGTCCTCGCCGGTAATGTCGAGGCCGAGGATCGAGATCGGCATGTGCCGGCCGCCCTCGAAGATGCTCATCAACTCGTGCCGGCGCACGATCTTGCCACGCCCGACGCCATTGGCGTCGGTCAGCACGATGTCGAACGCTTCGATCTCGGGATAGGCGTCGAGAAAGGTTTGCGCCTCAGCGGGCGTCGAGCCCGAAGGGGAGGCGATGATGGCGTTCAGAGTTTGCTTGTGCGCTTCTCTCATACGCAAGCTTGTCTCATGCCGCGAGCCTTGCCGCAACCGCGCCGAAGGCGGTGATCAAGCGGTTGACCTGGGTGGCGCTGGTCGCCGGCGAGATCAGCATCATGTTGTGGAACGGCGCGATCAGCACGCCGCGATTGACCAGCGCGACATGGATAGCCGCTTCGAGCGCCGGCGCGTGCGCTGTTTCCGCCTCGCCGCCATTCCTCAGCGGGCCAGGCGCGCAGATGAACTCGACGCGGGCGCCGACTCGGGCAACATGCCACGGCAGGCGGTAACGGTCGATGACGGCGGTCAGCCCGGCGTCGAGCCGCCGGGCCAGGTGGTCCATATCGTTGTAATTCTCGTCGGTCATCACGTCTTCGAGCGTAGCGCGCATTGCCGCGAATTGCAGCGGATTGGCCGAGAGCGTCGTGCCCATGCCGGAATAGCCTGGTTCCTTGCTCCTGTTATAGGCGGCATAGCGGGTGGCGACGTCTTCGCTCATCCCCCACACACTGGCCGGCACACCGCCGGCGATCGGCTTGCCGAGCACGAACAGGTCCGGCTCCAAGCCGTGTCTTCCGGTGTAGCCGCCCGGACCGGTCGAAATCGTGTGCGTCTCGTCGATCAGCAGCAGGGTGCCGGCCGCGCGGGTGAGACGCCGCAGCGCCTCGTGGAAGCCAGGGTCGGGTAGCACCATGCAGGAATTGGTCAGCACTGGCTCGGTGATGACGCAGGCGATATCCTTATCCCGGAGCACGGCCTCGAGTGCCGGCACATCGTTGAACTCGATGACATCGGTTGCCCGGGTCAGGTCGCGGAATTCGCCGGCCAGTCCCGGCCGGTTGGCCGGTCTGCCGTCGACCAGCCGCACCATCGTCTCGTCGACCGAGCCGTGATAGCAGCCGTTGAAGACCAGGATCTTTTCGCGGCCGGTGATGGTGCGGGCGACGCGCAGCGCAAAGCGATTGGCATCGGTCGCCGTCGTCGCGATCTGCCAGAACGGCAGGCCGAAGCGCTGTTGCAGCAACGGGCCGATGGCGCGCACATCCTCGGAAGGCAGCATGTAAGTCAGGCCGCGCCCGGCCTGCCGGCGGATGGCGCGGGCGACCGGCGGCGGCGAATGGCCGAACATCGAGCCGGTGTCGCCGAGGCAGAAATCGTCGAGCCGGTTGCCGTCGATATCGGTGATCGTGGCGCCTCTGGCGCTGTCGACCAGGATCGGAAACGGCGTCGGCCAGTCGTTCATCCAGTGCATCGGCACGCCGCCGAAGAAGCCCGGCAGGCCGTTGCCGACCTTGGCTGCCGATTTCGGCCTTGCCTTGCGGAAGGCTTCGGCCTCGGTCTCGCGCAGATCGGCGATGCAGGCGGCGCTGATGCCGCCGATGGAAGTCTTTAAATGGTCGATTGTATGCATGAAGGTCCCTCTCATGCGTCACTTTGCCAATCGGCGTCCGGAACCGCAATTGGCCGGACAGCTGCGCTGCATTGGTTCAGTGGCCACGGTGAAGAGGACGGGCGCTTGACCTGAGGGCATCCTCCAGCATCTATGCGGATAGGGTTTGTGGCTGGGGGAAGAAAGATGCGGACGATCTTCTGTGCAACAACGCTGCTGTTATCGGCCGGCTCGGCCTTCGCCACCGGCGGCATCTGGTGCTCGGCCGAGGATGCAGCGGTGAGATTCCAGGTAGAAGCCGGCGTCACCAGAGGCATGGGCGGTCCAACGTTCAATTTCCGGGGCGATCTCGAAATTCTCGGCAGACCCGTCGGCGACGATTTGCGCAAGACAGTGTTCGAGGATTCCAACCTCACGCAATACTGGCTCGACGGCAAGGAATTGCGGCTGCTCGTCTATCGCGAGCACGAGGTCGCAAACACCTACAGCTCTGTCGAACTGACGATCGTGACCAAGTCCAGTGAAGAAGGCACCTATGACGGGCGCTATTCGCTCGCCATCTATGAGGGCACTGCTGACACGGGTGGCGATGGCATGCCTGCCGCGTTGACCGGCAAAGTCTCCTGCGGGGCCGAGTAGAGAACTCCCGGTTATGCGGAAATGTCGATGACGCCGCAGTCGCCGGCGGCACTGCCGAAGGCGACGCGGCGTTCCTCCCTATCCCACATCATCGAGGTGATGGCGCCCTTGCCCGGTCGGCGCAGAAGCACCTCTTTGGCGTCAGCGAAACGCACCGCCATCACCATGCCGTCGTCATAGCCGACGGCGACGACATCCTGGCTGGGATGGCAGGCGACCGAGGTCACCATGGCGTTGCCGCGCGTACCGAGCTCCAGCGGCGCCTTGCCCATCGGCCCGTCCTTGCCCGAAAAAGGCCAGACGATCGCCGCCGGCGCGCCGGAACTGGCCAGCCATTTTCCCTTGGCGCTCCACGACAGGCTTTTGACTTTGCCGGGATAGCCGCTCATGCGCATGTGCTTGCCGTCGGCCAGCTTCCAGCCATGCAGCGCGTTCTCCTGCATGGTGGTGACGAGGAAGGCGCCATCGGGCGAGAAGGTGATGCCGGTATGGGCGCCGGCCCACTCCAGCTCGACCGGTTTGCCGTTCGCCGCCGGGAAATGCAGCGTCGCGCCATTGTAGCGGGCGACACCAAAGCGCATGCCCTTGGGCGAGAACGCCAGCCCCTCGACCGAACGCGGATGCATGAATTCCTTAGTCTTGCCGTCGGCAAAGCGCACAAAAGCGAACTTGCCGGAGGCATAGGCGACGGCGCCTTGTGGTCCAGCCGCGACGCTGGTGATCCATTTTTTCCCGGCGCTTGCCAGCTCCGCCGCATCGCCGCCGGCGGTAACGGAAAAAATCTTGCCGTCCTCGCCGCCGGTGATCAGCCGGTCGTTGGCCGCATCGTGGAAGGCGGCGAGCAGCCCGTCATTAGCCTGCGCCGTCTTGTGGCCATGGTCCAGCCGATGGATTGTGCCGTCGGCCAGCGCGAAATGCGGTACGTCGCCAAGGAAAACGGCGGCGATACAATGTCCCTGGAGATCAAGCGGGGCGACTGTCGGCATGTGAGACTATTCCATTCGAGATTTCGGCTGGTCGTCTACCCCCGCGCGGGAGCCGCCAGCGCGGGTAGGTGCAGCTCTCCTTCTCCCCTTGTGGGAGAAGGTGGATTGGCTCGCAGCGCCAAGACGGTTGAGGGGTGCTGGACGGAGTGCCGTCGTTGCCAAGCTGGAACACCCCTCATCCGACCGAGCTTCGCTCGGCCACCTTCTCCCGCAAGGGGAGAAGGAAAGAAGGTGCAGCGCTAGCGTTATAAGGCCTGGAAATCAAGCGGCCTGGCAGGCCTCAAAACTCATCTTCAGCCGCTCGGCGTCGAGCTCGCGGCCGATGAAGACCAGCCGGCTCTCGTGCTTCTCCCCGTCCTTCCAGGCGCGCTGGTGGTCGCCCTCGATGATCATGTGGACGCCCTGGATGACATAGCGCTCATCATCCCCCTTGAGCGCGATGATGCCCTTCAGCCGCAGGATGTTCGGGCCTTCCATCTGGGTGACCTTCTCGATCCACGGGAAGAATTTCTTCGGGTCCATCTCGCCGCCGCGCAGCGACACCGACTGCACCGTCACGTCATGGATATCGGAAGGGTGTGCGTGATGGTCGTGCCCGTCATGGTGATGATGCCCGTCATGATCGTGATGGTCGTGATGATGATGATCGTGGTCGTCATGCGCCTCGAGGAAATGCGGATCGTTCTCCAGCGCCCGCGAAAGATCGAAGGCGCCGCGGTCGAGCACCTCCGACAGCGCCAGGCCGGCGCGAGTGGTGCGATGGATCCTGGCCGCCGGGTTGATCGCGCGGATCGTCGCCTCGACCTTGCTCAGTTCCTCCGGCGTGACGAGGTCGGTCTTGTTGAGCACGACGACATCGGCAAAGGCGATCTGGTCCTCGGCTTCGCGGGAATCCTTCAGCCGCAATGGCAGGTGCTTGGCGTCGACCAGCACCACGACCGCGTCGAGCCTGGTCTTGGAGCGCACGTCTTCGTCCATGAAGAAGGTCTGCGCCACCGGCACCGGATCGGCGAGGCCGGTCGTCTCGACCACGATGGCGTCGAAGCGGCCTGGCCGGCGCATCAGGCCTTCGACGACGCGGATCAGGTCGCCGCGCACCGTGCAGCAGACGCAGCCATTGTTCATCTCATAGATTTCCTCGTCGGATTCCACGATCAGTTCGTTGTCGATGCCGATCTCGCCGAATTCATTGACGATGACGGCGTAGCGCTTGCCGTGGTTTTCCGAAAGGATGCGGTTGAGCAGTGTCGTCTTGCCGGCGCCGAGATAGCCGGTGAGAACGGTTACGGGGATCTGCGTCGTCTGTGCATCGCTCATGTTGGGCCTCGAAAAGGGATTGTTGGATCCATATAGGATGTGCGCCGTGCTTTTGCACGCGGCAAACCGATGGGCCAAACAGGTCGCCAACATTGCCGGACTTTCCCAACATCGCTGGACTTCATTGGCGCTGGCGGGTCTCACTGCCTAGATTAAGAACAAGGTCGCTTGCTCAGAAGAACCAGAAGAGGTGCCCGATGTCCGACAAACCGTCCTCCTTGCCTTTGAGCCGGCGTCAGGCGCTCGCCCTCATTGCCGTCAGCGCGGGCGGCGGCGTCTTTCTGCCGGGCATCGCGATGGCTCAGCAGGCCTCGCCCTATGCCGGGCTTGCCCTGTTCGATAGCGGTGCCGGCGTCTGCGCGATCACGCCGGAAGCGACCGAGGGGCCGTTCTATTTCGACCCGAAGCTCGAACGCGCCGATATCACCGAAGGCAAAGCGGGCATTGGCCTCAATGTGCGGCTGCAGGTCGTCGACGCGGCCTGCCGGCCGCTTGCCGGCGCGCGCGTCGACAGCTGGCATTGCGACGCGCAAGGCCATTATTCGGGCTATCCGGGACAAGGCGACGGCCAGGATGTCGATACGTCAGGCCAGAGTTTTCTGCGCGGCTGGCAGAAGGCGGATGACACCGGCATCGTCTCGTTCACCACCATCTATCCCGGCTGGTATCGCGGCCGCACCACCCACATCCACTTCAAGGTCTTCCCCGATGACAATTCGGTGATGACCGGCCAGCTGTTTTTCCCCGACAGCCTGAGCGAGCAGATATTCACCACTGTCGCGCCCTACACCGATCGGTCCGGCAGGCGGGATACGCCGAATGCCAGGGACGGTATCGCGCGGCGCGCCGGGCCGCTGTCGCAGGCGGCGCTGCGCGAGGTGGCGGACGCCTATCAGGCCCTGATGATCGTCGCAGTAAAGGCTGCATGAGTCTCGTTTCGCGTGTGCGTCGCTCCTGCGGAAAGCTTCCACCTGCACTGAAAAGTCGTTTGTCATCTAACTGAAATAAACTTCTGGCATTAGCCACGGCGGGCATCGCATTGCTTGCCGGCAAAGCTATTTTGCAAAGCCGGATCTGTTTGATCGTCGATTGCCAACCGGGCGGCTGCCGCTATGCTGTCCGCACCGGTTCGGCCCGAAGAGGGATGACCATGGCCAAGGCGGACAAGACTGCGACAATGAGCCGGCTGCATTCGGCGGCGCGGCTGGCGCGTACGGCACTCGCCGCGCGGCTTCTGACCCACGGCTTCTACGCCGGCCAGGACCAGATCATGCTGGCGCTCGACCGTGAGGACGGGCAGACGCCCGGCAATCTCGCCGGCCGCCTCGGTGTGCGCCCGCCGACCATCACCAAGACGATCAACCGGCTGCAGGCCCAGGGCTTTCTGGAAAAGCGCGCTTCTTCCGCCGATGCCCGACAGGCCCACATCTTCCTGACCGACACCGGCCGCGAAATCATCCACGCCATCGAGAAATCGGTGAAAAAGACCGAGAAGCAGGCGCTGAAGGGTCTCGATAAAAGGGACCAGAAGGCGTTGTTCAAGCTGCTCGCCCGCGTCGAGGCGAACCTCTCGAACGGCGAGATGGTTCTCGTCGATGATGAGATCGACGCCGACGAATGATCCGCGGCTGACGCCATCAGGCTGCGGCTGCCGACGATCCATGGACCAATGCCGACCAGCGGCCCGGCGTGACACCGAACGCCTTCTTGAAGTGCCTGTTAAAATGACTTTGGTCGCTGAAACCGGCCGCTATCGCGATCTGCGCCAATGGCTCGCTCGCCTCGATCATGCGGCGTGCTCGTTGAAGCCGGCGCATCAAGAGAAAGCGATGCGGGCTGGTGGAGAAGGCGGCACGGAAATGCCGCGATAGGGCATAGCGATCCAGTCCGGTGATCGCCTCCAGCTCTTCGGAACGGACGATACGGAAAACATTTTCTTCCAGATAGTCGCGTGCCAGGCTGGCAGCCCGCCATGCTGTCCTTGGGATCGGTTTCGCCTGCAGGCCTGCATGCCGTGCCAAGCTTTGCATCAATTGCGCAATGAAGTCGGCGACAAAGAGGTCGTCCAGCTTCTGGTCCAACGGCCCCAGCGCCGAAAGCAGCCTCGTGCGGAAAACAGGATCCGTCACCACGGCATTCCTGACGAAAGGCAGCGATGCGCCTATCGTATCGAGGCAGTCCAGCACGATGGACGGCTCCAGATAAAGCATCCTGTAACGCAAACCGTCTTCGGTGCCGGCGCCGCCGTCGTGCAATTCGTCGGGATGGAGCACGATAATCTGGCCGGGCAGGCTGTGATGCGTCGCGCCGCGATAACGGAAGGTCTGGACGCCATGCAGCGTCACGCCGATGGCGTAGGTATCATGACGATGGAGATCGAACGCGCTGCCGTGGAACCGGGCCTCGATACGCTCCATTCCGACGCAATCGGGGGCCGAGATGACACAGTTCTCAGCCGCGTCAACGCACAAACGTCCAAGACCCTGAAAGGCCTCGCCATCTAGACCGTGTGACATCGCTTCATTTCACAAACCTGAATGGTAAATGTCTCATGTTCGACACGAAATTTGCAATCGTGCTGCAGGACGACCTTCCCATCTGGCAAAAGCTCAATGTCACCGCCTTCCTGACCAGCGGCATCGTCGCGCAGTATAGCGAAATCATCGGCGAACCCTATCGCGACCGCGCCGGCAATATCTACAATCCGCTCTCGATCCAGCCGGTCATCGTGCTTTCGGCCGATCGCCCGACGCTTAGTGCGATCCACCGACGGGCGGTGGAGCGCGGTGTGACGACCTCGCTCTACGTCGACGAGATGTTTTCGACCGGCCACGACGCGGCGAACCGCGCCGTCTTTGCCGAATTCGCACCCGACGACGCCAAGGTCGTCGGTATCGCGCTGCGCGCCGAAAAGAAGCTTGTCGACAAGATCACCAAGGGCGCCCGCATGCATCCCTAGTGCATGTCGCCCAAAAGTGCGCACCGGTTTTGGGATGACGACATGCAGAAAGACCAAGCCTGTGGCGGCTGATTCATCCTTCTGATGCTTAGCGTGTTCGGCATCGTCTGCCATTGGCACCTGGTGCGGGCTATCGTCTCGGTATGCGCAAATCATTGGGATGATCATTGCCGGCTGGATTGTCTTCAACCAGTTCCCGACCGCTGGACGCTCGTCGGCGCTGCCGTCATCGTCGCCAGCGGCCTTTATAACGTTCATCGCGAGCACCGGCTTCGTGTGCGCAACCGCGCCGCCCTCGACGTCGAGGTGGAAGCGCTGGCAAAAAAACTTTGATTTGCTCCGGAAGGGTGGCATAAGGCCGCGTTTAAACTGTTTAGTTCATGATCCGGTTTTCGCTGGAGATCATGGATCAGCTCTAGATCGTCGGGGAGCGCAAGGCGCTGGCACAGAAGATTAAGCTTTCGACGATCGCGGATGCACTCGGCGTGTCCACGGCCACGGTTTCGCTGGCCCTGCGCGACAGTCCGCTGGTTGCCGGCGGCACCCGCGACCGCATCAAGGAACATGCCCGCGCCATCGGCTATATCTACAATCGCCGCGCCGCCAGCCTGCGCACCTCGCGTTCGGGCATCGTCGGCGTCGTCGTTCACGACATCATGAACCCGTTCTTCGCCGAGATACTGCGCTCGATCGAAAGCGAGCTTGATCGCAGCCGGCAGACCTTCATCCTGTCGAACCACTACGACCAGCTCGAAAAGCAGCGCACCTTCATCGACACGCTTTTGCAGCTCGGCGCCGACGGCGTCATCATGTCGCCGGCCATCGGCACGCCGCCCGAAGACATCTTGATGGCCGAGGAAAACGGCCTGCCGGCGGTGCTGATCGCACGCACCGTCGAAGGCGCCGACGTGCCGGTGTTTCGCGGCGACGATGCCTACGGCACCGGGCTTGCCACCAACCATCTGATCTCGCTCGGCCACAAGCGCATCGCCATGGTCGGCGGCACCGACCAGACCTCGACCGGCCGTGACCGCTACCAGGGCTATGTCAACGCCATGGAGGCGGCCGGGCTGGAGGTCAGGCCGTCCTGGCGCATCGCCGGTCCGCGCACCAAACAGGCCGGGTTCGAAGCGGCCGGCCAGTTCTTGTCGCTGAAGGACAAGCCGACCGCGGCCTGCTGCTGGAACGACCTTGTCGCCATCGGCCTGATGAACGGTATTGCACGCGCCGGGCTGGTGCCGGGCATTGACATATCCGTAACCGGCTATGACGATCTCGAGGAGGCGGCGATCGCAACGCCGGCGCTGACCACCGTCTGGAACGGCCAGCGTGAAGTCGGCCGCCGCGCCGCCAGCGCGCTGCTCGACAAGCTCAATGGGCAGATGGTGCGGCCGTCGCAGGAACTGATCAAGCCGGAACTGCATGTGCGTCAGTCGACCGGCAAACCGGTGGAGCGTGCATGACAAAAGCCGAACAGCAGCAAGCAGTCGCCATTCTGGTGCCGGGCCAATTCAACGACCATGCGGTCGGCCGCATCGATCGAATGTTCAGCCGCGTCTGGATCGAACGGCCGGAAGCGTCGCTGGTCACCGACGAGCTGCGCCGGTCGGTGCGCGGCATTGCCGCCTTTGGCGGGATCAATGCAGCCCTCATCGACGCGCTGCCGAATCTCGAGATCATCGCCAATTTCGGCGTCGGCTATGATTCGGTCGATGCCCGTCACGCAGCGCAGCGCGGTGTCATGGTCACCAACACGCCTGACGTGCTGACCGAGGAGGTCGCGGACACGGCTCTCGGCCTGCTGATCAATACCATCCGCGAGTTGCCGCGCGCCGAGACCTGGCTGCGCGACGGCAGTTGGGCGCGCGACGGCAACTATCGCTTGAGCCGGCTGACCTTGCGCGGCCGTCGTGTCGGTATTTTCGGCATGGGCCGCATCGGCATTGCCATTGCGCGCCGGCTGGAGGCCTTCGGGCTGCCGATCGCCTATCACAACCGGCGCCAGGTCGAAGGCCTGTCCTATGAATACCACGGCACGCTGAAAGGCCTCGCCGAGGCGGTGGATACGCTGATCTCGGTGGCGCCCGGCGGCGCCTCGACGGAAAAGGCGGTCAATGCCGAGATACTGTCGGCTCTCGGCCCGAATGGCGTCTTCGTCAATATCGGCCGCGGCAGCACGGTGGACGAGGCAGCACTTGCGGCAGCCCTGGCCAATGGCACCATCGCCGCTGCCGGGCTCGACGTCTTCGCCGACGAGCCGAACGTGCCGCCAGCGCTGCTCGCCGCTCCCAACACATCGCTTTTGCCGCATGTCGGCTCGGCTTCGGAACATACCCGCCGCGCCATGGCCGATCTGTGCGTCGACAATCTGGTTTCCTGGTTTTCGGAAGGGAGGGCGCTGACGCCGGTGCCGGAAACGGAAAAGGTCAAGGCGCGCAGCTGAGCGGCAAGCTTTCCTATTTGTTAACGTCGGCTTAACGCTTTGAAATCATTTTTTATCTATCGCCAAACACGCGGAGAACGCAGATGAAAGCACTTGCTGCATTGATATCGGTGGCGGCGCTGTTCGGCAGCGTTCACCTGTTTCACGGCGGCAGCGGCGAAGGCCGCACAGCCGATCACTCAACGCAGTCGCCCGGCGATTACAGGCTGGTGGCCAATGGCGACGAAGCGTCCTGCGCGGTCAAGCGCGGCACTGAGGTTGCACAAGGCCTGTCTCTGTTGACGGTCACTGCGAATTGCCGCCGGGTTTTGCCTGGCATCGAGCGCGCGAAATTCTGGCGTGAGCAGGATGACGGCACGGTCATCTTCAGCGTGAACGGCATCGACCCGATCGTCACGTTCGGCGTCGCCGACGGCGACGGTTATGAATCCTACGCACCAACTCTGCCGCTGCTGTCGCTGGCGGCCAGCAGCGATCGACGTTGACGCCCGACGGCTGAATTATTCCGCGGCAGTGCGCGCGCCGGATTTCGCCGTGGCGTGCAGGCGCACCGCGTCGCCGAAGGCGCGGAAGATCTTTGCCGAGACGCTGTCCGAATTGACCCAGTATTCGGGATGCCATTGGACGCCCACGGCGAAGGCACGGGCGTCCCGCACCGAAACCGCCTCGACCGTGCCGTCGGTGGCGACAGCCTCTATCTGCAACTTCGGGCCGAGCCGGTCGATCGCCTGGCGATGCACCGAGTTGACCATGATGTCGCCCGCCCCGAACACGCCGGCGAGGCAGCTTGCGGGCTTGATCGAAATGGTCTGGCGGATGGCGAAGCGTTCGTCCTGATTGTCGCTCGCCGGTGCGCGATGGTCCAGCGATCCCTCGCGCTCCTGGATTTCTGTGGCCAGCGTGCCGCCCAGCGCCACATTCATCTCCTGGATGCCGCGGCAGATGGCGAGCAGCGGCACGCCGCGCTCCACTGCCTTGCGGATCAGCGGCAGCGTCGTGGCGTCGCGGGCCGGATCGTAGGGGCCGTTGGCCTCGCTGGCATCGCCGCCATAGAGCGTGGGATGCACGTTGGACTTCGAGCCGGTGATCATGACGCCGTCGACTGATGACAGGAGTTCATCGAAATCGAGCCGGTCGCCGAAGGACGGCACCAGCACCGGGAACACGCCGGCGGCCGAAAGCGCCGCCTCCAGATATTGCTGCGGAGCGGCATGCCAGGTGTAGTTGTCGAACTGGCGGACATCGGTCGATATGGCGACTAGCGGCTGCTGCATTTTTGATCCGAGTCTATTCAGTGCAAGGATATGTTCTGCCTTTAAAATAGGCGATCCGACGGCGCTTTGCCATGACAAGTTCGGCATGTCGCATGGGCCACGGAAGGGGCGTTAGACTTAAGTTGCAGGAGGTGCGTTCGCGCCGCGTTTTTCGCGAAAACGCCGCCGGCAAAACCGGCTCCCATGGCTAGACTCGACTTCTTGCCCGTGTATTGTTTGCCGCGAAGCCGATCCGGGGCACAGAGCATCTCCCGAACGTCGGTCTGTTGATCCAATAGGGAGGACTTCATGGATCGTCGATCATTCATCCGCAAGGCCGGTGTGACCGGTGTCGGCGCTGCGGCGGCTACGGCGGCGCTTGCAGCGCCGGCTATCGCCCAAACCAATCCGAAAGTGACATGGCGCCTGGCGTCGTCCTTCCCGAAATCCCTCGATACGATCTATGGTGGCGCCGAGGTCTTTTCCAAGATGCTTTCGGAGGCGACCGACGGCAACTTCCAGGTCCAGGTCTTCGCTGCCGGTGAACTGGTGCCCGGCCTGCAGGTCGCGGATGCCACCACCGCCGGCACCGTCGAGGCCTGCCATACGGTGGCATATTATTATTGGGGCAAGGACCCGACATGGGCTTTGGGTGCCGCGGTTCCGTTCTCGCTCAACGCGCGCGGCATCAATGCCTGGCATTACCACGGCGGCGGCATCGACCTGTTCAACGAGTTTCTGGCCACGCAGGGCCTTTTTGGCCTGCCCGGTGGCAATACCGGCGTGCAGATGGGCGGCTGGTTCCGCAAGGAAATCAACACCGTCGCCGACCTTTCGGGCCTCAAGATGCGCATCGGTGGCTTTGCCGGCAAAGTGGTGCAAAGGCTCGGCGTCGTGCCGCAGCAGATCGCCGGCGGCGATATCTATCCAGCGCTGGAAAAAGGCACCATCGACGCCGCCGAATGGGTCGGCCCTTATGACGATGAGAAGCTCGGCTTCTACAAGGTCGCGCCCAATTATTATTATCCTGGCTGGTGGGAAGGCGGGCCGACCGTCCATCTGATGTTCAACAAGGCAAAATACGAGGAGCTTTCGCCGGCCTACAAGGCGCTGGTGCACACCGCGGCGCAGGCCGCCGACGCCAACATGCTGCAGAAATACGACTTTCTGAATCCGGCGGCCGTGAGGCGGCTGGTGTCCGCGGGCGCCAAATTGCGCCCGTTCAGCCCGGAAATCTTGGCAGCCTGCTCCGAAAAGGCGAACGAGGTCTATGCCGAGATGGAAGCTTCGAACGCGCCGTTCAAGAAGATATGGGACTCGATCAAGGCCTTCCGCAAGGAGCACTATCTCTGGGCGCAGGTGGCCGAGTACAATTACGACACCTTCATGATGGTCCAGCAGCGCACCGGCAAGCTCTGACAACAGTTACGGCGCCACGCGCTCTTCGGACGCGTTGCGCCGTCACATTTCGATTTGCCTGATCAGCGCGGCACCACCAGCACCTTGACTTCGCCTGGCGCAGGCGGATTGGCGATCACCGCAGCCGCCTCCTCCAGCGTCACCTGCCGTGAGATGAGCTTGTCGATCTCGATCGCACCCGAGGCGATGAGATCGGCGGCCCGGCGATGCGTAAACGGATTGAGGAACGAGCCGAGCACCTTCAATTCCCGGAACAACAGGTTGAAAGGCTCGAACTCGGCCTTCATGCCTTGAGGTGTCACGCCGACGACGACCACCGTACCGCCGGCTTTGGCCAGCCGCATCGATTGTTCGACCGTCTCTCTTACGCCGGCACATTCGAACACCACATCGACGCCGCCCGGCATGAGGCCCGACGGACCGAAGACCGTGTCGATGATATCGCAAGCGCTGGGGTCGACCGTCACCGTTGCGCCCAATTCTCCTGCAAGGGCGCGCCGCGAGGCCTGGCGCGTCGACAGGATGATTGTCGTCGCGCCGGCAAGCCTCGCCAGTTGCACGGTGAGCAGGCCGATCACCCCGCCGCCAAGCACGGCGACCGAGGAGCCGGGTCTGATCTGCGCCAGGTCCACGCCATGCAGGCAGCAGCCAAGCGGCTCGCAGAACGCGCCATGCGTCGGCCTCAGGTCTTTCGGAAGGAGAATGGCCTGCTTCTGAGGCAGCACGACATATTCGGCGAAGCCGCCGTCGCGGCGGATGCCGATGGCAACTAGATTATGGCAGAGATTGATGCGACCCGCGTGGCAGTGCGGGCAGTGCCCGCAGGCGATGTTGGGATCGCCGGTAACGCGATCGCCGACCGAAAAGCCGGACACAGCGGTTCCAGTCGCCTCGACGATCCCGGAGAATTCATGTCCGAGCGTCACCGGCGGCGTACAGGGAAATTCGCCATGGAAAAGATGCCGGTCGGTGCCGCAGACGCCGCATGCCTCGATCCGCACCAGGAGATCGTCCGGTCCGGCGGACGGTTTGCCGACCTCGCGCAGGGCAATGCTGCCCACGCCCTCCAGCCGCACCGCTTTCATCTTTGTTACGCCTCCGGCATCAATTGAAACTCGGTGGTTGGGACAGATCGGTTGCTGGCGCTGCTGGCTTGGCAGGCGGCGTTTCGCCGAAATTCGGCGGTTGCGACAGGTCTGGTGCGGGCGCGGTCGGCGCCGTGCCGCCATCCGCCGGAGGTGCGCCGAGTGGCGACAGGCTCGGCGTTTCCGGCACCTGATAATCGATCGTGCCTGGGTCCACTGCCGTGCCCTTGTAGTGCATCACCATCTGCGGGAAGGCGATGGTCAGGCCGATCATGATGACCTGGATGCAAACGAAGGGAACCGCGCCCCAATAGATCTGGCCGGTGGTCACCGGCGCGATCTTCTTGCCGGTGAGGCGATCGAGATAGGGCACGCGGGCGGCGACCGAACGCAGATAGAACAGTGCGAAGCCGAAGGGTGGATGCATGAAGCTGGTCTGCATGTTGACGCCGAGCAGCACGCCGAACCAGATCAGGTCGATCCCGAGCTTGTCGGCGGCCGGCGCCAAAAGCGGCACGATGATGAAGGCGAGCTCGAAAAAATCGAGGAAGAAGGCGAGCAAGAAGACGAGGATGTTGACGCCGATCAGGAACCCGACTTCGCCGCCCGGCAACGATGTCAGGAGGTGTTCAACCCAGATATGGCCGTTGACGCCGTAGAAGGTGAGCGAGAACACCCGCGCCCCGATCAGGATGAACAGCACGAAGGACGACAGACGCGTCGTCGACGCCAGTGCCTGCTTGATCACGTCCAGCGACAGCCGCCCCTTCATCGCCGCCATGATCAGCGCGCCGACAGCGCCCATGGCGCCGCCCTCGGTCGGTGTGGCGATGCCCAGGAAGATGGTGCCCAACACCAGGAAGATCAGCGCCAGCGGCGGGATCAGCACGATGATCACCTGCTGCGCCAGCCGCGACATCATGTTGATCTTCAGGCGCTGGTCGGCGATTGCCACGACGTAGATGAGGATCACGCCGATGGTGGCACCGAGAATGTCGGCGTTTTGGCCCTGCGATGGCGCAAGATAGCGATACGCCGCGTAGGAAACCACGACTGCCGCCAACACTGCGAACAGCAGCGACAGGACACCGTGGCCGAGCGTGCGGGCCTCCAGCGGCAGCGCCGGCATCGACTTCGGCCGGACGATCGACATGATCACGATGTACGTCGTGTAAAGGCCGGTCAGAACCAGCCCCGGGATCAGCGCGCCCGCATACATGTCGCCGACCGAGCGGCCGAGCTGGTCGGCCAGAACGATAAGCACCAGCGAGGGCGGAATGATCTGGGCGAGCGTGCCCGATGCGGCAATGACGCCGGACGCTACACGGCGGTCATAGCCGTAGCGCAGCATGATCGGCAGCGAGATCAGGCCCATGGCGATGACGGAGGCAGCCACCACCCCCGTGGTTGCGGCAAGCAGCGCGCCGACGAAGATCACAGCATAGGCGAGACCGCCGCGGATCGGCCCGAACAATTGGCCGATCGTGTCGAGCAGGTCTTCGGCCATGCCCGATCGCTCGAGCACGATGCCCATGAAGGTGAAGAACGGGATGGCCAGCAGCGTGTCGTTCGACATCACCCGGCTGCCGTAGAAATTGTCCGGCAGCGCGTGCAGCAGCGGCCAGGCGAGATTGATCGAGCCGCCCGAATAGGGTGACAGCACAACCCCGATGAAGAAGAACAGCAGGCCGTTGGCGGCGAGTGAGAAGGCGACCGGGTAGCCGATCAGCAGGAAGATGACCAGCGAGGCGAACATGATCGGCGCCATGTTCTGGGCGATGAACTCGATCACGAGCGCACCTCTTCGGCGAGCGCCTTCGCTTCGAGCTCGGCCTGCTCATGCACCGATATGAACGGCGTCGGATCGTCCATGTCGCCGCGCATGATGGCGATCTTCTTGATGATCTCGGAGATGCCCTGGAGCGCGAGCAGGAAAAAGCCGGCCAGCAGGATTGCCTTTGCAGGCCAGATGATCAGCCCGCCGGAATTGTTCGACATTTCGCCACTGCGAAACGACAGCGACACATAGGGAACGAAATAGATCACCATCAGCGTCACGAACGGCATCAGGAAAAAAAGGTGACCGAGAAGGTCTATCCAGTGCTGCACGCGGCGCGAGAACATGCCGTAGACAATGTCGATACGGATATGGTCGTTCTGCTTCAGCGTGTAGGCGGCGGCCAGCATGAATGCGGCGCCGAACAGATACCACTGCAGTTCCAGCCAGGCGTTCGACGACATGTCGAACGTCTTGCGGATGACGGCATTGGCGGCGCTGACCAGGATTGCCAGCAGGATCAGCCACGACACCCATTTGCCGATGAATTCGTTCACCCGGTCAATGGTTCTGGATAGAGCGAGCAGCCCTGCCATGCATTCCTCCCTTTACGCATCGGCCCGAAAATCGGTGTCGATTTTCGGAAAGCACGATGCATGACTCAAAGTATCAGCGGCGCGCCAATTCCCGCTTGTTTTTCCGCCGCCTCGATGTGGCCCAACGGTATGCCGTGCGTGGCCCGGCGGGTCAACACAGGGCAGACCGACTAAAACAATCTTGTGAGGTGAGGAAGGGGCTTTTGAGATGAGGAAGGGGGCGAAACAGCCGGCTGACCCGGCGCATGACCCCGAAAATCGGAATCGATTTTCGCTGGGGATCATGCGCAAAATCAAAGTGCTACAACGCCTTTTCGCGTCCGAGAGGACGCGCGCGCTGTAGACGTCATGCAACCAAAGTCTACCCAGGCTTGGTACAGTCAGGCGATCTTGCCCTGATCGCGGCCGGTGCCGATCAGCACCAGCATGGCGACGAGGAACAGATACATCCAGCCATCGCGCCATTCGAGCGGAAAATAGCCGGCCCACAGCGATTCGGCCATGCCGAAAGCGGCGGCGCCAAGTGCTGCCCGCAACGGCGAGAGATAGCCGCCCACCGCCGTCACAAACAGGATTTTCAGCCCGTAGACCAACCCTGTGCCGAAGCTGATGTTGCCGTAGTAGAAGGCGGCGAGCACGCCGGCCAGTGCCGCGCAAAGGCCGCCGAAAAGCACCGCACGCCGAAGCACCGCGCGAACATCGACGCCGCACATCGCTGCCGCCCTGGGATCGTCGGACACGGCGCGCCAGCGCCGACCGAAGCTTGATTGGGCGAACGCCCAGGCGGCGAGCCCGATAGTTGCCGCGACGACAGCGCAGTCGAGCAACTGGATGAGCGTCAGCGTGGCATTGAAATTGGCCCCCCGCGCAAAAATGATGGGCTGGGCCAGCATTGGCGGCAGCCACAGATCATGGGTTTCGGCGGCGATACGGCTGGCTTCCGACAGGGCCAGCAATATGCCGAGCGTCGTCACCACGATGGCGTTGGGCGAGCGGTCGGCCAACGGTTCGAAGATGCTTCGCGACAAGACATGGCTGAGCAGCGCCGCATAAAGGAACGCCGCAGCTACGCCGAGCGCGACGGATGCAAACAGCGTCAGCCACAGCGCCTGATAGCCGAACGCCGCGGTGAGGATCATCGTATGCCCGCAAAAGGCGAACAGCGCCCCATAGGCAAGATTGGTGCGGTGCAGGATGCCGTTGGTCAGCACGTAGCCGAAGGCAAGCAATGCGTAGAGCGCGCCCGAATGCAGCCCGTTCAGAACCTGCTGGAAGAAATAGAGCATGCAATGTCCTCGATGCATGCCCCCCGCATTCGGGGCGCAGCGGTTTGGGACGAACGACATTCTCAAGACTAGGCTATCGCGATCGCCTCCGTGACGAGCGTTGCACCCGGTATCTAACTTGTCAAATGCGTTTTATCGGTTAGATTCGCCATATGGCAGTATCCTGGACTCCGCACCGCTTCACCGGTGGCATGCTTGCGCTCGACACGGCGAACACCGTCGTTTTGCGGAACGATCCGGAGAAAACCTTCGACCGGCTCAAAGATCCGGCCGAGATCGCCCGCTTTGCCGAAGCGGCGAGCGGCTTTCGCGCCGCCGAGCTCGGCGGCAGGCCGCTCGCAGCGCCGGCGCCTGGAAAGATCGCGCCGGTGGTGCTGTCGATCAGGGAGACGACCGATCGGCTGTTTCGCCGTGCGGTTTCGGAAGGTGCGATCGCCACCGGAGACATGCCTGAATTCCTTGAAGCCTGCGCCGACGGACTCGCCGAAAGCCGCACCGAAATCGGGAGGCCCGGAAAACCGTTCGGCAATCCGGCGACGCCGATTGCCTTCGAGGCGGCGCTTGCGGTCTCGGCGCTGTCGCTGCTGCGCGGCGAAACAATCGCCAGGCTGAGGATATGTCCGAACTGCAGCTGGCTGTTTGTCGACAAAAGCCGCAATTCCAGCCGCCTCTGGTGCGACATGGCGGTGTGCGGCAACCGACAGAAGGCAAACCGATACTATCGCCGCCGGACCGCGGCGAGGGAGGTCACCAATGTCTAAAAGATTTTCGCGCGCGATGATTGTCGTCGCGGCGTTGTTCGCGGTGGCCGCTCTCGGCGCCTGCCGTGACTCCGGCAAGGACCAGCTGTTCGCCATTTCCGGGAAGCTGTTCGAGTTCAACTACCGGCTGGGCATCGCCACCTATGTCATCACCCTGAATCCGCTGCGGCCGGTGGGTGAGGGACAGGTCGCCGTGGTCTTCTTCCAGAACCCGGCCGGTGGTGATCCGATCATCGTCACCCAGAAAATATGGCCGAAGCTGCCGCATGTGACCCTGACCAGCCCGCCGCTCACCTGCGTCGTCAAGAACAAGCCCTATGCGGTGTCGATCCGCATCGAGGATTCCAGCGGCAAGTTGCTGCAGAGTTTCGAGACGACACTGACGTCCTCGCTCGACCAGTCGGTCCTGCCCGACCGGCCTCTCGTGGTCGGGCCAGTCTACGAGCTCAACAAGGACCTGGCCGGCCATGTCGACGGCAAGCTGCCCGGCGAACCGAAGCTCAGTTGCCCAAAGGCTGCATGATGCGTCACCAGCGGCGCACTGACCGCCGCCGGAATTTTCGTGCTCGGCCATCCTCACCGACAGGCGTTTCGTGGCGCCACACGGCCGCGCACGGATCATTTGTTGCGCGCCGTCTGGCACCTTCGATTTTGTTTGACCTCCCCGGCAAGGGAAGAAAGACTGTAGGCACTCGACTCCGACGTTGGCTGCGCTCGAACTGCGGCCTCCGCACAGGAAATGCCTGATGACGCTGCATGATGTCGCGCTCGACGACAAGTTCGACCTGGGAAAGGAGCGCATCTTCCTTTCCGGCGCGCAGGCGGTCATCCGCATGCTGCTGATGCAGCGCGAGCGCGACCGCCGGGCTGGCCTGAACACTGCCGGCTTCGTCTCCGGCTATCGCGGCTCGCCGCTCGGCGGCCTCGACATGCAGCTTTGGAAGGCCAGGAAGCAGCTCGCCCGGTCGGACATCGTCTTTCAGCCCGGCCTCAACGAGGAACTCGCGGCCACGGCATGCTGGGGATCGCAGCAGGCCGAATTGCTGGGCGAGGGCACGCATGATGGCGTCTTTTCTGTCTGGTACGGCAAGGGACCGGGCGTCGATCGCTCCGGCGACGTGTTCCGCCATGCCAACCTCGCCGGCTCGTCCAGATATGGCGGCGTGCTTGCCCTGATGGGCGACGACCACATGGCCGAATCCTCGACCAACGCGCACGCGACCGAGTTCCTGTTCGTCGACACCATGGTGCCGATCCTCAATCCGGCCGGGGTCCAGGAGATCATCGACTATGGGCTTTACGGCTTTGCCATGTCGCGTTTCGCCGGCACGTGGGCGGCGATCAAATGCGTCAAGGACAACATCGAATCGACGGCTTCGGTCGATGCCGCGCTCGAACGGCTTGATATCGTCACCCCGGACTTCGAGATGCCGCCCGGCGGCCTCAACATCCGCAACGAGATCGACATGCTCGGCCAGGAGGAGCGGCTGCATGAATACAAGCGCGCCGCCGCTTCGGCTTTCATCCATGCCAACGGGCTGAACCGGATCGTTTATTCCGGTGGACGTGCCCCGAAGCTTGGCATCGTCACCATCGGCAAGAGCTATCTCGACGTTCGCCAGGCGCTGGAAGACATCGGCGTCGACGAGACTGCCGCCAACCGCATTGGTATCAGGCTGTTCAAGGTCGGTTGCCCGTGGCCGCTCGACCTGCAGCACATCGCCCATTTCGCTCGCGGCCTCGACGCCATCGTCGTCATCGAGGAGAAACGCTCGCTGATCGAGGTGCAACTGCGCGAGAACCTTTACGGCACCGCCATGCAGCCGGTCATCGTCGGCAAGAAGGACGAGCGCGGCGACGGGCTGTTCCCGGCCAAGGGCGCGCTCGACCCCAATGACATCGCAATCGCGCTCGGCGAGAGAATCTTGCGAACGATCGGCCCGTCGGACGAAATCGCCGCACGAGTGGCGAGACTTCGCCAGTTCCAGGCGATGCTCGCCGACACGCCAGACATCGCCTCGCGCACCCCCTTCTTCTGCTCCGGCTGCCCGCACAATTCCTCGACCAAGGTGCCCGACGGCTCGCTCGCCGCCGCCGGCATCGGCTGCCATTTCATGGCGCTGTGGATGGATCGCAACACCGTTGGTTTCACCGCGATGGGCGGTGAGGGCGCGCAATGGGTCGGCCAGGCACCGTTCTCCAAGCGCGATCACATCTTCCAGAATCTCGGCGACGGTACCTACAACCACTCTGGAGCGCTGGCGATCCGCTTCGCGCTGTCGACCGACGCCAACATCACCTACAAGATCCTCTACAACGACGCCGTCGCCATGACCGGCGGTCAGCCGCACGAGGGTGGCCTGACCGTGGACATGATCGCCAGGCAGGTGCGGGCCGAGGGCGTCGAGCGGATCGCCATCGTCACCGACGAGCCGGACAAATATACCGGCAAGGTCGAATTCCCCGCCGGCGCCACCATCCATCACCGCGACGATCTCGACCTCGTCCAGCGCGAATTGCGCGCGGTCAGGGGCACATCCGTGCTGATCTACGACCAGACCTGCGCCGCCGAAAAGCGCCGCCGCCGCAAGCGCGGCACCTTCCCGGATCCCGACAAGCGTGTCTTCATCAACGAACTGGTCTGCGAAGGCTGCGGCGATTGCGGGGTGCAGTCGAATTGCGTGTCGATCCAGCCGGTCGAGACCGAATTCGGCCGCAAGCGCAGGATCGACCAGTCGAGCTGCAACAAGGATCTCTCCTGCATCAACGGCTTCTGTCCGTCCTTCGTCACCGTGCATGGCGCCAAGATCAGGAAGGCAGAGGGTATTGCCGGCACGACCGATCCGCTCGACGGCGTGCCCGCGCCCGCTGAATTCCCGCTCGGCGAACAAGGCTGGGCGGCGATCATCGACGGCGTCGGCGGCACCGGCGTCGTCACCATCGGAGCGGTGCTCGGCATGGCGGCCCATCTCGAAGACAAGGGCTGCGGCATGATCGACATGGCCGGCCTTGCCCAGAAGGGCGGTTCGGTGTTCACCCATGTCCGCATCGCGCGCAGCCCGGGCGATATCCATGCCATCCGCGTTTCGGCGGGGAAGGCAGACCTTGTGCTTGGCTGCGACCTTGTCGTGTCGGGCGCCCAAAAGGTGCTCGCCGCGGCGCGTGAGGGCCACACGATCTTCCTCGCCAACACCGCCGAGATCATGCCCGGCGAGTTTACCCGGTCGGCGGATTTCTCGCTGCCTGTCGAGCGACTGAAAAAGGCGATCCGCACTGCCGCCGGCGACGACAAGGCGCATTTCTTCGATGCCACCCGCACCGCCACCGCGTTGTTCGGCAGTTCGCTCGGCGCCAACATGTTCATGCTCGGCTTCGCCTTCCAGCATGGCGGCTTGCCGCTGTCAGCCGAGGCAGTCGAAAAGGCGATCGAGCTCAACGGCCAGGCTGTGGCGATGAACGTCTCAGCCTTCCGCTGGGGCCGCCGCGCCGCCCACCAGCCGGATTTCGTGCGCGGCCTCGTTGTCCAGCCGGGCGCGGCTGCACAGAACGCCGCTGTCGCCGAGACGCTGGACGACATCATCGCCCGCCGGGTCGCCTTCCTCACCGGCTATCAGAACGCCGCTT
The DNA here is from genome assembly GCF_055811615.1 of Mesorhizobium sp. WSM4807. Taxonomy (NCBI): domain Bacteria; kingdom Pseudomonadati; phylum Pseudomonadota; class Alphaproteobacteria; order Hyphomicrobiales; family Phyllobacteriaceae; genus Mesorhizobium; species Mesorhizobium sp. WSM4807. The sequence continues at coordinate 188,482 of NZ_JBVVQY010000001.1, forward strand.
ATGCCAAGCGCTACGCCGACAGACTGGCCGCGCTGCGCAGGGCCGAAGCCAGTGCGGTGCCCGGTTCGACTGCTGTGACCGAAGCCGCCGCGAGGAACCTGTTCAAGCTGATGGCGGTCAAGGACGAATACGAGGTGGCAAGGCTCTACACCGACGGCTCCTTCGCCGCCGAACTGGGGAAGCAGTTCCAGAGCTACGACAAACTCGAATTCCATCTCGCGCCGCCGATCATGGGCAGGCGCGGCAACGACGGCAAATCGAGGAAGTCGAGTTTCGGTCCCTGGATGATGAAGGGATTCCGCCTGCTGGCGGCGATGAAAGGCTTGCGCGGCACGGTCTTCGACGTGTTCTGCTACAGCACCGAAAGGCGTATGGAACGGCAGCTTCTTGCGCAATACGAGGCCGACCTGGAGCTTGTCGCCGGCGCGCTGGCGCCGGGCAAGGTCGAGGCCGCGGCAGCACTTGCCTCGGTGCCGGCGCTCATTCGCGGCTATGGTCACGTCAAGCAGGCCAGTGCCGAAAAGGCCGCTGGAGAGCGCCTAAGGCTGCTCGATCGCCTGGCAAAGACGCCGGTTCGGCCAAAACTCCAGGCCGCCGAGTGATCGATACGCCTCGTTTACCTGAAGGACAGCTTCCCCTGGGTCAACCGACCTGACGGTGAGGCCCCAGACGGCCCCTCTAAATCTTTCTTAAGGCTAATGTGACACAGCTTGGCTCCCCAGGGTTGGGATTCAGGCGTGAATCTAAAAAGAAAAAACGAGATTCCTGTCGACGTCTATATCCCGTTCGTGGAAACTCTGTTTCGCGACGGGGTGACGCTTTCGATCGGCATTCTCGCGCAAACCTTCCTTATCGGCCTTGTCTGGTGGAAGAACGGCGATCCGCGTTACCTGGTTGTTGCGATCGCGATGGTTCTCGTCGGCATATTCCGCATGAGAAACTTCCAAAAATACAACAACTTGCCGTCACCGACGACCTGGGAGGAAGCGCACAAGCGCGAAAACGATTACATATTCTACGGCTCCCTGCATGGGCTTACGCTCGGGGCTTTCTGCCTGCTCGGCATCTACTTTGCGCGCGACGATTTCGCCGAGATCGCCTCCGTTTGCCTGACGCTGGCGACCGCGACGTCCATTGCCGGCCGCAACTACGGCTCGCCGCGCATGGTGATCATCCTGACCCTTGCATTGACCTGGCCCATCTCGCTGGGCTTCCTGCTGCGCGGCGATATCTATCATGTTTTCCTTGGCCTGCTGTCAGCGCCATTCCTGTTCGCGATCCGCAAATTCGCCAACACGGTGCGCGATGTGCTTTTTGCGGCGGTGTCGGAGGAAAAGAAGGCGAACCGCCTCGCCCAGCGCTTCAATCGGGCGCTGAACACCATGTCGCATGGCCTTGTCATGCTCGGACCGGACGGCCGGGTGGCGGTGGCCAACGCCGAAGCAGCGCATTTGATGTCGCTCAAGTCGCCCGACGCGCTGCTCGGGCGATCGATCCACGGTCTGCTGATGCGCGGCGTTGCCGGCGGCATGCTGGCGCTGAAGGACTGCCGCTACATCGAAGCCCAGCTTACGCGCGCCCTGCGCGAGGGCCGCGATCGCAAGGTTCTCGTCTCGCTTGCGAACGGTCAGCACTATGAGTTCTCGGCGCGCGAAGGCAGCCAGGAACTGGGCGTCGTCACCTTCGAGGATGTGACGGCCCGCGTCGAGGCGGAAGACAAGATACGCTTCATGGCGCGTTACGACAGCCTCACCGGCCTGCCCAACCGCGCCTATTTCCAAGAGCTGATCGGAGAGGCGATGGCATCCGGCGACCTCGAGCGTCTCTGCGGGCTCGCCGTGCTCGACCTTGACGACTTCAAGAGCGTCAACGACACGCTTGGCCACCCGGTCGGCGATGGATTGATCTACGCCGTCGCTGAACGGCTGGCGGCGGTCGCCGGACCAGGCGTCACCGTCAGCCGTTTCGGTGGCGACGAGTTCATGATCTTCTTCGACCGCGTCGAGGACGAGAGCCATCTGATCAGCCAAATCGACGAGATTTTCATTGACCTGCAGGGCGAGGTCGACGTCGCCGGTCATGGACTGCGCATCCAGGCCAGCGGTGGCGCGGTGCTGTCGCGGGTCAGGAACAGCGATGTCGACGCCATGATCGTCAAGGCGGACCTCGCGCTCTACAAGGCCAAGGAACTCGGCAAGAACACTTGGCGGTTGTTCGAAGCATCGATAGATGCCGCTTTCCGCAACCGTCAGCTGATGAAGGCCGATCTGCGCACCGCGGTGGAAAGCAAGGGGTTGCGGGTGGTCTACCAGCCGATCGTGACGATGAGCACGATGCGCATAGCCAGTTGCGAGGCGCTGTGCCGTTGGGACCACCCCGATCTCGGACCAATTTCGCCCAGCATCTTCATTCCGCTGGCGGAAGAAATGGGCATCATTTCCGAGATCAGCACCTTCGTCCTGCATGCGGCGTGCACCGAGTGCGCCAAATGGCCCGCACAGACCAGTGTCTCGGTCAATCTCTCGGCCAAGGACTTCCGCAACCGCGACGTTATCGAGAAGGTTTGCGATGCGCTCGCCAGCTCCGGTCTCGCCGCCGGTCGCCTGGAGATCGAGGTCACCGAGACGGCGCTGCTCGACGACAAGTCGCTGACGCGTCAGTATATCGAGGAATTGAAGCGGCTTGGCGTGCGCATCGCGCTCGACGATTTCGGCACCGGCTATTCGAGCCTGAGCTATCTCCACAAACTGCCGCTCGACAAGATCAAGATCGACCGATCGTTCCTGATGGACGTCACCCAGAACAGCCGCTCGCTCGAACTGCTCAAGGGCATCGTCAATCTGTCACGGCCGCTGGGGCTTTCGGTGACGGTCGAGGGCGTCGAGACTTTCGAGCAGCTCAAGATCCTGGCCTTGCAGGTGAAGCCGGACCTGGTTCAAGGTTTCCTGTTCGGCTCGGCGCTCAGCGCGTCCGGCATCGAGACCATGTCGAGCACGGTCTGGCCCTTCGCCAAGGACATCAATACGGCCAGGAAGGCGACGCTTCGCTGATCTCTGTGGCTGATTTCCATGGGAGGAATCTCCACTTTGGTATAATATTTACAATTATTAACCTTAATAGCTGGTAAACGATCTCTATCTTGTTTTCAGCTTTACATCTTACGACCCTGCCGTAGGGTTGTTCGCGGCGGTTGTACGGGGATTGAGTTCATGGTTGTTGAGTTGATTTCGCCTCGCCAGGCGGCGGGTGCGGACGGGAGTGATGCGTCCGACACTATGTCCAGCTTTGCCAGGAATGTCTCGGCGATGCTTGAGCGGACGGAATACCGTCGCTGCGACAAGGGCGAAGACCTCGAGGACATCTACCGCCTGCGCTACAAGTCGTATCGCTCCAACGATATGGTGCCCGATAGCGAGAACCATACCATTCACGACGAGCTCGACGAGGCGCCGAATGTCTTTCGTTTCGGCGTCTACATCGACCAGGAACTCGTCAGCACACTGCGCATTCACCACGTCGCGCCGGCGACGCCGATGTCGCCTTCCACCAAGGCTTTCGGCGATATCGTCATGCCGATGCTGGCCAAGGGACTGAGCTTCATCTGTCCCAGCCGGTTCGCCTCCGACCCCGACTGGTCACGCGTCTATCCGCAAATTCCCTATCTCACATTGCGGCTCGCCGGCATGGCGTGTTTTCATTTCAACGCGCCTTACTGCCTGTCGACCATTCGCGAGGACCACGCCGGCTTCTACAAGCGGATCTACTATTCCGAGAAGATCAGCGAGGCCCGCGCCTATCCCGGCGTGTACAATAAGGTCGTGCTCTACCGTGCCGACGTCAACGCGATCCGCGAGCGCTCCCTCTCCCGGTTCCCGTTTTTCCGTTCGACGCCGATGGAGCAGCGCATGCTGTTCGACATGCCTAATCTTGGTGAACTCGCGCCGCTGACCATCCTGCCCACAGCCAAGTATTTTCGCGAAGCCGCCTGATGCATGTCGCGCAAAAGTGTGCAGCAGCTTTGGGACAACGACATGCATCAAAACAAAGGCAAGACATTCGGCAACTTTGCAACCTGGCCATGGAGCTTTCAGGCCGCTTCGGCGTTCTGAGAGGCGCGCCGATGGCGCAATGAATGACGTCCGACCCGCATAGCGTTGACGACAATCCTACCGAAAGGAAACGACATGACCATTTCCACGCTCGCACTCACTCCGCTGATCTCGCTGATTGCCGGCGTGCTGATCCTGGTGATGCCGCGGCTCCTCAACTACATCGTCGCGCTCTATCTGATCGTCGTCGGCCTGCTTGGGCTGTTCCCGCAGCTCGCCGGCTGATGTGACAAGCCTCAGCCGCAAGGAAGCGCAAGGCGGCAGCCACGCTCGCCTCCGGAATATCCTCCTGCATCAGGCGGCTTCAACTTTCCTTTGAGGCTGTCGTTTCCGGCGATGCGGCAATAGCGCCATTGCCCTCGGCTCGGCTTTTCGCTATGTGCCTGAAAGATGTCTTCGAAGGGGTATTCCTATGGCTGATCACTCGCCGACCGGTCCTGTCGAACTGGGCGCGAAGATGGACTATGCCGAGCACGACCGCACCTATGCCGGATTCCTCAGGCTGGCGAAATACGGATCGCTCTTTTGCCTCGCCGTGCTTCTGGCAATGGCTTTCGGCTTCTTTGCGGGCGGCTTCTTCTCGGGATTTGTCCTGTTCGCACTGATCCTCGCCGTCGGCGCTTTCATTCTCCGGTAAATTCTTCAAAACCCCTTGCCCGTGACATCGCCGGAAATCCGGCCGGCGTCCTGCGCAGACAGGTTCCAGCCGAAAGGATCATGCGGTGGGACAGACGGTTTTCATCCCTCGTGAGCTCGATGCGAACGAGCCGCGCGTTGCTGCCTCGCCCGACACGGTGAAGCGGCTGGCGGGGCTGGGGTTCGCCGTGATCATCGAAAGCGGCGCTGGCACGGCATCGCGCATTCCCGACGAGGAGTTCGCCAAGACCGGCGCTGTGATCGGTAAGGTCGGTGATGTCGCCAAGGCCGATGTGGTGCTGAAGGTTCGCCGGCCTGATGAGGCGGAGCTGAAGGCCTATCGCCCGGGCACTGCCGTCATCGCCATCATGGATCCCTATGGCAACGATGCTGCCGTCGATGCTCTGGCAACGGCCGGCGTCACCGCCTTCTCGATGGAGTTCATGCCGCGCATCACGCGCGCCCAATCCATGGATGTCCTGTCCAGCCAGGCGAACCTCGCCGGCTATCAGGCAGTGATCGACGCGGCTGCCGAATATGACCGGGCGCTGCCGATGATGATGACGGCCGCGGGCACGGTGCCGGCGGCGAAAGCCTTCATCATGGGCGTCGGCGTCGCCGGCCTGCAGGCAATTGCGACGGCAAGACGTCTTGGCGCTGTGGTCACTGCCACCGATGTGCGCCCCGCTGCCAAGGAACAGGTTGCCTCGCTGGGCGCAAAGTTCCTGGCGGTCGAGGATGAGGAGTTCAAGGCGGCCGAGACGGCTGGCGGCTACGCCAAGGAAATGTCTAGGGAATACCAGGCCAAGCAAGCTGCGCTGACCGCCGAGCACATCGCCAAGCAGGACATTGTCATCACCACGGCGCTGATTCCTGGCCGTCCGGCGCCGAAGCTGGTTTCGGCCGCGATGGTCGCCTCGATGAAGCCGGGCTCGGTGATCGTCGATCTCGCGGTCGAACGCGGCGGCAATGTCGAAGGCGCTGTGCCCGGGCAGGTGGTGACCACGGCCAACGGGGTAAAAATCGTCGGCCATCTCAACGTGCCGGGCCGCGTAGCGGCCTCCGCCTCGCTGCTCTATGCCAGGAACCTCTTTGCGTTCCTCGAGACGCTGGTCGACAAGACCACGAAGACGCTGGCCATCAACCGCGACGACGATCTGGTCAAGGCGACGATGCTGACCGATGGCGGCCAGGTCGTGCATCCGGCCTTCGCCGGCAAGCCGGCGGTGATGATCGCCTCGGCTGAACCTGCGAAGCCCGTTGCCGCGAAGAAACCGACTGCGCCAAAGAAAGCTGCCGCACTCAAGAGTCCTGCCGCTGCCAAGCCGAAAGGGATCGCGTGATGGACCAGACCTTGCAGAAAGCCCTCGACCAGCTCGACCAGGCGACCGCCGCCGTCCGGCTCGCGGTGCAGGATCTGGCCACCGCTCCAGGCGGCACCGATGCGGCAGCCGACGCCGCGCACGCGCTGTCCGGCGGGGCGATCGATCCGTTCGTCTTCCGCTTCGCTATTTTCGTCTTGGCGATCTTCGTTGGCTATTACGTCGTCTGGTCGGTGACGCCGGCGCTGCATACGCCGCTGATGGCCGTCACCAACGCCATTTCCTCGGTCATCGTCGTCGGCGCGCTGCTTGCCGTCGGCATCTCGGCGTCCGGCATCGCCACCGGCTTCGGTTTCGTCGCGCTGATGCTGGTCTCGGTCAATATCTTCGGCGGCTTTCTCGTCACCCAGCGCATGCTGGCCATGTACAAGAAGAAGGACAGGTAGAGCGACATGAACGCCAACTTCGCCTCCTTCCTCTATCTGGTCTCCGGCATCCTGTTCATCCTGGCGTTGCGCGGCCTGTCGCACCCGACCACCAGCCGCCAGGGCAACATGTACGGCATGATCGGCATGGGCATCGCCATTGTCACCACGCTGGCGCTGGCGACCCCTTCGGCGGGAGGCTTTGGCCTCATCGTGCTCGGTCTGCTGATCGGCGGCTCGGTGGGCGCGGTCACCGCACGGCGCATCGCCATGACCTCAATGCCGCAGCTGGTCGCCGCCTTCCACTCGCTCGTCGGCCTTGCCGCCGTCATGGTGGCGGCTGCCGCCGTCTATGCGCCGGAAAGTTTCGGCATCGGCACGGCAGCCGACATCCACGCCCAGGCGCTGATCGAGATGAGCCTCGGCGTCGCCATCGGCGCCATCACCTTCACCGGCTCGGTCATCGCCTTCCTCAAGCTCGATGGCCGCATGTCGGGCAAGCCGATCATGATCGGCGGCCGTCACTTCATCAACGCGGCCCTCGGCATCGCGCTGATCGTGCTGATCGTGCTGCTGGTCACCACCGAGTCCAAGCTGGTGTTCTGGCTGATCGTTGCGGCATCGCTTGTCCTTGGCGTCCTGCTCATCATCCCGATCGGCGGGGCCGACATGCCGGTGGTCGTCTCGATGCTGAATTCCTATTCGGGTTGGGCGGCTGCGGCACTCGGCTTCACGCTCGGCAATCTGGCGCTGATCATCACCGGCGCGCTGGTCGGCTCGTCCGGCGCGATCCTGTCCTACATCATGTGCAAGGGCATGAACCGGTCATTCATCTCGGTCATCCTCGGCGGCTTCGGCGGCGAGACTTTCGCCACCGCCGATGACGGCATCGAGCGCACGGTCAAGCAGGGTTCGGCCGACGATGCCGCCTATCTGATGATGAACGCGCAGAAAGTCATCATCGTGCCAGGCTACGGCATGGCGGTCGCCCAGGCACAGCACGCGCTGCGCGAGATGGCCGACAAGCTCAAGGCCGCCGGCGTCGACGTCAAATACGCCATTCATCCGGTCGCCGGCCGCATGCCCGGCCACATGAACGTGCTCTTGGCCGAAGCCAACGTGCCTTACGACGAAGTGTTCGAGCTCGAGGACATCAACTCCGAATTCGCGCAGGCCGACGTCGCCTATGTCATCGGTGCCAACGACGTCACCAACCCGTCCGCGCGGGACGACAAGAGCTCCCCTATTTTCGGCATGCCGATCCTCGATGTCGACAAGGCCCGCACCTGCCTGTTCGTCAAGCGCTCGCTCGGCTCCGGCTATGCCGGCATCGACAACACGCTGTTCTACAAGGACGGTACCATGATGCTGCTCGGCGACGCCAAGAAGATGACCGAAGAGATCGTCAAGGCCTTGGACCACTGATCCGGGTTAGCGACGCCGGTACACCGCCAGTTGCTCGAAACCAAAAGTCTGGCTCCGCGCCGGGCTTTTTCTTGGCCCTGAGCATCCGGCCTGGAGCGTCTTTGCTCTCACCCCGGTTTCAGAGCTACGATGGGCAAATTCTGTTCCGGGATTTGTCACCAACGGAGGCACTGGTGTCCGACCCTCATCCTGTTGCGTCGCCGGCCAGGACCAGTCCGCCGGCCTCCGGAAAGGCGCCGCGCAAGCTCAGCCAGGCCGTGGTGATCGTGCATGGCATGGGCGAACAGCGGCCCATGGGCACGCTGAGGGAATTTGTTCAGGCTGTCTGGAGTCATGATCCCGCCCGCGCGCCGTTTTATGCCCGTGTCACTGATCCGGCCGACCCCGACGGTGAGAAGATCAACCAGAGCTGGATCACGCCTGACAGCCGGACGAACTCGCACGAGCTTCGCCGGATCACCACCCCTTACGACGTCGATGGCCGCCGCACCGATTTCTACGAGCTTTACTGGGCCGACATTACGCAGGGCACGACGCGGGGCCGGCTTGCGGCCTGGGTAACGAATCTGCTTTGGCGCAAGCCCACCGACATTCCGCGCGATGCCCGCGGGCTGTATGTCGTCACGCTTCTGGCCGTCATAACAGTCCTGTGCGCGGCGCTCCTGCTCGCGACGTCGGCATCGCAAGGGTATATTTCCTGGACCACGGGTACGCTCGTCACGATCCTGGCTTCGTTCGTCATCTGGTTGGTGGACCGGTTTGGCCTTCCTTATTTCGGCGACGTGGCCGCCTATGTACGTGCTGAAGCGGCAACGGTCGAGAAGCGCGCCCTTGTCCGCGACCGTGGCCTGACGCTGCTGAGGCGTCTCATGATGGACGATGGCTACGATCGGATCGTGCTGGTCTCACACAGCCTGGGATCGATCATCGCCTACGATCTGCTGCAGATATTGTGGGCCGATTTCAGGCCTCGAAAGCTGGAAGCGGTCCGCGACAAGGCGAGACTGAAAGCGATCCGCGCCGTCGACAAGTCCACGCTCAACGCCGATGGTTCTGCGTGGCCTGACGGCTTGGATGATTTTTCCGGATTCCGCCGCGCCCAATGGGAGCTCTATCGGCAGCTTCGCACCAGGGACGCCGATCATCCATTGCCATGGAAGATCAGCGATTTCGTCACGCTCGGCAGTCCGCTGACCCACAGCGAATTTCTGGTGACCTACAACCTCGCCGAATTCAGGCGCGGCATCGCTGAGCGGCTGTTCTCGGCATGTCCGCCGATTGCCGAGACGGCGGCCGGTGGAACCGTCCTCTATCAGGAAGGGCGCAGCCGTTCGGGCAAGCCACAGCGGGCGGTGCATCATAGTGCAGTGTTTGCCGCGACGCGTTGGACCAACATCTTCGACAGGGGCAATGGCTGGCTGACGGGCGACCCGATCTCCGGGCCGATGGCGGAAAATTTCGGCCCCGGCGTGGACAACATCCAGGTCGAGCTGCGCGGTTCGCTTGGCCGCATCTTCACGCACACGCTCTACTGGTCGCTGAAGACGACCGGCGTCGAGGTCGCCGCAGCCGCCGGCACGCCGCCGCGCTCGCATATTGGCGTGCTGCGCGACGCCGTCGACCTCGGTCGCAAACTGGAGCCAAGTCAGGCGGTGCCGACGATAGGCCGCACAGAAACGACCTGAAGCATAAAAACGCGCGCCGGGAGTACGCCAACACCTCAAATACCCTGATTGATTGGGCCTCAGATATCCAGATTGGCGACCGACAGCGCATTGTCCTGGATGAACTCGCGTCTAGGCTCAACTTCGTCGCCCATCAGCCGCGAGAATAGACTGTCCGCATCGGTGGCATCGGTGACCTTGACCTGCAGCAGCGAGCGCACATTCGGGTCGAGCGTGGTTTCCCAGAGCTGCTCGGCGTTCATCTCGCCGAGGCCCTTGTAGCGCTGCATGGTCAGGCCCTTGCGACCGGTGGCAAACACGGCGTTGAGCAGCGCCAGCGGTCCCGAGATGGTTTCCGACACATCCTTGCGGCGCAGCAGCGGCGGCTCGCCATAGACTTCCGCGAGGCGCGGCGCATAGCGGTCGAGCTGGCGGGCGTCGGCCGAATTGATCAGCGCGAGATCGAGATGCGCGAACTCCTTGACGCTGCGCACCGTGCGCTCGAACACATAGCCGCCGATGCCTTCGTTCGAGGTCGACATGCGGCCGGTCCAGCCGCGTTCGGTGTCCTCGGCAATGATGTCGAGGCGCCGGGCGACACGCTCAGCCATGGCGTTGGCCCGGCCGAGATCGGCGAACAACTCAGGGTTGAGTGCGCCGGCGATCGCCGCCTGCTCGACCACGCCCCGGTTATAGCGCGTGTGCAGCCCGTTGATGAGCTGGCGCACCGCCAGCGCATCGTCGATGGCGCTGCGCAGGTCCTGTCCGGCCCGCACCTCGCCGGCGCTGAGCGCAAGCGACGCCTCCTCCAGCCCCGAGCCGATCAGGAATTCCTCGAAGGCGCTTTCGTCCTTGAGGTATTGCGAACTCTTGCCGCGCGTCACCTTGTAGAGCGGCGGCTGGGCGATATAGAGATGGCCGCGCTCGATCAGTTCCGGCATCTGCCGGAAGAAGAAGGTGAGCAGCAAGGTGCGGATGTGGGCGCCATCGACGTCGGCGTCGGTCATCAGGATGATCTTGTGATAGCGCAATTTGTCGGCGTTGAACTCGTCCTTGCCGATCGAGGTGCCGAGCGCGGTGATCAGCGTACCTATCATGTCGGAGCCGAGCATGCGATCGAAGCGGGCCCGCTCGACATTGAGGATCTTGCCGCGCAGCGGAAGTATGGCCTGGTTCTGGCGCGAACGGCCGCCCTTGGCCGAGCCGCCGGCGCTGTCGCCCTCGACGATGAAGATTTCGGACTTCGCCGGATCGCGTTCCTGACAGTCGGCCAGCTTGCCGGGCAGCGAGGTGACGCCGAGCGAGCTCTTGCGGGTGATGTCGCGCGCCTTGCGCGCGGCTTCGCGCGCCGCTGCCGCCTGGATGACCTTGTCGATGACCACCTTGCCCTCGGTCGGGTGCTCTTCGAGCCAGGTGCCGAGCGCTTCGTTGACGAGCCCTTCCACCACCGGGCGAACTTCGGACGAGACCAGCTTGTCCTTGGTCTGCGACGAGAATTTCGGATCGGGAACCTTGACCGACAACACCGCCGTCAGCCCCTCGCGGCAATCGTCGCCGATCAGCGCCACCTTCTCCTTCTTGGTGAGGCCCGAGGATTCGCCATAGCCGGTTATCTGGCGCGTCAGCGCGCCGCGGAAACCGGCAAGATGCGTGCCGCCGTCGCGCTGCGGAATGTTGTTGGTGAAGGCCAGCACGTTCTCGTGGTAGCTGTCGTTCCACCACATGGCGACTTCGACGGTGATGCCGTCGCGCTCGGCTTTGATCGCAATCGGCTTGTCGATCAGCGGTTTCTTGACGCGATCGAGATATTTGACGAACTCCTCCAGTCCGCCATCATAGTGCAACTCATGACGCACGACGTCGGCATGGCGGGCATCGGTCAGAATGATGCGCACTCCGGAATTCAGGAAGGCGAGTTCGCGCAGCCGGTGCTCCAGCGTGCCGAAGTCGAATTCGACCATTGTGAACGTTTCGGCCGACGGAAAGAAGGTGATCTCGCTGCCGCTGCGTCCGTCATAGGTGCCGGCAACCTTGCGCTGTTCGTAGGTGCCGGTGACCCTTAGCGGCGCGTCGGCATTGCCGTGCGTGAAGCTCATCTCGTAGATCTGGCCGTTACGGCGGATCTTCAGCTTCAGCCAGGCCGAAAGCGCATTGACCACCGAGACGCCGACGCCGTGCAGGCCGCCAGACACCTTGTAGGAATTCTGGTCGAACTTGCCGCCGGCATGCAGCTGCGTCATGATCACTTCGGCCGCCGAGATGCCTTCGCCGGTGTGGATATCGGTCGGAATGCCGCGGCCATTGTCGATGACCGTCACCGAACCGTCGGGGTTGAGCGTCACGGTGACGAGGTCGGCATGGCCGGCCAGCGCCTCGTCGATGGCGTTGTCGACGACCTCGTAGACCATGTGATGCAGGCCCGAGCCGTCGTCGGTATCGCCGATATACATGCCCGGCCGCTTACGGACGGCATCCAACCCCTTCAAAACTTTGATGGAATCGGCGCCGTACTCGGCCTCAGCGCCGTTGGCGTTGTCGATCTGATCGCTCATGAAAACCTGTCTGATTGATGCCGCACATCCAGCGCAAAAAATCGGCTCCGAATCGCGCGTCCTTGATGTCCAAGATATAGGTGCAAAAGGCGGTTTTTCCAAGATTTGCAAGCATTTCCGAATGGAAGAAGAGCGCGCCTGACCGGCCAGGGCATCGGACCCAAAAGTGGAGCCGGACTTGGAACAGAGCGGCGGCAACAACAGAGGGCCGACCTGTTCCGACGATCAGGCACTTTCCAGTGCCCGGTCACATTCCGGAGAGCCGGCGACATGGACGCTTGCCTTGCCAGCCACTACATTGAGGTGACCAGCGGAGCACGCCATGGACAGTCAGCCCGCCCCCTTCGTCCCGCCGGCGCCGAAGCCGCGTACGTCGCCGCCGTCGACGCTCGAGATGATCCGCATCGTCTATCGCAACCCGCTCGAACTGTGGGGCGAGCCGACCTACAACCAGCCCTGGATATCGGTGACCGGCATCGGCGGGCCGCTGGTCATCGCCAACGACCCCGGCCTCATTCGCCACGTGCTGGTCGACAATGCCAAAAATTACAAGATGGCGACGGTGCGCCAGATGATCCTGCGGCCGATCCTACGCGACGGCCTGCTGACCGCCGAGGGTGAGGTCTGGAGGCGTTCACGCAAGGCGATGGCGCCGGTGTTCACGCCGCGCCACATATTCGGTTTTGCCGAGCCGATGCTGAGGCGCACGCGGGAGTTCGTCACGCGCTACGAGGGCGGCGGCACGTCGGACATCGCCCACGACATGACGCTGCTTACTTTTGATATCCTGGCCGAGACGCTGTTTTCCGGCGAGATATCAGGCGAGCCGGGCAGCTTCGCCAAGGAGATCGACCGGCTGTTCGAGACCATGGGCCGGGTTGATCCGCTCGACCTGTTGCGGGCGCCCGACTGGCTGCCGCGCCTGACCCGCATCCGCGGCCGCAAGACCATGGCTTATTTCCGCAAGATCGTTACCGACACAGTCAAGATGCGCGAAGAGCGGCTCAAGCGCGATCCGGACAAGGTGCCGCAGGATTTTCTCACGCTTTTGCTCAAGGCGGAGGGACCGGACGGGCTGACACGCGCCGAGGTCGAGGACAACATCATCACCTTCATCGGCGCCGGTCACGAGACCACGGCGCGGGCACTTGGCTGGACCCTCTACTGCCTGGCCGAAGCGCCTTGGGAGCGCGAAAAGATCGAGCGCGAGATCGACGCCGTGCTGGCGCGAGAACCCGACCCGACAAAGTGGCTCGACGCCATGCCGTTCACCCGCGCCGCCTTCGACGAGGCGCTCAGGCTCTACCCGCCGGCGCCGTCGATCAACCGCGAGCCGATCGAGCCCGAAACCTGGAGCGGCCTCTATATACCGAGGCGCGCCGCGGTGCTGGTCATGCCCTGGGTTGTCCATCGCCACCGCAAGCTGTGGGACCGGCCTGACGCCTTCATGCCGGAACGCTTTCATCCGGGAAATCGCGAAAAAATCGACCGCTTCCAGTATTTGCCGTTCGGCGCCGGCCCTCGCGTCTGCATCGGCGCCAGCTTTGCCATGCAGGAGGCGATCATCGCGCTGGCCATCATGCTGTCGCGTTTCCGCTTCGACACCACCGCCGAGACCAAACCGTGGCCGGTGCAGAAACTGACGACGCAACCGCAGGGCGGCCTGCCGATGCAGGTCACGCGGCGCCTTTAGTGAGCGCCTGATTGGCTAGGCCGCCGTCTTTCGCTGGAACTGGCCTGCGGCGCGGTAGCGCCAGAGATAGCTCGGCAGGATGCTGCCGATCGACTGCGGTTGGATGCCGAGGCCGGCGAGCGTCCTATTTTCCCTGATGGCCGCTTCCGATACGATGTTGTGCTCGCGCAGCTGCAGGACCTGATCCTTGGTCAATAGCGGATTGGGCAAAAGCCCGAGAATCGATGCCTGCATGTTGGCCACCCACCACGGTACCGACACCAGAAGCCGCTCGCGGTCGATCATGGCAAGCATTTCCTGCATGCATTCCTTGAAGGACAGTACCTGCGGTCCGCCAAGCTCGTAGATCCGGCCGCCCTGGACTTTGCCGTCGACCGAGTGCGCCACCGCCTCGGCGACGTCGCCGACGTAGACCGGCTGGAATTTGGTCTGCCCGCCGCCGATCAGCGGCAGGACCGGCGAATAGCGCGCCATGCTGGCGAAGCGGTTGAAGAAGCTGTCCTCCGGCCCGAAATTGATCGATGGCCGCAAGATGACGGTATCGCTAATCGTTTCCAGGACCGCTTTTTCACCGAGCGCCTTGGTGCGTGCATAGTCCGATTGCGCGTTCAGATCGGCGCCCAGCGCCGAGATATGGGTGAGGCCGGCGCCGACGGCGCGCGCCGCTTCGGCGACCGCGCGTGCGCCGAACTCGTGGACGGGCGTGAACTTCTGCCGGCCGCTCTCATGCAGGATGGCTACCAAATTGACGACATGGTCGGCGCCCTGTACGGCGCGGTCGACCGACCAGCGCACGCGAACATTGGCCTGCACCGGCTGGATCTGGCCGACATTGCCGAGCGGCTGCAGATGGCCGGCGAGATCGGGCCGGCGGCAGGCGACCCTGATGCGGTAGCCGCGCCTGGCCAGCGCCCGCACCACATGGCGGCCGACAAAGCCGGAGCCGCCGAACACGACGACGAGCTTTGGGGTCTGCAGGATTTCGGTCATTGCTGGCTCCGGCGCGGTTTCCAGATTTACTGGTGCCCAGATTTACTGGGGCTTGGCTGAAGTCGTTCATAATCCGTTTCGCGCCGAAGGCAAAGGGCGATCCTTTGTCGCCGTTTGCCGCGGTGTCGGCTGGTTCAGAACGCCCTGCCAATACGCGCGTCGACCGATTGGCGGTTGCCGCCGCGAATAACGAAGAAGAACAGGATCGCCGCCCATAGCAGCGATTTTTCGGCACCCGAAAAGCCCTCGCCCTTGGTGACCCAGTGGAACCAGACCGTGACCAGAAGCACGAACATTCCGGCGAAGGCGGCCGGGCGGGTCAACAGACCGATGGCGATGAAGATGCCGCCGAAGAATTCGGTGCAGGCCAAGAGCAGGGACCAGAATGCACCGGGATAGAAGCCAAGACCTTCGACCATTTCGGCGGCGCCAAACGGATCGGTGATCTTCTGCGAACCATGGATGGTGAGGAAGATGCCGGCCACGGCACGCAGGATGGTTTCAGAGGTGGTGTGCAGCGCCGCATAGAGGCTGCCAAGGGCCGGGACGAAAAGGCTTCTGCTGGAATTGTCGGTGCTTGCGGACATCTGGGCTCCTCTTTTGCTGCTTCGCGCAAACAGCCGCCACCCCAGTCAAAGTCAAATGAACAAAAGTTGACCGGGAAATGCATGTTACTGATCAGATGCGGGAAAACCAACCGACGCGGGATTTCCGGGTGACTTCTGTTTCCGAAACGTGTCTCGACGAGGCAGCCTGGGCGTAACGGCAAGTACGCCCGCTGTCGCGCGACCAACTATCCGAAGGGCGTCTTCAGGAAGAATACCGCGCGGCGAATTCGGAGATGCGCTGCACCACGGCTTTCGGAGCCGTTATGCCGCGTGCCGCGGCCTTCTCCGCCGCTTCGGCCCGGGCACGGCCGGGCACATGCACGCCGTAGCGGCGGCGCAACCGGTCGAGCTGGTCCTTCATGCGTTTCTCGAAATCCGGATCGAGCAGCTTGGGCTCGACGGCCAGAACGAAGAGGCCGGTTCCGGGACTGTCCGGTCCGCCGCTAAACCATGGCGCATCGAGCGACCAGTTGGCGCCCGACAGGCCCGCCGCCAGCACTTCGACCATCAGTGCGATGTTGGCACCGCGCTGGCCGCCGAAGGCAAGCATCGCGCCTTTCATGGCAGCGGCGGGATCGGTGGTCGGGTTGCCGCTGACGTCCAGTGCCCAGCCTTCGGGAATTTTCTTGCCGTCCTCGGCCGCCTTGCGGATGTTGACGAAGGCGGTGGCGCTCGACGACTGGTCGATCACCAGCGGCGCTCCGTCGGCGGCGGGCGCGGCGAAGGACATCGGGTTGGTGCAATAGACCGGCTTGACCGAGCCGGAGCCGGCAAGCACGGCCGGCCCATTGGTCGCGGCGAAGGACACCAGCCCCTGCGCGGCCAGCCGCCCGGTGAAATAGCCGAGCGCGCCGCATGTATAGGCGTTCCTCTGCGAAAAGATGGCAACGCCGAACAGGCGCGCCGCCTTGGCGAGATCGTCGATGGTGCGATCGAAGCCGGTATGCGCCAGCCCGCCGCGCGCGTCGGAGAGATAGATCGCCAAAGCCGGCCTGGTGATGACCGGCTCGGCCTTGCCGTCGATGCGGCCGGCCTCCAGCGCTTCGAGATAGTCGATGAAATGCGACAGTCCGACTGTCGACAGACCTTCTGCCTCGGCCGCTACGATGGAGGCTGCGAGCGACTGCGCCGCTTCCTCATTGGCGCCGGCGCCGAGCGCCGCCATCCGGCACAGCCCTGTCGCCTGGTCGAGACTGAGTTGCATCTTTAGCTGCCCTGAAGCTCTAGCGAGTAGCGATTAGGGAGTAGCGAATAGCGAGTAGCTCGCTGATTTCCCTCTATTCGCTACTCCCTATTCGCTACTCGCTAACCAATCTTGTTCGGGATCCGCGCCTCGATCTTGCCGAGCGCGAAGACCAGGATGCCGGTGATCGCCATATAGATCAATGCCAGGAGCAGCAAGGGTTCATAGGTGAGGAAAGTGCTCTGCCGCACCTTGGACGAGACGGCGAATATGTCGATCACGCTGATGGTCGCCACCAGCGGCGTCGATTTCAGCTGCAGCACGGTTTCGCCGGTCAGCGTCGGCAACGCCCGGTAGAAGGCTTGCGGCAGCCAGATCCGCCGCAGGATCTTCCAGCGGCTCATGCCGAAGGCACGCGCTGCTTCCAACTGCCCTTTCGGCACCCCGGCGAAGGCACCCCGCATCACTTCCCCCTCGTAGCCGGCGAAGGACAAGGTCAGCGCCAGGACGCCGTAGGGCCATGCTTGCCTGAGATACGGCCACATCCAGGACTCGCGTACCCATGGGTACTGTGGAAACAGCGAGCCGAGCCCATAATAGAGCAGCCAGAGCTGCAGCAGCAGCGGCGTTCCCCTGATGACGGTGCAGAAGGCCTTGGCAGGCGCCGCGAGCCAGAAGGGGCCGGCAGCCTGCGCCAATCCGAGCGGCACGGCGAGCAGGAAGCCCAGTGTGCAGGTGACGGCGAGGATCCAGAGCGTGCGCCAGAGGCCGACAAGCGCCATTTCGTAATATTGCGGCAGCCAGTCCCAGCGCATGAAGAAAGCGGCTGCGAAAACCAGCGCCAGTCCAGTCACAATCAGCACGATGCGGTGCGGCTGCAACCACAGCGATGCGCGGGCGGCTAGGTTGACGATGGTCGCTTCGACAGCCATCAACGCGCCTCCTTGAGAGAGGGCATGCCGCGCCGAGCCCAGACCTCGATGCGGCCGATGATCAGATTGGAGACCAGCGTCAACAGGAGATAGATCACGCCTGCGGCGAGGAAGAAGGTAAGATAGGCCTTGGTCACGCCTGCCGCTTGCCGCGTGGCCAATGTCAGTTCGAAGAAGCCGACGACCGCCAGCAGGGCGGTGTCCTTGGTGGCGATCAGCCAGAGATTGGCAAGGCCGGGTATGGCGAAAGGCAGCATCGCCGGCAGCGTGATGCGTCGCAGCAGCAGGCCGGGAGACATGCCATAGGCGCGCGCGGCTTCGATCTGTCCCTGCGGAATGGCAAGGATCGCGCCGCGCATCACCTCGGTCGAATAAGCGCCCTGGACGAAGCCGAGCACGGCAATACCGGCCACCAGCCCGCTGATATCGATACGCTGATACCCCATTGCCGTCAGCAACTGGTTGATCAAATCGGTGCCGGCATAATAGAGCAGCAGGATCAGCACCAGCTCCGGCACGGCGCGGACGATCGTCGTGTAGACTGCCAGCAGATCGCGCACCACGGGCCCGCCATAGAGCTTGCCATACGCACCGCAAATGCCGATCACGAGGCCGAGACCGAAAGCACCGGCAGCGATCTCGACCGAGTGGAGCAGTCCGACCAGAAGCGTTCCGCCCCAGCCAGGTGGCGTCGGCGAAAGCAGTTCGATGATGCGGGCCACAGAGGCCGGTAGAAATGCGTCGATCAGCGTCGCCCCGAATTGCTGGCGCCAAAACCGTCGGCAATGCCGTCAGCGAAAAGCTTGCATGGGTGGATTTCGACGAAGCCACACGGCGCGCTGTCCGCGCCGCATGGTTATTCGCTCAGGGATGCCGTCAATTCGCCTGCGGATCGTCGCCGTAGATGTCGAAATCGAAATATTTCTTGCTGATTTCGTCATATTTGCCGTTGGCCCGGATAGCCTTGATGCCGGCATTGATCTTCTCCTTCAACTCGGTATCTTCCTTGCGGACACCAGCGCCGATGCCGGGCCCGAGAACGGCCAGATCCGGCGCGACCATGCCCTTCAGGTCGCAGCATTGCTTGCCCTGATCCGATTTCAGGAATGCGTCGAGCGCGATGGAATCAGCCTGCACCGCATCGAGGCGACCGGCGGCAAGATCCTGATTGGCTTCGTCCTGGGTCTGGTATTCCTTGATTTCCGCTGCTTCGGTGAAGTGCTTCTTGACGTAGTCGGCATGCACGGTCGAAACTTGGACGCCGATGATTTTGCCCTTGAGATCTTCCGGTGTAGCGCCGAACTTCTGGTCCTTTGGCCCGATGATGGCGG
The DNA here is from genome assembly GCF_055811615.1 of Mesorhizobium sp. WSM4807. NCBI lineage: Bacteria > Pseudomonadati > Pseudomonadota > Alphaproteobacteria > Hyphomicrobiales > Phyllobacteriaceae > Mesorhizobium > Mesorhizobium sp. WSM4807. The sequence goes on from NZ_JBVVQY010000001.1 coordinate 207,352, forward strand.
TCGGGGTGTTGTAATATTTGTCGGAGAAATCGATCGTCTTCTTGCGTTCGTCGGTGATCGTCATCGAACTGGCGATGACGTCGATCTTCTTGGTCGTCAGCGCCGGGATGATACCGTCCCAGGCGACGGGGGTGATGACGCAATCGAGTTTCTGCTCGGCGCAGACGGCGTCGATGAATTCGATCTCCCAGCCAACCCATTTGCCGGAAGCATCCGGCGAGGTGAACGGCGGATAGGGTTCGGCAGCGACGCCGATCTTGACCGGCTCGGCCTTTGCCATGCCCATCGCGGCGACGCCGAGCAGAAGCGCTGCGGCAAATGTCTTCAGAACCGTCTTCATATCAATACTCCCAGTTTGTTGTTGTTCCCGTTTTTATCCGCCTCGGCTTAACCGATGTTGCGGATGAATTGCTTCAGCCTTTCGGATTTCGGCGCGCCAAAGATCTGCTCCGGCGGCCCTTCTTCTTCGACCAGTCCGTTGTAGAGGTAGACGACATGCGTCGCGACCTCGCGGGCGAACTTCATCTCGTGGGTGACCAGCACCATGGTGCGGCCTTCGCGTGCCAGGTCGCCGATCACCTTCAGCACCTCGCCGATCAGTTCCGGGTCGAGCGCCGAGGTCGGCTCGTCGAACAGCATGACGCGTGGATTGATGGCCAGCGCCCGGGCGATGGCCGCACGCTGCTGCTGGCCGCCTGACAGATAGGCCGGATAGACATCGCGCTTTTCGGCCAGGCCGACGCGGGCAAGCAGCTTTTCCGCCTCGGCGATGGCCACATCGCGCTTGACGCCCAGAACATGCACCGGAACCTCGATGACGTTCTCGATCAGCGTCATGTGGCTCCACAGATTGAAATTCTGGAAGACCATGCCGAGCTTGGAGCGGATGCGCTCGATCTGCTTGCGGTCGGCGGGAACGGTGTGGCCGTGGCTGTCGGCCTTCATCCGGATCTCCTCGCCATTGACGCGAACGATCCCGCTGGTCGGGTTCTCCAGGCAATTGATGCAGCGCAGCAGCGTCGATTTGCCCGAGCCGCTGCCGCCGATGATGGCGATGACCTCGCCGTCGCGCGCCGACAGCGAAACGCCTTTCAGCACATGCAGTTCGCCGAATCGTTTATGCAGGTTCTCGACATGGATGGCTTCGGCGGCGTCGTTCTGCGCCGTGTACTTCAGGGCGGGGGCCGTGCCTTGCGCTATCACCTTTGCGGTGCCTCACGAAGTGGTTGGACCCGTCGCTGCTGGAATTTTTTACCCATTACCATCACTGGACAGACTTCTCATTCTCAAGATGTACCGTTCCGCTTGCCTCCGTCAACCATGCTTTTTGGACCATTGATCACGGCTCGCTGAGTGGCTATTGGCTGGGATGGGCGTTTAAGGAGCACTTGTTGGCAAAGGAATACGGGTCGCAGTCCATGGCCGGGCCCCTGCAGCGCGTGCTGATGCGGTCCGCCGCAAGCGCCATGCACCGCGCCAAAGCATCGGAATGGCACTATGGTGCGGGCTTCGATCCGCAAAAGGCCGCCGCCCAGCATGAGGCGCTGACGACGCTGGTTCTGGCATCCGGCGCCGCGATCGAATGGCTGACCGACGCCGATGACGGGCTTGCCGATTCGGTCTTCACACATGATCCTTCGTTGATGACCGACCACGGCGCCATCATCCTTGCCATGGGCAAGGCGCTGCGCCGGGCCGAGCCCGGCCTGCACGAGGCGGCCTACAAGCGCATGGGCGTGCCTATCCTCGGCCGCATCGAGCCTCCCGGACAGGTCGAGGGCGGCGATTGCGTCTGGGTCGATTCAGGGACCCTGGCCGTCGGCCGCGGCGTGCGCACCAACCAGGACGGCATCCAGCAACTCGCCAACCTGCTCACCCCCAGGGGTATCCAGGTCTATGGCTACGACCTGCCGCTCTGGCATGGCGAGGACGCCTGCCTGCATCTGATGTCGGTGATCAGTCCGCTCGCCGACGATCTGGCGCTGGTCTATGCACCGCTTTTGCCGGCTGCCTTCTACCAGATGCTGCGGGCGCGAGGCATTCGCCTGGTCGAAGGCGACGCCGGGGAGTTCTTCGCCTCCAACGGCCTCAGCCTCAATGTGCTGCCGACCGCGCCGCGCGAGGTGATCGCCGTTGCCGGCTTCCCGAAGACGGCGGCGGCCATGGCGGCCGCCGGCTGCAGGGTTTCAACCTTCGAGGCGGACGCGCTGTGCATCGCCTGCGAGGGCGGGCCGACCTGCCTCACACGTCCGGTGCTCAGACAATGACGACAGTCGGCGAAGCGCTCATCACTTTGCTCGAAGCCCATGATGTCGACACGGTCTTCGGCATTCCGGGTGTGCATACGGTCGAACTCTATCGCGGCTTGGCGCGCTCGAAGATTCGCCACGTCACCCCGCGTCATGAACAGGGCGCCGGCTTCATGGCCGACGGCTATGCGCGCGCCGGCGGCAGGCCCGGCATCGCCTTCGTCATCACCGGACCGGGGCTGACCAACACCATCACCGCCATGGGCCAGGCCCGCGCCGATTCGGTTCCGATGCTGGTGATCTCGGGCGTCAACGCCACGCCGACACTGGGCAAAGGCCTTGGCCATCTGCACGAACTGCCCGACCAGCGCGGCATGATGGAAAAGGTCGCGCTGTTTTCGCACCGTGTCACCGACGCCGACGAACTGCCGGGCGTTCTTGCCCGCGCTTTCGCCCTGTTTTCGTCGTCGCGTCCGGGCCCGGTCCACATCGAGATCCCGACCGATATCATGGGCAAGCCGGCCGACGGCATCGCCGCTTTGCTGACTAATGTCGCGCCGCCAGAGCCGGATCCGGCGGCGATAGCAGAGGCGGCAAAACTTTGCGCGGCTGCCCGCCGCCCGCTGATCCTTGCCGGCGGCGGCGCCAAGAGAGCCGAAGCGCCGTTGCAGCGCCTTGCCGAAAGGCTGGAAGCGCCGGTTGTCCAGACGGCCAATGCCCGCGGCCTGCTGCACCGCCATCCGCTCGGCGTGCCGGCCAGCCCCAGTCTGAAGGCGGTGCGTGCATTGATGGCCGAGGCCGATCTGGTCATTGCCGCCGGCACCGAATTCGGCCCGACCGACTACGACGGATATAGCGACGGTGGCTTTGTCCTGCCGTCCAATCTGATCCGCATCGACATCGGCGCCGACCAGCTTGCCCGCCGGCCGGCCCGGATTTCGATCCATGCCGATTGCGGCGCGGCACTCAAGGCGCTGCTTGTCGAGATTGGTACGGGCCAGCCGCCATCGGGCGACGGTCAGGCTCGCGCCGCTGCGACAAGGCAAGCGGCCTTTGCCGAAATGGCCCCGGCCCTCCAGGCGCAAACCCGCGCCGTCGAGATGATCCGCGATGCATTGCCGGGCTCGATCATCGTCGGCGATTCGACCCAGCCGGTCTACGCCGCCAACCTCTATTACGATCACGACCGTCCGGGCGGCTGGTTCAACGCCGCCACCGGCTTCGGCGCGCTGGGCTATGGTCCGCCGGCGGCGATCGGCGCGGCCCTTGCCGTGCCTGATGCGCCGGTCGTCTGTCTCACCGGCGACGGTGGTTTCCAGTTCACGCTACCGGAGCTTGGCGCCGCGCTCGACGTTGCGGCGCCGGTGATCTTCGTCGTCTGGAACAATCTCGGCTATCGCGAAATCGAAACCTCGATGCTCGATGTCGGCGTCGAGCCGGTCGGCGTCTCACCGGCGCCGCCTGATTTCTGCAAGCTGGCCGAGGCCTATGGCATTGCCGCCGAGCGGATTGTTGGTATCGACGATCTGGCGGACGCACTCAAGCGCGCGCGTGCGACCGGACTGCCGTATGTCATCGAGATCACTGTCGATTGAGTGCTGTGGCAGCGTCTTGGGGATGCGATCCTCGACTGATGGCCGCCGGCTTGACGCGCGCAAACGACGCCGCGTCATCGAGATTTCGGTTGAGTGATCGCGCGAAAGGCGCGACCTTCGGCGGCGGCGGCGAGCAGCGGCATATAAGTGACTGGAGCGGTCGAAGATGACGGATACACTGGACGGCAGGCATGTTGTGGTGACCGGCGGCACCGGGGCGCTCGGTGGCGCGGTTGTCGGCAAACTGCTGGAGCAGGGCGCGATCTGCCATGTGCCCAATGCCCATGCCGCCGCGCCCGCGCATTTTCCCTTCCCGGCCCATGAGCGCGTCAGGCTGGCGCACAATGTCGATCTAGCCGACGCCGCCAAAGTCGATGCGTTCTACGCCAGTGTTACGGATTTGTGGGCATCCATCCACCTGGCCGGCGGCTTCACCGCCGCGCCGGTCGAGAAGATCGAGCCCGCGTCCTTTGCCGAAATGATGGACACCAACGCCCGCACCACCTTCCTGTGCTGCCGCGCGGCGATACGCTCGATGCTGGAATCTTCCGTGTCGGGCCGTATCGTCAATGTCACGGCGCGCGCCGGGCTCGACCTGCGGCGCGGTTCCGGCATGGTCGCCTATGCCGCCAGCAAGGCGGCCGTCGCGGCGATGACGGTGGCGATGGCGGAAGAACTCAAGGGCAAGGGCATCCTGGTCAATGCCGTCGCGCCCTCGATCCTCGATACGCCGGCTACCCGGGCTGACATGCCGGCTGCCGATTTCGGCAAATGGGTTAGCCTCGAAGCGGCCGCGGAGGCCATTGCCTACCTCGCTTCGCCGGCCAATCTGGCGATGAGCGGCACGCTGGTGCCGCTTTACGGCAGGGCCTGATTTATCTCTTTGTCTAAAGCGCGGATTTCCCAAAATCGGTTTGCCACGTTTGGGTTACGATGCTCTGACCATGGTCAAAACAAAACCCCGCCGGATCGCTCCGGCGGGGTTTTTTAATAGGCCGCGCGAGCGCGGCGTTAGTGGACCTAGCTGCCCTGCTTCTTCAGCGCGGCACCCAGGATGTCGCCCAGCGAAGCGCCGGAGTCGGTCGAGCCGTACTGGGCGACCGCTTCCTTCTCCTCGGCGATTTCCAGCGCCTTGATCGAGACCTGCAGCTTGCGGGTCTTCTTGTCGAAGGCGATGACGCGGGCATCGACCTTCTGGCCGACCGTGAAGCGCTCTGGGCGCTGCTCGTCGCGGTCACGGCTGAGGTCGGAGCGCTTGATGAATGTCTCGATGCCGCTGTCGACCAGCCGCACTTCCAGACCACCATCCTTGACGCCGGTGACCTCGCAGGTGACGACGGCGTTCTTGCGCAGTTCGCCTGAAGTTGCCGCCTCGCCGGCCGTGTCCTTGGCCAGCTGCTTGATGCCGAGCGAGATGCGCTCCTTGTCGATGTCGACGTCGAGCACCTGCGCCTTGACCATGTCGCCGCGATTGTACTCCTCGATCACTTGCTCGCCCGGACGGGTCCAGTCGAGGTCGGAAAGATGGACCATGCCGTCGACATCGCCTTCGAGGCCGATGAACAGGCCGAACTCGGTCTTGTTCTTGACCTCGCCCTCGACCTGGCTGCCGACCGGATGGCTGCTGGCGAAAGCCTGCCACGGGTTCTCGAGCGTCTGCTTGAGGCCGAGCGAAATGCGGCGCTTGGCCGGATCGACCTCGAGCACCACCACGTCGACTTCCTGCGTCGTCGACAGGATCTTGCCGGGATGCACGTTCTTCTTCGTCCACGACATTTCCGAAACGTGGATGAGGCCCTCGATGCCCGGCTCCAGCTCGACGAACGCGCCGTAGTCGGTGATGTTGGTGACGGTGCCCTTGATCTTCTTGCCGATCGGGAATTTCGTTCCGATCTCGGACCACGGATCGCTCTCGAGCTGCTTCATGCCGAGCGAGATGCGGTGGGTTTCCTGGTTGATGCGGATGATCTGCACCTTGACCGTCTGGCCGATGTTGAGGATTTCGGTCGGATGGTTGACGCGGCGCCATGCCATGTCGGTGACATGCAGCAGGCCGTCGATGCCGCCGAGGTCGACGAACGCACCATAGTCGGTGATGTTCTTGACGACGCCTTCGACCACCTGGCCCTCTTCGAGGTTCTGCACGATTTCCGAACGCTGTTCGGCGCGGCTTTCCTCGAGCACGGTGCGGCGCGACACCACGATGTTGCCGCGGCGGCGATCCATCTTGAGGATCTCGAAAGGCTGCGGATTGTGCATCAGCGGGGAGACGTCGCGGATCGGGCGGATGTCGACCTGGCTGCGCGGCAGGAAGGCCACGGCGCCGTCGAGATCGACGGTGAAGCCGCCTTTGACCTGGTTGAAGATGACGCCTTCGACGCGCTCGCCCTTGGTGAACTTCTCTTCGAGACGGACCCAGCTCTCTTCGCGGCGGGCCTTTTCACGGGAAAGCATCGCTTCGCCAAGCGCGTTCTCGATGCGCTCGACATAGACTTCGACCGTGTCGCCGACCTTGAGCGTCGACTCCTTGCCCTTGACGCCGAATTCCTTCAGCGGCACGCGGCCTTCGACCTTGAGGCCGACGTCGATGATAGCCATGTCCTTTTCGATCGCGGTGATCGTACCCTTGACGACTTGGCCTTCGCCGGAATGGCCGGCGGAAAAAGATTCTTCGAGCAGGCTCGCGAAATCATCGCGAGTGGGATTTGCAACTGACATAGTTTCTCCTGGAATGCCCCGCATCTCAAGCGGGGCGGGCGCCGTGGGTTAGCGTTGCGTTGGCCTGCCGGCGTTCCGGGCTTCAAAAAGCCCTTGGCCGCCTAAGCGGCAATTCCGGCGCATGAAAAATGCTGGCAGGCTGGTTCGTGCCCGATATGGGTATCTTTTCGCCGCCGGCAATCGGCAACGGGAGGAAAACCCGGCTCAGGCTTTGTTTCTCTTGGCCAGAACGTCGTCGATGATCGCCTTGGCCGCAAGAAACGCGGCTTCTATAGCCATTTCCGACGTGTCGAGCAAGTGCGCATCGGCGGCCGGCTTCAAGGGCGAGGAGGCTCTGCCCATGTCGCGCTCATCGCGGCGCAGGATATCGGCCAGGATTTCGTCGAAATCGGCGGTGCCGCCGATGCTCTCGATCTCGGCCAACCGCCGCTCTGCCCGCACCTCGGCGCTCGCCGTCACATAGAGCTTAATGTCGGCGTCGGGACAGACGACGGTGCCGATGTCGCGGCCGTCGAGCACCGCGCCCGGCGGCGCCTTGGCGAATTCGCGCTGCTTTTCGACCAGTATGCGCCGCACCGACGGGATGACAGCCACTTTCGAAGCCGCCTCGCCGACCGCATGCGCCGACAGCACCGACCGGTCGAGCTTCGCCAGGTCGACCTGCCGCGCCGCGGTTTCCGCCGCCGAGACATTGTCGAGCGGCAGGCCGAGCCGAAGCAGCGCATGGGCGACCGCGCGATAGGTGAGGCCGGTGTCGAGCAGGTTCAGGCGGTAATGGTCAGCCAGCCGCCGCGCCAGCGTGCCTTTGCCGGCGCCGGCGGGTCCGTCGATGGCGATGGTGAAGGTCAAGGGCGTAGCTTTCGGACACGATAAAATAGGTAGGATAGGAGGCCAAAGAAGGCGAATGCATAGCCGCTGGCCAGCGGACTTATCTCCTGCCCGCCAAGACCCAGATGAAATATGCCGTCTACCAAGGCTACCGCGCCAGCTCCGGTAAACAATATCGACATCACAAGACAAAAATTACCGGAGCGAGCAGAAACCTTCTTTGCGATCTCAATAGCTATCCCATCGATCGAGGCTTTTGGAAAAACGAACTCATCGGAAGACATTTGGGTAGTAGAAAGAATAGCTCCAGTCTGTGCTCTCAACTTGCGATGCATGTGATGGTTCAGTGCAATCCATATCGCTGCAGCAGGGAGAACCCAGATACTATCCATCCGGTCGGAAAGCCAAAGCACGATGAACACGAGCATGGGAATGAGAGTGAACAAAACAAACGCCCATTCGCGATTCTGGATCTCGATGAGGCTGGTAAGTTCATTGGCATTGACGATCCGGGTTTTGGCGGACCTGTCCAAGCGGAACAGAAAAGTACCGTCTGCTTGCCTTTGCCAATGAGAGCCCCTGGCCCCCGGCCTCTGAAAATCAGGACTTGCCATCCACTCACCCCCCTGCGCGGTTGCTTACAAAGAAATCGAAAGTTGCTCACAAGACCGCTGGCGCGGCTAGTTTGGCGCTGAACGTGGAAATCCTGCTCGCAGTACCGCTACTCGATCTTCGCGCCCAGCCCCTTCATCAGGCCCATGAATTCAGGAAAACTCGTCGCGATCATCGCCTGGTCGTCGATGGTCACCGGCTTTTCCGTTGCCAGTCCCATGACCAGAAAGCTCATGGCAATGCGGTGGTCGAGATGAGTCTGGACGATGGTGCTCTGTCCATTTGGGTGTTGACCGAGCCCCTTGCCGCCCGGTTTCCCACGCACCGCCAGCGAGGCCTCGCCTTCGGTGCAGTCGACGCCGTTGACCTTTAGCCCGTTCGCGACTGCCGACAGCCGGTCGGATTCCTTCACCCGCAACTCCTCTAGCCCCTGCATCAGCGTCTCGCCCTCGGCGAAGCTGGCGGCGACGGCAAGCACCGGATACTCGTCGATCATCGTCGGCGCCCGCTCGGGCGGCACGGTGACGCCCTTCAACTCGGAATAGCGTACGCGCAGATCGGCGACATCCTCGCCGCCTTCATTGCGCGGGTCGATTATATCGATCCGGGCGCCCATTTCCTGCAGCGTCAACAAAAGCCCGGTGCGGGTCGGGTTCATCAGCACGTTTTCGATTGTAATGTCCGAGCCCGGCACGATGAGTGCGGCCACCAGCGGGAAGCCGGCCGAGGATGGGTCGCCCGGCACAGCGATGGTCTGGCCGGTGAGCTTGCCCTGGCCCTCGATGAAGATGTGGCGCACGCCGCGCTCGTCGGTCTCGACCGACAGATTGGCGCCGAATCCCTTCAGCATCTTTTCGGTGTGGTCGCGCGTCATCACCGGCTCGATGACGGTGGTGACGCCGGGCGTGTTCAGCCCGGCGAGCAGCACCGCCGACTTCACCTGCGCCGAGGCCATCGGCACGCGGTAGGTGATGGGTGCTGCATGCTTGGGCCCGTGCAGCGTGATCGGCATGCGGTCGCCGGGCGTCGCCCTCAGCACCTGCACGCCCATCTGGCGCAAAGGTTCGAGCACGCGGCCCATCGGCCGGCCGGACAGCGAGGCGTCGCCGATGAAGGTCGTCTCCATGTCATAGGTGCCGACCAGGCCCATGGTCAGGCGCGAACCGGTGCCGGCATTGCCGAAATCGAGCGGGCCTTCCGGCTGCAGCAGCGCGCCGTTGCCGGTGCCGCGGATCACCCACTCGGCACCGCGCTTCTCTATATGCGCGCCCATCGCCTTCATCGCGGCGCCCGTGCGCATCACATCCTCGCCTTCCAGCAGACCGGTGATGCGGGTCTCGCCGGAGGCGAGGCCGCCGAACATGAACGAGCGGTGCGAGATCGACTTGTCGCCGGGTACCCGCGCCGCGCCGGAAAGCGCTGACGATTTGCGAGCGGTGGCCGGTTTCGGGGCGGCAGTATGCGACATGGCTTTTCCCTGGGTGAAAACGCCGGTGGCCGGCCTTTTTCTTTTGGTTTCGGCGGTCTCGTATCACGGCGGACGGAAATGGTCATCCCCTTGCAAGAGGTCGCTCAACACGGGGATTTATGAGGCTGGCTTTAGGCTTTGACAGCGCCGCAAACTGTGGTTATGGGGACCAAACTTTCATCGACGAGGCTTGCTGTGGCAAAACCCGAACTTGGCACCAAACGCATCGACCCCGAAACGGGTCAAAAATTCTACGACCTGAACAAGGATCCGGTCGTCTCGCCCTATACCGGCAAGAGCTATCCCCGCTCTTATTTCGAGGAAGGCAAGATTGCCCCCCTTGAGGAGGAAGAGGAAGTTGCCGAGAAGGAAGTGGACGCCGAGGAGGAAGAGGGCGTCGAGGTCGTCTCGCTCGAAGAGGCGGATGAGGATGCGAAACCCGACGATCTTCCCGATCTCGGCGATGACGAGGACGATGTGGACCTCGGCGATGACGACGATACTTTCCTCGCCGACGAAGAGGAAGAAGACGATGATGTCGCCGACATGATCGGCGTCGGCGACGACGACGACGAAGTCTGATCCGGCCTGTGGCGCAGGCGGATGCCGACTTTCGCGGCGTCTTGAGAAAAAGCGGCTCTTGAAGGCTTGATATTGACGGAAGGCGGGGTTAGAAGCCGCTGCACTAACGGCGCGGTCTCAACCCGCGCCGGATCTCTTCGCCGGCAACGGCGCCGGTAAACTGCCGGAGTGGGGCCATAGCTCAGTTGGGAGAGCGCTTGAATGGCATTCAAGAGGTCGTCGGTTCGATTCCGATTGGCTCCACCAGTTTCTCTCGGGAAAATCAGTCTCTTTAGACCTGCCTGTCACTGGCAGGCTCGACAAAACCGGGCGGGTCCCCTGAAATAATTTCGCTGTATTTCGGCTAGTCTGAAGCTGAAAACCCCGGCAACCACCGGGGTTTTCAGCACAACAGCTGCTAGTAATACCAATCCCAGACCCAAACACGCCTGCGACGGCACCGGACGCGCCGATAGCCATTTCGCCAGTAACGACGGCAGATCCTTCTCCAAGCGCGCCGCCTGCGCCGCCGCCTGCGGTGCCAGTGCCGATGGCGGACCGGCTCCGCTTGAGTATCTTCATCCTCGAAGGCTTCCGTATCCAGCGCGTCGAGTTCATCGAGAATGCCGCTTCTGGCGCCCGGTACGCCGGCGACCGCGTTGATTGGCCGAACTGCGCTCGCAAGGGCTGCTGCCCAAGCAATGCCAAACATTCCTGTCAAAAATGATCGCCGATCCATGGAAACCTCCAATCTTCTAGCCAGCGAGACAAGGTTCGCAAACTGAAAAATAGCGCAGGCGATACAAAGCAAAGTAGACCCTATGAATGGTATTTAAAGAAGCTTAACGGGGTCGGCTCCGCAAACTTGTGGCAGTCCCCGAAGCGATAACTGCGTCAATTCTCTCATATGCCGCATTGCACAATCACGCAGCGTGCGCAAAATGCAGCATGATCCGGAAATCCCTCACCGTCCTGGTGATCGACGAAAACCACATCCGCGCCTCCATCATTGAGGCGGGATTGCGGGAGGCCGGGCATGAGCAGGTCACGGTCGTTCACGATGTTGCGGGAATAGCGCGGCGCATTGCCGAGATCGAACCGGACGTGATCGTCATCGACCTCGAAAACCCCAACCGCGACATGCTTGAAAACATGTTCCAGCTATCGCGCGTGGTGAAGCGGCCGATCGCCATGTTCGTCGACCGGTCCGACCAGGCTTCGATCGAAGCTGCGGTGGAAGCGGGGGTCTCCGCCTACGTCGTCGACGGGCTGCGCCAGGAGCGCGTCAAGCCGATCCTCGACATGGCGATCAGCCGCTTCAACGCCTTTTCGCGGATGGCGCGCGAACTGGAAGAGGCCCGAAGTGAATTGGAGGACCGCAAGGTCATCGACCGCGCCAAGGGCATCCTTATGAAGTCGCGCGGCCTGTCGGAGGACGCGGCCTATACGCTTTTGCGCAAGACCGCCATGAACCAGAATCGCAAGATCAGCGAAATCGCGCAGAGCCTGGTGACGGCGGCAGGCCTTCTGGATCCCGGAGAGAGTTGAGCATGGCGGCCGAACACCAGATCAATGCCGGTTTCATACCGCTCTTCGACAGTGCCGTTCTTGTCGCAGCGAGGGAGATCGGCTTTGCCGCGCGCGAAGGCGTCGACCTGACGCTCAGTCGCGAAACGTCCTGGGCCAACATCCGCGATCGCATTGCGATCGGACATTTCGACCTGGCGCATATGCTGGGACCGATGCCGATCGCCTGCAATCTGGGGCTCACCCCGCTCGCCTCCGATACGATCGTGCCGTTTTCGCTTGGGCTGGGCGGCAACTGCGTAACGGTTTCGAATATGCTCTGGGCCGGCATGGCCGCGCACGGTGCCTTGCCCGACCTCGATCCGGCGCGGGCCGGCAAGGCCTTGGGAGCGCTGATCCGTGAACGGGCAAATGCTGGTCGCGAGCCGATGCGCTTTGCGGTCGTGCATCCGCACTCGGGGCATAATTACGAACTGCGCTACTGGCTCGCGGCCTGCGGCATCGATCCGTCGCGTGAAATAGAAATCGTCATCGTGCCGCCGCCCTTCATGGCCGACGCACTCGCCGCCGGCAGGATCGACGGCTACTGCGTCGGCGAACCCTGGAACAGCGCCTCGGTCGTCGCCGGCACCGGCCATATCGCCACGGTCAAGGCCGCTATCTGGAAGACCAGCCCCGAGAAAGTCCTCGGCGTGCGCAAGGCCTGGGCCGAAAAACACCCGGAGGCCCTTTCGGCCCTGCTGCGTGCGCTGCATCATGCCGCGCGCTGGTGCCAGGATCCGGCAAACCGCGGTGAACTGGCCGCCCTGATGGCGCAGCCTTCCTTCCTCGGCGTTTCGCCGGCGCTGCAGATGCCGATCCTGACCGGACATCTTGCGCTGGGCGGCGGCGCGGAATTGAGCGTCGAGGACTTCTTTCTTCCTTTCGGCAAGGCGGCGAATTTTCCGTGGAAGAGCCATGCGCTGTGGTTCTACACGCAGATGGTCCGTTGGGGGCAGGTCAAGCACAGCGCTGCCCACATGGCGCTCGCGCGCGACACCTACCGACCCGACCTCTATCGCGCAGCGCTGAAGCCGCTCGGCGTCGCTCTGCCGGGAGCCAATGCCAAGGTCGAGGGGGCCCTGACCGCTGCCACGCCGGTCGGCTCGGCGGGCGCCAGCCTCGTGCTTGGTCCGGATGGTTTCTTCGACGGCCGCATCTTCGATCCGGACAGGATCGACGACTATCTCGCCATCCGCGACTGGGCAATGCCGACGGGTTGAGCATTCCTTGCGCACTATCATGCACTGCACAATTTTTGTGCCGCTGCACAATGAACGTGATTGTCGCATGAGCATCGACAATCCGGCGCTCCAGCCTTTACGCCCGCTCTCTCGATTGTTTTCATTGCTGAATCTACCGTTTCTTCAAACTGGCACGGTTCCTGCTTAGTAATCCATGGGCCTCAGGGCCATTGAATACGGCGTCCAATGGCGGGCGCCACAGGCAAAGCTGCCGCTCAGGTCAACACGCGATCCGGATCAACGGATGCGGCGGCCTGGCCGGCGGCTTTTTTGTTTTGGTCGAACACGCAATCGACGGCGCAGATCCCAAGCCGCGCCCAACGGAGATGACGATGACGAAACGCATCAAAACCCAATCCGCCCTCACGGGCGTAACGCGCCGCGATTTCCTGATGATGAGCGCGGCCACCGCGGCAACGCTGGCGGCGGCACGCGCGCTGTTGCCGTCCGGCGCCTATGCGGCAACGGCGGCGCCGGAAGTCACTGGCGCCAAGCTCGGCTTCATCGCGCTGACCGATGCAGCGCCGCTGATGATCGCCAAGGAGAAGGGCCTGTTCGAAAAATTCGGCATGCCCGATGTCGAGGTGCTCAAGCAGGCCTCCTGGGGCGCGACACGCGACAATCTGATGCTCGGCGGCGAAGCCAACGGCATCGACGGCGCCCATATCCTGACGCCGATGCCTTACCTGATGCACGCCGGCAAGGTGACGCAGAACAATCAGCCGATGCCGATGGCGATCGTGGCGCGGCTCAACTATGACTGCCAGGCGATTTCCGTCGCGCAGGAATATGCCGGCACCGGCGTCGGCCTCGATGCCTCCAAGCTGAAGGACGCCTTTGCGGCCAAGAAGGCCGAAGGCAAGGAGGTGAAAGCCGCCATGACCTTCCCGGGCGGCACCCATGATCTCTGGTTGCGCTACTGGCTGGCTGCCGGCGGCATCGATCCCGACAAGGATGTCTCGACCATCGTTGTGCCGCCGCCGCAGATGGTCGCCAACATGAAGGTCGGCAATATGGACGTGTTCTGCGTCGGCGAGCCATGGAACGAGCAGCTCGTCCATCAGGGCGTCGGCTTCACCGCCGCCACGACGGGCGAGTTGTGGAAAGGCCATCCGGAAAAGGCGCTCGGCCTGCGCGCCGCCTTCATCGACAAGAACCCGAACGCCACCAAGGCGATCCTGATGGCCGTCATGGAAGCCCAGCAATGGTGCGAAGCCATGGAGAACAAGGACGAGATGGCGGCCATCATCGGCAAGCGGCAATGGATGAACGTGCCGACCGCCGACATCATCGGTCGCCTTAAGGGCGACATCAATTACGGCAATGACCGCGTCGCCACCGGCACCGACCTCTACATGAAGTTCTGGAAGGGCGGTGTGTCCTATCCGTTCAAGAGCCACGACAGCTGGTTCCTCGCCGAAAACATCCGCTGGGGCAAATTCGCGGCGACCACCGACATCAAGGCGCTGGTCGATCAAGTCAACCGGGAAGATCTGTGGCGCGAGGCGGCGAAGGATCTCGGCGTCGCTGCGGCCGACATCCCGGCGTCTTCATCGCGCGGTGCCGAGACCTTCTTCGACGGCAAGATATTCGATCCGGCCGATCCGTCCGCCTATCTCGACAGCCTGAAGATCAAGGCATCGGCCTGACGTTGACGACAAGCGGCGCCGCTGGCGCCGCTTGTCACTCCAAGTGCTCAAGGAGCTTTTTGCGAAATGTCTATCCAAGCCATCGAGGACACCAAGGGGAAGGCGTTCCCCACGCCTGCCAAGCCCGCAGAGGTCATAGCTTTCACTGCCAAGGTGAGGCGCCGCTTCGATCCCGGCGCGATCGCCGGCAAACTGGCGAGCACGCTGGTGCCGCCGGCAGTCGTCATCGTCGTCATGCTCGTCATCTGGCAGATCGCCTGCTCGTCGCTCAACGCCAGCTTGCCGCCACCTAGCCAGGTATGGACCGAGGCCTACGATCTGATCGCCCATCCGTTCTTCGACTATGGTCCGCAGGATATCGGATTGGCCTGGCGGGTGCTGATCTCGTTGCAGCGCGTCGCCATCGGCTTCGGCCTGGCTGCAATCGTCGGCGTCGCGCTCGGCGCTCTGGTCGGCCAGTCGATCTGGGCGATGCGCGGCCTCGACCCTGTGTTCCAGATTCTGCGCACCGTGCCGCCGCTCGCCTGGCTGCCGCTGTCACTGGCCGCGTTCCGCGATTCCAGCCCATCGGCGATCTTCGTCATCTTCATCACCTCGATCTGGCCGGTGATCATCAACACCGCCGTCGGTGTCCGCAACATTCCAGAGGACTATCGCAACGTCTCCCGCATCCTCAGGCTCAACCAGCTCGAGTTCTTCGTAAAGATCATGGTGCCGGCCGCGGCACCTTACATCTTCACCGGCCTGCGCATCGGCATCGGCCTGTCCTGGCTTGCCATCGTCGCCGCCGAAATGCTGACAGGCGGCGTCGGCATCGGCTTCTTCATCTGGGATGCCTGGAACTCGTCGCGGCTGCCCGACATCATCGTTGCGCTCGCCTATATCGGCGTCACCGGCTTTTGCCTCGATCGCCTGGTCGCGGCGGTCGGCGCCTTCGTCACCCGCGGCACAACGGCAAAGTGAGGAGAGGCGTCATGACGGCCTACCTGAAACTCGACCATATCGACAAATCCTTCGCCCGCGGTGGTCAGGTCAGCGAGGTGCTGAAGGACATCCGGCTGACTATCGACAAGGGCGAATTCGTCTCGATCATCGGCCATTCCGGCTGCGGCAAGTCGACCTTGCTCAATCTGATAGCCGGGCTGACGAAAGTGTCCGCCGGTGCGGTCCTGCTCGAAGACAAGGAGGTCGACAGCCCCGGTCCTGAACGCGCCGTGGTGTTCCAGAACCACAGCCTGCTGCCCTGGCTCACTGTCTACGAAAACATCAACCTGGCGGTGTCGAAAGTCTTCGGCCGCACCAGGAGCCGGGCCGAACGGCACGACTGGATCATGCGCAATCTCGACCTCGTGCAAATGGCGCATGCCAGGGACAAGCGACCCGCCGAGATATCGGGTGGCATGAAGCAGCGCGTCGGCATCGCCCGCGCGCTGGCCATGGAGCCGAAGATCCTGCTGCTCGACGAGCCCTTCGGTGCGCTCGACGCTCTGACGCGCGCCCATCTGCAGGATGCGGTGATGGATATCCATTCGAGGCTTGGCTCGACGACGATCATGATCACCCACGATGTCGACGAGGCGGTGCTGTTGTCCGATCGCATCGTCATGATGACCAACGGTCCATCGGCGACCATCGGCGAGGTGCTTCCCGTGCCGCTGGCCCGACCACGCCGGCGCGTCGAGCTGTCCTCCGACCGGACCTTCCTGCGCTGCCGCGAGGCGGTGCTGAAGTTCCTCTACGAACGCCACCGCTTCGTCGAAGCCGCGGAGTAGCTCAATGACCGAAAAACTCGTCATCATCGGCAACGGCATGGCGCCCGGGCGGATGCTGGAGCACCTGTTCGAACAGGCGCCCGGTCGCTACCAGGTCACCATCTTCAACGCCGAGCCGCGGGTCAATTACGACCGCATCATGCTGTCGCCGGTGCTGTCCGGCGAAAAGGCCTTTGAGGAGATCATCATCCATGGCGACGGCTGGTACATCGCCAACGGCATCATCCTCTACAAGGGCCACAAGATTGTCGCCATCGACCGGTCGGCGAAGACCGTCACCTCCGACCACGGCGTCACCGAGCCCTATGACAAGCTCGTCATCGCCACCGGCTCGGTGCCGTTCATCATTCCGGTGCCCGGCCACGATCTGCCGGGCGTGCTCACCTATCGCGATCTCGATGACGTCCAGGCCATGCTGCTTGCCGCCCAGTCGCGGGCCAAGGCCGTTGTCATCGGCGGCGGCCTGCTTGGGCTGGAGGCGGCGGCGGGCTTGAACTCGCAAGGCATGGACGTCACCGTGCTGCATGTCATGCCGACGCTGATGGAGCGTCAGCTCGATCCGGCCGCCGGATATCTCTTGCAGCGCGCCGTCGAACAACGCGGCATCAAGGTCATCACCAAGGCCAACACCCAGGCGATCACGGGCAAGGGCAAGGTCGAGCAGGTGGAGCTCGCCGACGGCACCATCATCCCGGCGACGCTCGTCGTCATGGCGGTGGGCATCAGGCCGAATGCGGCGCTGGCGAAGGAAGCCGGCATTGCCGTCAACCGCGGCATCGTCGTCGACGCCGGGATGCGCAGCAACGATCCTGACATCTATGCGCTCGGCGAATGCGCGGAGGTCAACGGTCAGGTTTACGGGCTGGTCGCGCCGCTCTACGAGATGGCGCGCGTCGCAGCCAGCCAGCTTGCCGGCAACGAGGCGGCGGCTTTCGTCCATATGGACACGCCGACCAAGCTCAAGGTCACCGGTATCGAGCTGTTCTCGCTCGGCGACTTCGCCGAGGGCGAGGACCGCCAGGAGATCGTGCTGCGCGATGCCGCCGCCGGCGTCTACAAGCGGCTGGTGCTTAGGGATGACCGCATCATCGGCACCGTGCTCTACGGCGAGACGGCCGACGGCGCCTGGTTCAACGACCTCAAGAAGAAGCAGACCGACATATCGGAAATGCGCGACACGCTTATCTTCGGCCAGTCCTACCAGGGAGGCGCCTCCCTGGACCCTATGGCGGCCGTTGCAGCCTTGCCGGATGATGCGGAAATCTGCGGCTGCAACGGCGTTTGCAAGGGAAAGATATCAGGCGCAATCACGGCCAAGGGCCTGACCTCGCTAGACGACGTGCGTGCCCACACCAAGGCGTCCGCTTCCTGCGGCTCCTGCACCGGGCTGGTCGAAAAGCTGATGGTGCTGACCATCGGCGACAAGTACAATCCGGCGGCCGTGCAACCGATGTGCGGCTGCACCACGCTCGGCCATGACGAGGTCCGCCGGCTGATCAAGGCCAAGGGCCTGAAGACCATTCCCGCCGTCATGCAGGAACTGGAATGGACCACCTCCTGCGGCTGCGCCAAATGCCGGCCGGCGCTCAACTATTATCTCGTCTGCGACTGGCCGGATGAGTATGCCGACGATTACCAGTCGCGCTTCATCAACGAGCGCGTCCACGCCAACATCCAGAAGGACGGCACCTACTCGGTGGTGCCGCGCATGTGGGGCGGCGTCACCAATGCCGCCGAACTGCGCGCAATCGCCGATGTCGTCGACAAGTTCGAGATCCCGATGGTCAAGGTCACCGGCGGCCAGCGCATCGACATGCTCGGCATTCGCAAGGAGGACCTGCCGGCGGTGTGGGCCGATCTCGGCCAGGCCGGCTTCGTCTCCGGTCACGCCTATGCCAAGGGACTGCGCACGGTAAAGACCTGCGTCGGTTCGGACTGGTGCCGCTTCGGCACGCAGGATTCGACGGGATTCGGTGTCCGTATCGAGAAATTCATGTGGGGCTCGTGGACGCCGGCCAAGGTCAAGATGGCGGTGTCGGGCTGCCCGAGGAACTGCGCCGAGGCAACCTGCAAGGATGTCGGCGTGATCTGCGTCGATTCAGGCTACGAGATCCATTTCGCCGGGGCCGCCGGCCTCGACATCAAGGGCACCGAGGTGCTCGGCCTGGTCAAAACCGAGGACGAGGCGCTGGAACATATCGTGGCGCTGACGCAGATGTATCGCGAACAGGGCCGTTATCTCGAGCGCATCTACAAATGGGCCAAGCGCATCGGCATCGCCGAGATCAAGCGCCAGATCATGGACGATGGCGAGAAGCGCAAGGCCTATTTCAACCGCTTCGTCTTTTCGCAGAAATTCGCCCAGGTCGACCCTTGGTCGGAACGCGTTTCCGGCAAAGACAAGCACGAGTTCCGGCCGATGGCTTCGGTCGGTTTCGCGCAGGCGGCGGAGTGACCGTGATGAACTGGGTATCTATCGGCTCGATCTCAGACATTCCACGCCGTGGCGCGCGCTGCGTCGCCACGCCGCAAGGCAAGGTCGCCGTCTTCCGCACGGCGGAGGACCAGGTCTTCGCCATCGAAGATCATTGCCCGCACAAGGGCGGGCCGCTCAGCCAGGGGATCGTCCATGGTGCAGCGGTGACCTGTCCCTTGCACAATTGGGTGATTTCGCTGGAGACCGGCAAGGCGCTCGGCGCCGACGAAGGCGCGGTGCGCACCATTCCGGTGCGGATCGAGGGCGAGCGTCTGTTTATTGCGCTGGAAGCGCTGGCCAGCCGCGCGGCCTGAATATGAAGATCGGCGAAGCACGCGAGGTGAGGACCACCTGCCCCTATTGCGGGGTGGGCTGCGGCGTGCTGGCGAAGGTCGCCGCGGACGGTGAGGTAACCGTCCGCGGCGATCCCGACCATCCGGCGAGTTTCGGCCGGCTCTGTTCCAAGGGCTCGGCGCTGGCCGAGACGATCGACCTCGACGGAAGGTTGCTATACCCAGAGATACACGGTCGCCGCACCGGCTGGGACGAAGCGCTCGACCTCGTCGCCTCCACCTTGTCGCAAACCATTGCCGAGCATGGCCCCGATTCGGTCGCCTTCTACGTCTCGGGCCAGTTGCTGACCGAGGACTACTACGTCGCCAACAAGCTGATGAAAGGCTTCATTGGCTCGGCCAATATCGACACCAATTCGCGCCTGTGCATGGCCTCGTCGGTAGCCGGCCACCGCCGCGCCTTCGGCTCCGACACTGTGCCGGGCGGCTATGAGGACCTGGAACTCGCCGACCTGATCGTGCTGGTAGGCTCCAATCTGGCCTGGTGCCATCCGGTGCTTTACCAGCGCATTGCCGCTGCCCGGGAAAAACGGCCCGACATGAAGGTGGTGCTGATCGACCCGCGCCGCACGATGACTGCAGACATCGCAGACATGCATCTGGCGATCGCGCCCGATGGCGACGTCGCGCTGTTCACAGGGCTGCTTGCCTATCTCGGCCAGCATGACGCGCTGGACCGCACCTATATCACGGCGCACACGACCGGCTTCGGGCAAGCGCTTTTCGCCGCCTCCGCGCTCGACCTTGCCGGCGTTGCCGCAGCCACGGGCCTCGGCGAGGACGAGCTTCTCAGCTTCTATAGCCTGTTCGCCGCGACGGCGAAGACGGTGACCGTCTACAGCCAGGGGGTGAACCAGTCATCCTCGGGCACCGACAAGGTCAACGCCATCATCAACTGTCATCTTGCGACCGGCCGCATCGGCAAGCCCGGCGCCGGGCCGTTTTCCGTGACCGGCCAGCCCAACGCCATGGGCGGCCGCGAGGTCGGCGGCTTGGCCAATATGCTGGCCGCCCATATGGAGATCGAAAACCCCGAACACCGCGACCGCGTGCAGCGCTTCTGGAACGCACCGGCTGTCGCCGAAAAACCCGGCCTGAAGGCGGTCGAAATGTTTCAAGCCGTGGCCGACGGGCGCATCAAGGCGCTGTGGATCATGGCGACCAATCCAGTCGATTCGATGCCGGATGCAGATGCCGTCGAGGCGGCGATCAAGGCCTGCCCGTTTGTCGTGGTATCGGACGTGCTGGCCAAGACCGACACGATCCGCCACGCCCATGTCCGGCTGCCGGCTGCCGCATGGGGCGAGAAGGACGGCACCGTCACCAATTCGGAGCGCCGCATCTCGCGCCAGCGCACCTTTTTGGCCACGCCCGGTGAGGCAAGAGCCGACTGGTGGATCATCGCCGAAGTGGCCAAGCGGATGGGTTTTGGCGAAGCGTTTTCGCATCCGTCGCCGGCCGATATCTTCGCCGAGCACGCCGCGCTGTCGGCATTCGAGAATGACGGCGCGCGCGATTTCGATATAGGCGCGTACGCCGGGACCGATGGAGAAGCCTACGACGCGCTGGTGCCTTTCCAGTGGCCAGCGCCGAGCCCACCCTCCCCCTTGAGGGGAGGGTCGGCGCGCGCGTTGAGCGAAGCGAAACAAGCGGGACGGGGTGGGGTCGGTGGAGCACCTCCAACGCCATTCCGCCCCAACAAGGTGGAGGCCGTCGCGGACGACCCCCTCTGGCCTGCCGGCCATCTCCCCCTCGAGGGGGGAGATCAGCCGCCACTACGACCTTCGCCAATCTCAGACGTTGCAGGAATGAGCGGATCGCAGACGCTGCCAATCTCCCCCCTTGAGGGGGAGATGGCCGGCAGGCCAGAGGGGGGCGGCACGATCGGACGCCAGCCCGTTCGCTTTTTCGCCAACGGCAACTTCTACACACCCGATGGCAAAGCGCGCTTCATCCCGATCCGTCCAGTTCCGCAAACCCGCACGAACGAAAAATTCCCGCTGATCCTCAACACCGGGCGGGTTCGCGATCACTGGCACACGATGACGCGGACCGGCAAAAGCCAGCGCCTGTCCCAGCACCTGGCCGAGCCGTTCGCCGAAATCCACCCGGCGGATGCGCAGCACTTCGACATCGGCGACGCCGACATCGTGCGCGTCTCGACCGCGCATGGCGAGGTGCTGCTTCGCGCGCTGGTGACAGCGCGGCAGCGGCCGGGTTCGGTCTTCGTGCCGATGCACTGGACGGACCAGTTCTCCGCGCGCGCCCGCGTCGACGCGCTGGTGGCGCCCATAACCGATGCGATTTCAGGCCAGCCGGCCTCGAAGAACGTTGCCGCCCGCGTAGAGCGCTTCGCTGCTGTCGCCTTTGGCTTCGCGGTGCTTGCCGAACGGCCGGCCGCGATCGACGCCGACTATTGGAGTCTCGCCCGCTGCGCCGCCGGCTGGCGCCTCGAATTTGCGTTGAAGGCAGGCCGGGACTGGCCGGTTTTCGCGACTTCGCTTCTCGGGGCGGACGTGCAAGGTGAGACGCTCGCCTATCATGATGTCGCCGGCGGGCACTATCGCTTCGCCCGCTTCGCCGGCAGCCGGCTGGCTGGCGCGCTCTATCTTGCGCCCAAACCGGTCGCGGTGTCGCGCAGCTGGGCGGTGGAGCAGTTGAGCGCAGACCATGCCGATCGGCGCGGGCGGCTGGCGATCGTCGCCGGGCGGCCGGGCGGCAATCGCGTCGACCGGGGCGCCATCGTATGCTCCTGTTTCGGGGTTGGCGCCAATCAGATCGCGGAAGCGGTGCGCGGCGGCTGCGTAAGCGTCGAGGCGATCGGCGCCACCCTGAATGCCGGCACCAATTGCGGTTCCTGCCGCGCCGAGATCAGGACCATCATCGAGGCGCGACGCCTTCAGGCGGCGGAGTGAATGCCCGACTGCTGCTGTTGTGGCTGGAACGGCTATGCCGTAAAGCCCGTCCCCCAAAGCTGTCACCGCGCTGCTTTGCCGCTTACCAGCCATTTACAACCGTGGGCTACCAACGTCCTTGTTCGATTCGCCAAGCACGTTGAACGGTGGGACAAGGAACAGCATGAGCAAGGCCCTCACTTCATTCGCATTGGTCGCCGTATTGACGGCTTTGCTGATGGCGCTCAGCCTGGCAGTGGCCAGGCATGGCTATCCCTATGGTGCGATCGGCGCAAAACGCCTGGACGACGTCGCCGATGCCGGGACGTTTATCCCGCTTGCTTCAGTGTATTTCTTCAGCGCGCTGCTGATGATGATCCTGCCGATTCGGGCCGCCGGCGTCGTCCTGACGAACGCAGCGGATGCGATCTTCTGGACAGTCATCGTGTTGTTCGCGGCCATCATTGGCGGCCTCGCCGCCAGATGGGGTTTTGATCGAAGCAATGTCTTGCCGGCACTGCTGAATTGGCGCTTCCTGTTTGTCGCAGCCGTCGTCGGCTGCCATCTCTTCATGAACGAGCTGCGCCGCAACATCCTGCTGAGAAGCCTGTTCTTCGTCGTCTTCGCAGCTGCGACGCTCGTCTGCTTGTTCTGGTCGTTTACTATCTGAGAAACCTTCGCAGCCGCTCGGTTTAACGGCTTAATTCTTGTCGACCGGCTTCGAACGCATGCGCGAAACGGTCTCGCGTTCGGCCCGCTTCGAACGCATCGGCGGCAGGCCGCGATCGATGAGGTCCATGTCCTCCAGCACCATGTCGCCCATGCGCCTGAAGGCGATGTCGAGCGCGCCGGCCCGGTGGGCGGAGCGCAGGAAGCCAGTCAGCGAGCGCACGGGATGATCCTGCGCCAGCGGCTCTTCCGGAAACACGTCGCTGGCGGCGACGATGTGACCGCTGCGAACGGCGTCCATCAGCGCCGGAAAATCGACCACGCCTGCGCGGCTGAGCAGGATGAACGCGGCTCCTTTGCGCATCCTGGCAAAGGCCTCAGTGCCGAGAAAACCCTGGTTTTCGCTGGTCACCGAAGCGACGACGAAGACGAAATCGCTGGTTGACAAAACCGTGTCGAGCGTAGCCGGCTCGACGCCGTTCTCGATAAGGATCGACGGCGGCAGCCACGGATCGAAGACCTTGGTCCGCGTGTGGAAGCCCGATAGCAGCCGGTTGAGCGCGCGGCCGAGATCGCCGAAACCGATGATACCGACATCCGCGCCGGAGAGAAGTCGCGCCGTCCGATTGCTGTCGCCGCCCCACAGCTCCTTGCCCTGCCGGAAGGCGAGATCGGCGTCGACGATGTCGCGGGCGAGGTTGAGCGCCATGGCAAGGCCGAGCTCAGCCACCGGCTCGGCGAACACCAGGCCCGTGGTGACGACATGGATGCCGCGCGAAAACAGTGTCTCATACGGCATGTTGTTGATGAGGTTGCTCTCGACATTGAAGACGCAGCGCAGCGCCGCCATTCTTTCCAGCGTCTCCGGCGCGATCGGCGGCTGGCCGACAATGTAGCGCGCCTCGGCGAGCAGATCGGCCGGCAGGGCCGCGACGCCTTCGGGCGACGTTTCGACGATACGGTATCTGGCGCGGAATCTCGCCAGTGCCTCGGGCGTGAAAATCAGGTTGAGCGTGCGTGGCTCGGGCGCGCTGATCACCAGCGGCAACGCGCTGTCGGACATGGCAGTTTCCTCCTGGTGCGATCCGCGTCGCACCATACTAGAATCATGGTTTGTCGCAGGTTTCTATCGGAAAACCGTGCGACACTTTCCGAAACCTGCTTATCACATGCCTGTCGAAGAGGAGAACTTTGCCGCCCGCGGCCTTGCGGTGTGGCGGCCGGTGGTCCAGATAGACGGCAATCGAAGGACGACAAGGAAGACAGCGACATGATCCCGTTTCGAAAGAACCTCATCGATGGCGAGTGGGTGGGCGATGCCGGCTCCCGCAACATCAACCCGTCCAATCTCGACGACGTGGTCGGCGAATATGCGTCGGGGGGCGTCGAGCAGGCCCGGCAAGCCATCGCGGCGGCGAAAGCGGCATTTCCGTCATGGTCCCGATCGGGCCTGCTGGCACGCCATGCGGTGCTGAGGAAGGCGTCGGACGAGATCACAGCGCGGAAAGATGAAATCGGCCGGGCGTTGGCGCGCGAGGAAGGCAAGACGCTGGTCGAGGGCATCGGCGAGACCGTGCGGGCCGCCCAGATCTTCGATTTCTTCGCTGGTGAGACGCTGCGCCTGTCTGGCGAGCTGGTTCCGAGTGTGCGGCCCGGCGTCGGTGTCGAGATCACGCGGGAGGCGGTCGGCGTCGTCGGCATCATAACGCCGTGGAATTTCCCGATCGCCATCCCGGCGTGGAAAATCGCTCCTGCCCTGGCCTATGGCAACACCATTGTCTTCAAGCCGGCCGAGCTTGTTCCGGAGAGCGCCTGGACCATTGTCGACATATTGCACCGCGCCGGCCTGCCGAAGGGTGTGCTCAATCTCGTGATGGGCAAGGGTTCGGTGGTCGGCCAGGCCATGCTCGACAGCCCTGATCTCAACGCCATCACCTTCACCGGCTCGGTCGGCACCGGCAAGCGCGTCGCTGCCGCCAGCGTCGAGCACATGCGCAAGTTCCAGCTCGAAATGGGTGGCAAGAACCCGCTAGTTGTGCTCGACGATGCAGATCTTGCCGTCGCCGTCGACTGCGCGATCAACGGCGCATACTTCTCGACCGGCCAGCGCTGCACGGCATCGTCCCGCCTGGTGGTGACGGACGGCATCCATGACCGTTTCGTCGACGCGATGAAGGATCGCCTGGGCAAGCTGGTCGTCGGCGACGCGCTCGATGCCAAAACCCAGATCGGACCCGTCGTAGACCAGAGCCAGCTGAAGCAGGACGAAGACTATATCGCCATCGGCCGCCAGGAGGGCGCCGATCTCGCTTTCGGCGGCGAGCTGCTCGATCGCGAAACCCGCGGCTTCTACCTGCAGCCGGCGCTGTTTACGCAAGCCACCAACGCCATGCGCATCTCACGCGAGGAGATCTTCGGCCCGGTCGCCAACGTGATCCGCGTCAAGGACTAT
The DNA here is from genome assembly GCF_055811615.1 of Mesorhizobium sp. WSM4807. NCBI lineage: Bacteria > Pseudomonadati > Pseudomonadota > Alphaproteobacteria > Hyphomicrobiales > Phyllobacteriaceae > Mesorhizobium > Mesorhizobium sp. WSM4807. Next base: position 232,458 of record NZ_JBVVQY010000001.1, read on the forward strand.
GACGAGGCGCTGGCGGTGGCCAACGACACGCCGTTCGGGCTGACGTCGGGCATCTGCACGTCGAGCCTCAAGCACGCCACGCATTTCAAGCGCAACTCGGAGGCCGGCATGGTGATGGTCAACCTGCCGACGGCGGGCGTCGACTTCCATGTGCCTTTCGGCGGACGCAAGGGATCGAGCTACGGCCCGCGCGAGCAAGGCCGCTACGCGGCGGAATTCTACACCACGGTGAAGACCGCTTATACGTTCGCCGGCTAATCAAATCGTTGCCAAGCGAGACGAACATGCGAGCCGGCCGATGACGCCCCTCCTAGCAAGCGCGAGTTGCTGGGAAGGGCGAACATCTTCGTGCCCGACACGACAGCTACAGCTGGGCAGCAAGCCGTCATTCAGCACTGGTCCTTGGGAGGAGGCTCGCCGGCTGCGACAGCCAGCCGCCGCTGAATCCAGCCTTGCACAGGCCGCGACGGATATGCGGGCTCGACCGCATCAGGTCCCAGATTAGGCGCGAGCGGTGGTTTTCGATCATCAGCACGACAATGCCCTGGTCCAGTCCGTAATGCGCATCCGATATCCAGCCGCTCGGCCCGAACTTCCGCCGGTTTGCCAGCGTCGGGTTGAAGCCGCTCGGCATCCTGAAACTGTCGATCACCTCAGGGTGGCGTTCTCTGAGGTGGCGCAGCGCCGGCAGGCAGATTTCCGGCGCGAAGGGCAGCGATGCGAGATACGACCACGGCGCTATCGTTCCGTCGTCGGGCCCGAACGGTGCGCCGCGCGCCGCGTAGCCGGAAAATTTGCGCGGTCGCCGCTCGATCTGCGCGCGGAAGTTGCCGGGTCCGTCACCCGCCGAAAGGCCCCAAAGTCCTTCGCCGTAGCCGTCGTAGCCAGAGGGGTTGTGCCGCGCATAGTCCCGGTGAAGGTAGGTCGCGCGGCGGCTGTTTTCGAAATAGTCCGAGTTCTTCTCCCGCATGAACGCATCCCGGATGCCGTCGAAGTCAATCCAGGCATGCGAGAACTGGTGCATGAACAGCGGGCCGCCATAGAGCACCTCGTAGCCGTAGATGTTTTCCCACTGATATGTTGCCGTCCAGCCGGCATAGCTGTCGTCCGAGGCTGGCTTGTCCGGGGCGGCCATTGCCAGAACGTAGAGCATCGTCGCTTCGTTGTAGCCTTCCCAGCCATAACGCAGAAAGCCGCTCTTCGGCCTCCAGCCCTGCCGCAAGGTCGAATTGCTGCCTTGCGCCCATCGCCAGTCGACGCGCCGGTAGAGCACTTCCGCGAGTTCGCGGATTTCGGTTTCTTCGTCATTGTCGCCCGTGAAATAGGCGCCAGCCACGAGCACGCCGGCCATCAAAAGCGCAGTGTCCACCATCGACAATTCGCATCGCCAGGCGCGCAGGCCGGTCTGCATGTCGAGGAAATGGTAATAGAAGCCTTTGTGCCCGGTGACGTTGTCGCCATTGCCTTGCCGGCTGTTCCAGAAGAAGCGCAGTGCGGCAAGCGTCAGCTTCGCGGCTGTGTCTCGCGTCATCCAGCCGCGCTCCGCCCCGACCGGATAGCAGGACAGGGCGAAGCCGACGACCGCGATGCTTGCCGGCCAATTTGGCCGCGAGGTGTCGGCGACCAGCCCGTTCTCGGGATTCAGGGTTTCCAGAAAATAGCCGAAGGCCGCGCACTGGAAGCGGTCGAGCAGATCTTCGTCGGACAGGGGGGATTCGACCCTAAGCAAGCGACGTTAACTCCAGTCTGGATCGCGCCTCAGTTGCTTCAATAGGTCGCCCGGCCGCCGGAAACGTCGAAAACGGCAGCCGTCGTGAAGGAACATTCCTCGGAAGCGATCCACGAGATCAGTGCCGCCACCTCCTCGACCTCGCCAAACCGCGCCATCGGTATCTTCGACAGCATGAAATCGATGTGCTGCTGGCTCATCTGCTGGAAGATCGCGGTGCGCACGGCCGCCGGCGTGACACAGTTCACCGTCACCTTGGTCTTGGCCAGTTCCTTGCCCAGCGACTTGGTCAGGCCGATCACCGCCGCCTTTGAGGTGCTGTAGGCAGATGCATTCGGGTTTCCCTCCTTGCCGGCGATCGAAGCGATGTTGACGATCCTGCCGTAATTGCGCTTGAGCATGTGCGGAACCAGTGCCTTGTTGCAGTAGAAGACGCCATTGATGTTGATGTCGATGACCCGGCGCCAATCCTCCACCGAATAGTCCCAGGTCGTCGTGTTCGGTCCGGTGATGGCCGCACTGGTGACCAGGATATCGACCGCGCCAAGGGTATCGAATGTCTGCTGGGCGGCCTGTTCGACCGCTAAGGGATCGGCGACGTCGACTGTCACGCTGTGCAGGTCGGCAATGACAGCCTTCGCCTGCTCGATTTGGGCGGGGTCACGATCCCAGACGCAAACGCGCCCGCCCTCCCCAGCGATTCTTTGCGCGACGGCCAGGCCAATTCCCGACGCGCCACCGGTGATCACGGCCGACCGCCCGGCAAACCGTCCCGCAAAACTCATCGTCATGTGCTCGTCCTCCCAATCGGCGGCGAATGTGAAGTCAACGACAGAGAAGTTCAAGCCGGAGTCTGGAGCCTCCGAACAGCTTCGTGGTGGGCCAGCAGCAGGCGGTTGAGAAGCCCCTCCTGGCTGGTACCTCTCCATATGATACTGGGGCTGCGGTCGCGGCGAGGCGGCAGGGCCGTCCAAGCGACTCCCATGGGCGCAGTTCAGACGTTCTTGATCGACTTCCAATGGCTCAGCCGCTCTGCGATCAACTCCACGCGCCGCTGATTGTCGCGTCCGTCCAGGATGCTTAAGTCCTCCGGATCGGCGGGCAGGTAGACCCCGGACGTGCGCGCATTCACCTCGGGGTTCGTGTCCGCGCGCGTCGTGAAATACCCGGATGCGCGATCGGCGGACTCCAGCCGGATCTCTCCCGTCCCGTACAACTGCGACGCGTTCGCATCCAAGGGCCGTTCTCCATTCCAAAAGTAGAAGATGCCGGGAGGCTCCTTTCTCTCCTTTACCGCCTCGCTCCAGTATCTGGCTGACAGACTGCCATTCTCTTGCCATGAGCGGCCGGCCAACTCCAGGGCACCATCGCGGCCTCGCGAGATACGCAAGAGGCTCACGGCGGACGGCTCCCTCGCGGAGCGCTCCGTCAGGGAAAACTGCCACCAGAAGCCCTCTATGCGGGCGACGCGACTTTCGTTCTCGATCGCATTCCGAAGCTTTTGGTTGATCGCCCTCATCTCCGCGCCGGTCGTCGCCTCGCCATACCTTACGGAGGTGAGGCCGAGGAGATCGCTTGGAAGCTTGGAGCCATTGGCATGGAGGATGAACGTCCGGCGCATTCCAAGGACTCCGCCGAAAAGGCCGGCCTCGAAAACCACATTGTCTCGTGGAGAAGCTTGAGCGGATGCCGCCGCAGACGATGCCGGCTGGCTCACACTGGTCCAATCGTCCTGAGCGAACACGAAAGCGGCGAAGTCGACTTCACGCGTAAGCTCGAGGAGGCGCCCCAGGGTGGTTGTCCCCGGATTGAAGGACGTCGTCCAAGGTTCCACATGCGCGATGTCTTCAAGACCGCGTGTCAGCGCCTGCAGCAGTTTTTTCTGCTTCCCCGACGAGCCCAGGAAGATTCGAGGTTTGTCCATCCGTTTGCTCCAACCCAGCAGATCGGGGACGACCAGCGCCTGCCAGTTGTTCGTGTGGCCATCGTCTGGTTGTCCCCGAGATAGCGTACGCGGAGGGCCTCATTCATTGCAACGGATGCAACGAATGCCGGCTGCTATTTTTCGGTCCGGTGCTGAAAGAACTGCAAAAACAGTTCCGCGCCGTGGTGATGCCGAGCCTCTCATAAGTGCGGCGGCGATGGTATTTGACGGCGCCGACAGCGATGCCCAGCCGTGCGCCGGGATGCTCGGGTTCTTGCCGCACGGCCTGTCGTGGCCTTTTACCGCCGTCCCCGGGGCGCCTTATGGCTGTTTTTGCCTCATTTGGGTGACAGGCTGTAGGGGATGGGTTATATTGCACTGCACAATGGAAGCGTTCGCGCATGGCGTGACGGCGAATCGGCATTGAACTGCATGGACGGGAATTCGCTACCGAGATGAAGATTCCAAAATCTCTGTTGGTCGACCCGGAGAAGAGCACGGTCTACGGCACATTTGCTGTTGCCATCTCCGTTTGGGCGTTCTCCTACTCCTCCGTTTTCGGCCAGATACTGATCCTAGCCTACTATGCGGTCTGGCTTCCCCTGATCCTGGTAGACTACCGGCGGCTGTTGCGACATGCCTCCAGCGCGTGGCTCCCGCTGGCGTTTGCATTCTACGTCTGCCTCTCGGTGTTCTGGTCGGATGCCCCCGGCATCACGTTGAGGACGGCAATCCAGTATTGCTCCCATATCGCCTGCGCCTACATTGCAGCGCGCACCGTCAGCGTCCGAACGTTGACGATAGGCTCACTGATTGGGATTTTTGTCGTTCTGCTTTATTCGCTGAAGGTCGGGGGTTATTCCTATGATATGCTCGACGGGACGTACAATTTCGTCGGCGCATTCAGCTCCAAAAACCAGATCGGCTTTGTCGCATCGCTCGGCATCTATTTTTGCATTGTCTTCCTGGTCTTCCTCAGACGCGGCCGGACAAGCCTTTTCCTGACGGCGCCGGTCCTCGTCCTGTCGGCCTATCTGCTGGTCATGGCGCATTCCGCCACCTCGACGGCTTCGATACCGGCAGCTCTCGCTCTGGTGGCTCTGCTTACCATGGCCAAGAAGCTTTCGCTCCGCTACCGACGGGTGATTTTCCTAGTCGGCGCATTCGGGCTGGTCGTGGTCACCGTGGTTGCCTTTGCGGGACTTCTGGATTTCATCCTTGGCGCCTTCGGAAAGGATTCCACGCTCACCGGACGGACCTATCTCTGGGAGCAGGGCTGGGATGCGGCGCAGCAAGCACCGATCCTCGGCGTCGGCTACGCGGCCTATTGGGTGCAGGGTTTCGCCGAGGCCGAGCGGCTTTGGAACGAATTCTACATCACGACCCGAAGCGGCTTCCACTTCCACAACACCTATATCGAAGCCCTCGTCGAGCTTGGCTATGTCGGGGCGACGCTGATGTCGCTGATTATTGTGCGCACGCTGTGGGGCCATATATCGGCATTGATATTCAGAACATGGCAAGCCGAGTCCGTGATTCTTGCCGGCGTGATGGTCCTTCTGTTCATCCGGTCGTTCGTCGAGATCGATACCTTCAACCCCTATATCATGGGCTCTTTCCTCCTGTACTACAGCTACTTCAAGCTGGTGAGGGTGCCTGTCGCCCGTCCCCGGTGGGCCGCAGCCAACCTCGCGGAACCAGAAACCTCAAGGGGCTAAGCAAAGCGTAGTATCAAAACGAATGTAATCCTGGGACGCCACAAATTCGCGAATTATTCGGGCAGGATTTCCCGCAGCCATGCTTCGTGGGGGCGACCACGGACTTACGCGATGATCCCCGATTTCGACGCCAGGCAGATTATTGAGCTTCGTACGAAGACGCCGCCTAACAGCGCTCAGGCCAAACAATCGTCACCTAGGCAGCTTCTGAAGCGGTGGCGTGAGGCACTTGCCCCTTCCACCCTCGCCAGAGTTGGGCTTGCCACCTATTGATCAGGCCCTAAGGGTTAGGAGCGCATACCATGCGAACCGCTTCACGAAGGGAAGCGTCAGAACTACCGAATCGACAGCTTTGCCAACGGTGTAGACGGTTTCCGAGATGCTTCGTGGCATCAGCGCGCTTCCTACGGAGCACAGGCCGAAATAGTCCACCTGGACATTGCTGAAATAGCGGCGGGCCAACGCGAAGTCCGAAATTAACAAAGGATGTTCATCGGCGGTGCGGATAAGGGGTGTCCGCCTTCTGAAGGCATTCAGGAGAGGATTGTGTCCCATCGGCTCGTAGAAGGAAGCCACGCCGTTCGGCTTCAAGACACGGACCACATCGGAAAAGCACCGGTCCAGGTCCAGGTGATGAATGATCCCGCGTCCATATACCAGGTCGAACTTGTTGTCCTCGAAGGACATGGCTTCCGCATTCATCGCCAGGAATGTAGCGTTCGTGCTTCCAAGCGTGCTCGCCCGTTCGTTCGCCTTGTTTACTGCTACATCCGAAATATCGATCCCCGTCAGAGATCGGCAAAGATCGGGCAGGTGCAGGGAATGCAGGGACCACCCGCCATCGGAGCAACCGTACTCGAGCACGTCTGCGTTTTTCGAAAGCCGTTTTATTTGCTCGTCTTGACGTTCAGCGCCGTGACGAATTGTCCGATACCACTTGTCCAGGCTTCCTCGTGGATCCTCCTCCTGACTGAATCTGAGATTGTGAAATTCTCTTTCTCGACTGACGATTTCGTCCCTTTCACTGTGCACGACAAAGTCCTCCTCGGATTTAAGTTGCAACTAAAGCACAACATCTCCTTGCGCTGCAATTACTCCACGTCCCGAGGTTGGCGGTAGGCCGTTTTTCGGGGCGGCGAGCACAGTGTTGGCGAGTTCAAGGTCGAACTCGTCCGAGTCGAACTCTTCGCCGATCCAGTCGATCTGTTCGGCGTGATCTGATCAGCCGATCGCTCGAAGGCCTATTGGCTAGCCATCGGTACCAGCTTCACCTTGATCACGTCCCCGGGCAGTACGGGCGTGTCTTCGCTGGCGGTGATTGCGCTGGTCTTGCCGTCGACCATCCGAACCAGGCTAAACGTCATTGCCGGCTCTTCGCCGTCGCGATAGCGTTGCAGTGCCGGGTTCCCCGACATGGCTTCGGCCATCAGGCCTGTTTGCATGTTCATCTTGAGCATCGTTGCACTGAGATCGGCTTCTACCTGTTGCCGGTCGGCGGCCAGGCCCGCATTCTGGGTGTTTTCCAGGTCGATGGCATCTTGGTTGGCTTTGCTGATCGCCTGCTTGGCGGTGAGGATGGCCGTGTCGTAATCCAGGATCTGGCCCTCCAGGTCGGCGATCGTCTGTTGCGAACCCAGAACCCGCGTGTTGACGACAAGGCCTTTCTGCGCCAGCGAACCGATGCCGCTGAGCTGTTCTTTTGCCAGGTCGACCTGCCGCTGCTGGTTGACGATCTTTTTCTGCAACGAATCGATCTCGCTCTGCAGCAGCTTCTTCAAGTCGTCGAGCGCCTGAAGGCGCAGTTTGAGCTTCTTTTGGTCGGCTGTCAGGATCGCCATCTCGTCGGCAACGATGCTTGCCAGCTTCGGATCGTCGGCTAACTCCTTCGGCACGTCGAATGTCGGCTTGTCCGCGATCTCCGCTTCGATGCGGGCGCGCCTGACGATCAGTCGGACCCGTTGGTCTTGGAGAACGTCAAAATCGCCCTTGGCGTTGATCATGTCGCGGTCGTACCGCTGTCCTTCTGGGCTCCGCCGGACACCGCCGGCGATGCTCATCGCCCTCAGGACGGTCAGGTCCGGCACGTAAGGATATTGGCCCGGCGTCTGGACCTCCCCGGAAATGTAGAACGGCCTGTACTGCGCCATTTCGACGGAGGCTTCCGGCCGGTCCGCCAGAGCGAGCTTGCGCTGGAGCGCTTGGCCGATCGCTGCCGCGATCTCCGATGTCGTCTTGCCGGATGCCGGCATTTCGCCGACGAACGGCACTGACAATGTTCCGGAAGGACCAATTGTGTACTCTCCGTTGACGGCCGTCCAGTCGCGGAACGTGCCTTCAACAGTTTGCCATTCGGCCACGCGGATGGTCAGCTTGTCTTGTGATCCAAGGCGGTATTCGTCGGCGGCGGCGAGTTGGGGAACGGCGAGCGCCAGCGCGAGGCAAGTGGTCATAAGCCGCATCCGTCGCATGCAATTGCTGACGGTGCCGGCGCTGGAGATTTCGAAGATGTCTGTTTTCAACTGAACGTTTCCGATCCGCTTAGCCCCGCCCGATGAAACTTGCTGCAGAATGTCTGGCGTCTGGACAGTCGCTCCTGCACAGAGACCGGGTCCCGGCCGGTCAGTAGCAGCCCCGCGACATCCAGACGGCAGGCACGGTCTTGATGATGATGCGAATGTCCTCGAACAGTGACCAGTTCTCGACATAGTGGCGATCGAATGCGACGCGGCTGTCATAGGAAACGTCGTTGCGGCCGCTGACCTGCCAGAGCCCGGTCAGGCCGGGGCGCGATTTCAGGTAATAAACAGCCGAACTGCCGTAGATTTCGAGCTCGTCGCGCACGACGGGGCGAGGACCGACAAGGCTCATGTCGCCCTGAAGGATGTTGATGATCTGCGGCAATTCGTCGAGGCTGAGCTTCCTCAGCACGGCCCCGACGCGCGTGACGCGCGGATCGTTCTTGAGCTTGCGGGTCGCTATCCATTCGGCGTTGGCATCCGGGTTGGCGGCAAGATATGCAGCCAGCACCTGTTCGCCATTCTGTACCATAGTCCGAAACTTGAGGCACGGGAAAATCCGTCCTCCCCGACCGATCCGGCTGTGACCGTAGAAAATCGGTCCGCCGTCAGAAAACTTGACAAGCAGCGCGACCATCACAAACAGCGGACTGAGAGCAACCAGGCCAATCAGTGAACCGGCAATATCGAAGCTGCGTTTGAGCAGGCCGCCGATTGGTTGAAAATCGATACCGGCCTGCGAAAATTCCGCGTCGGCCGGCTTGGCTACGTCCCTCATGCGTAAACTCCATACGTTGAACGGATGGTTTGCCGCACGATATCAAAAAAATGCTGCATCGCAACACACAATTTCTTGAGCGCCTGAAATAATCACGTCATGAATTGACTAAATAATAAACCGATCCTGCACAAATTCTGAACTTTATGGCGAGTTTGTGACAAATTATGGGCAATCGTGAAAAATCTAGTGCCTTTTTGGGGTTGATTTTGGGCGAATCGCTCTTTGTGTCGCATCTTCGAGTGTTTATCGTGCTTCATCTTTGTAAAATATAGGAAGTCTTTAAGGTAAATTACTGGTTAATATTGCGGCTCTTACTGAAGTGAGTCCATACCGGGTGATTGGCCGTGATGCCGATGTGTGCATCGCAACATGGCAGACTCGATCCCGCGAACTTATCCAAAATAATTTGCGGTTGGCCTTGCCCGCTATTGCACACCTTAATAGAGTTGCAGTTTGTTTCTGTCAGAGTATGGACAGCGTGGGAAGGCCGGAAGCAACCGGCCAAAAAGCGAGCGGCCTCAACAGCTCGCATGGCGAAGGGAGGCTCGGGGTGGGTCAATCATCGATTTTTGCCCGAGCAGGTTAACAGGCTGGGTATGTCGCTACCAAAATTCATTGTCGGCATGATTTTCGCCCTGGCGATCGTGGCCGCCTGGTCTTATCTCGACGGCGCTTCGCTAGGCACAACGCTGTTTCGCACTTTAGCCTGCGCCATTGTCATCCAGCTGGGCTACTTTCTGTTGGTTTTCGTCATGGTTGTCAGAAATCCCCCGACGTCGGCTGATAAGATTCGCGATGCCGAACGAAAGCTGAGTTCGGCCGAAACGGCCGATGGCGAGAAGTTCAGTGCCAGGAGAAGCCTCCACTGACCTGACGACAGGTAGCGTCAATCGGATTCCTAGCGGACTGCTCGCCCGACAACATCCTGGACAACCGGCTTCCGGATTTTCCTTCAGCCTCGGATCCTCTGATTCAGCCCCTAATATTGCCTAAACCCTGTCGATCGACCTGATGATCGCCGATTCGAGTGCGCTGACGGCTCCATCCAGAATGAGCAGGGACGGTGTGCGAAGCGGCCCGTCTATCCGCTGGCATTTCATCGCCCATAGATTTGCGCCGAGGCGACGCCGAAAGGAAAGACTGGACGGGGCGAATGATTTTGACGATGCTTTGCTTCGCACTGCAGCATAAGTGCCGGCTGACGCTTTTTCAAACAGCCGGCAGTCGTTGAGAACGAGAGCTGCATTGGACATTCAACGGGGAAGGGCGAGGAATCGGAGCTACCGTGCAGTCGAGAGGCGAATTGATGACAGAACCCCAGGTCTGCGTGATCATCGCTGCCCGCAACGCGGCGCGGACAATCCCGGTTGCCATCGCATCGGCATTGCGCGAGCCGGAGGTGGCGGAAGTCGTCGTCGTCGACGACGCCTCTACCGACGATACCGCGAAAGTCGCTCGGGCGGCCGACGATGGCAGCGGCAGGCTTTCCGTAATCCGGCTTGACGTCAACGGCGGTCCTTCCTTCGCCCGCAACGCCGCGATCGCCAGCTCCAAATCGCCGTTCATCAGCATTCTGGACGCCGACGATTTTTTTCTTGCGGGCAGATTTCGCGAATTGTTCGCCAGCGCCGATTGGGATTTCGCTGCCGACAATATCATGATGATCAGGGACGACGCGGCCACCGACGTCTCGAAAATCGCCGCTCCGCGGTTCTCGCCCGAACCGGAGTTCCTCGATTTCGAGCGTTTCATCGAAGGCAACATCTCCAGTCGCCGTGTGCAGAGAGGTGAGTTGGGTTTCCTCAAGCCGGTGATCAGCCGTGCTTTTCTCGACCGGCATGGGCTGCACTATGACGAAAACCTGCGACTGGGCGAAGACTATGAACTCTACGCGCGCGCGGTGGCTTGCGGTGCGCGCTTCAAGGTCATCAGGTCCTGCGGCTATGGCGCGATCGTCCGCGCGGATTCCCTGAGCGGCCGGCACAAGACGCAGGATCTCAAGCGTCTGGCCGACGCGGATCTGGCGCTGCTGGCGATCGACAGTTTGCCGGAAGGTTCTAAGGCCGTGCTCAGAAGGCACGAACGGCAGGTACGCGACAAGTACCGGTTGCGAAACTTCCTCGACATGAAGAATGAGCAGGGGCTGACATCGGCTGCGGCCTACGCCCTGGCCAGCCAATCCAACCTTATCCCCATCGTTCGCGGCGTGGCCGCCGACAAGCTGGATGCGCTGTTTCGCCGCGCTGGCTTTGGCTCAAAGCAGCCTGTGCCGTCGTTGCGCTTTCTCATGGCCGCAACCAGCCCGGCCGGCGAGACTTAAGCTTGTCCGCAGCCCGTGCCATGCCGATCCTGTCAACAGGCCCTTACCCCGCCCCATTGTGATGCGAATTTCCGATTCGCCACACTAGGTGGTTGCCTACTCGCCCTGGGGATGGCATGTATGTTGCGGTGCAGCAATTTTGGTTGGCTGTTTGAATCGGCCCGAAAATGTCCCGCTGTCAGAGGAACTGGACGATGCGACAAGGTCTTGTTGGCCCGGACGGGCACGGGGGTGGCCTCAGGCCGACCATGAGTGCCAGGCCGACCATGACAGGAAACTGAGCGGATGGTCTCGATATTCGGCTTTAGATCAAGGGATCCGGCCCGAGACAGGCAGACCGACATCTCGCGCCTTGACCGCCTGGCAAAGCTGCTTGACCAGATCGCAGCCGAGGTCGAGGCGGAGAAAAACGGCCTTGAGAATCGCTATCGGACCAAGGCCACCAACGCGGCCTTCCTGGTCGAGGCGATGGAGAATGGGGCGGCCTCCTCCAGCAGATCCGCCGAGGTCAGCGAACTGACGAAGTCGATCCTGAATTGCGAGCGGCGCATCGCGACGCTCGCGCGCCAGAACGAATTAATGAAGGATCTCCGTCATTCGCTGGATGCAATCTTCGACGAAAGCGTCGAGCGTAGCTCGACCACCAAGGCTGATTTCGCCAAGCCGGCTGCCGGCACGGGTTGAACTTCAAGGATCCTGGGTGGCACCACAGGCAAGAGGTTTGGTGCCACAGCAAAAGGCTACACTGGACAAAAAAAGGCAACACAAGGAAGGTATTGGCAGACGGTCAAGATCATCTCGTTTCGTCATGGTTTGAACGTCGACTTTGGGTTGGGGGCGCACAGCACAAAGGTGAGTTTGGTATGAATGCGGATCCGATAAGCACGTCCACACCAGCAACTGGCGACAGGCCGTTCACGCGCACGATCAGGCAAGGGAACCTGAGGCAGCTATGTTCGGGCGGCGCGTTTCTGCTGGCCGCACTCGGTAGCCTGATTGCAGGCCCGACCCCTTCCCGTTCGCAGGACATCCCGACTGCGCCATCGTTCGTCGATGATTTTACCAGCTTCGACCGTGCGCGCTGGTACATTGCCGACGGCTGGACAAACGGCAAATTTCAGAACTGCACCTGGTCCAAAAGCCAGGTCAAGCTTTCCGACGGCAAGCTGACGCTCGGTTTCGAAAAGCGGAAGCTGAAGGATCGCGACTTTGCCTGTGGCGAGATCCAGACCAAGAAGCGCTTCGGCTATGGCACCTATGAGGCGCGGCTGAAAACCGATGCGGGCTCCGGCATCAACGCCGCCTTCTTCACATATATCGGCCCCACCGATAAGCAGCCGTGGGATGAAATCGACTTCGAGGTGCTGACCAAGGACACGTCCAAGGTGCAGGTCAACGCCTACATAGCCGGCAAGGGCAACAATGAGAAAGTAGTGGATGTAGCTGGCGGCACCGACAAGGCTTTCAACGACTATGCCTTCGTCTGGGAGAAAGACCGGCTGCGCTGGTACGTCAATGGCCAACTGGTGAACACGATCACCGATCCGGCAAAGCTGCCCAGCCATGCGCAAAAGATATTCTTCAGCCACTGGGGCAGCGACACGATGAAGGAATGGCTGGGACCGTTTTCGGATCCGGGCCGCAAGCTCACCATGCAAGTTGACCGCGTCGCATTCACGGCACTGGGCCAGCCATGCCAGTTTCCGGAATCGCTGGCATGCAGCATAAAGTAAAGACTAATCTGAACCGGCCGGACCGAAAGCGCTCCGAAGTCTTGAACAGGAATGACACCAAATGAATTTGACGGTCTTTGGAATTGGTTATGTCGGTCTCGTGCAGGCGGCGGTGCTTGCCGAAGTTGGACACCAGGTGGTGTGCGTCGACATCGACGTGAAAAAGGTCGAGCGGCTCAATCAGGGCCTCATCCCGATTTTCGAGCCCGGGCTCGAAAACCTCGTCAAGGAGAACCATGCGGCCGGCCGCATCAAGTTCACCACCGATGCCGCGGCCGCCGTCAAGCATGGCCAAATCCAGATGATCGCCGTCGGCACGCCTCCGGGCGAGGATGGTTCGGCCGACCTCAAATATGTGCTGGCCGTTGCCGAGGCCATCGGCCGGGAGATGGACGCGCCCAAGATCGTCGTGGGTAAGTCGACCGTGCCGGTCGGCACCTGCGAAAAGATAAAGGCCAAGATCGCCGCGACGCTGAAGGCGCGGGGCCGCGAGGATCTGACTTTCGACGTCGCCTCCAATCCGGAATTCCTCAAGGAGGGCTCCGCGGTGGCCGACTGCATGAAGCCCGACCGCATTATCGTCGGCACCGGCAGTGAGGATACCGAGACGGTGATGCGTGAGCTTTACGCTCCATTCAACCGCAACCACGAGAAGATGATCGTGATGGATGTGCGCAGCGCCGAGTTCACCAAATACGCGGCCAATTGCATGCTGGCGACCAAGATCAGCTTCATGAACGAAATGGCGAATCTGGCCGAGGAGCTGGGTGCCGACATCGAGGAGGTCCGCAGGGGCATCGGCAGCGATCCGCGCATCGGCTATCACTTCATCTATCCGGGCCTCGGCTATGGCGGCTCATGCTTCCCCAAGGACGTCCGCGCCCTGATCAAGACCGCCGAAGGCGTCAAGTTTGATGCCAAGCTGCTGCGCGCGGTCGAGGAACGCAACAATGAACAGAAGTCGGTCCTGTTCGACAAGGTGAACCGCTATTTCGAGGGCAATCTGAAGGGCAAGACCTTTGCGCTGTGGGGCCTGGCTTTCAAGCCCAATACCGACGACATGCGCGAGGCGCCGGCGCGCGTGTTGATGGAAGCGCTGTGGAAGGCCGGTGCCAAAGTGCAGGCTTACGATCCCGAGGCGATGCAGGAATGCCAGGCCATCTACGGACTGCGCGAGGATCTGCTCTTGTGCGGCACCAAGGAGGCAGCGCTGCGCGGCGCCGATGCGCTCATGATCGCCACCGAGTGGAAGAACTTCCAGGCGCCGTCGTTCGATGCGATGAAGGATGCGCTGATCACGCCGATCATCTTCGACGGCCGAAATCTCTACGACCCGAAGGTCATCGCTCGCTACGGCATCGAATATCACAGCATCGGCAGAATGGCGGCGTGAGACCATGCGGGAAAGGCCGGTGACAAGGCCGGCTCGGACATCAAGGACGGTCACGAGGGCGCCGATGAACGCGCTCGTGTCAGCAAGGGGTCTTATCTGATGGTGTTGGGCATCAGGCCGGAACAGATCGCCAACGAACATTTTGATCTTGTCGCTGTCGGTTCCGGTTTCGGTTCGGCCTTCTTCCTGCATGCGTTCGCCAAGCAGCGAAAGGCGCGCATTCTGGTTCTGGAATGGGGCCGGCACAACACGCATGAATGGCAGCTGGAGCAGAACGTCAACACCGACATTGAGGACGAGACCACCTACAAGACCAACTCCGACAAGCCGTGGAACTACACCATCGGATTGGGTGGCGGGACGAATTGCTGGTTCGCGCAGACGCCGCGCTTTCATCCGAACGACTTCAGGCTGAAAAGCCTCTACGGGGTCGGCAACGACTGGCCGATCAGCTATGACGAGCTCGAGCGGTTCTACTGCGATGCAGAGGACGTCATGTCGATTTCAGGCGACCCCGACATGGCGGCGATGATGCCGCGTTCCAGGCCGTTTCCCCAACCACCGCATCACATGTCGACGCCGGACCGGATGATGAAAGCGGCGCAGCCGCACCAGCATTTTGTCGTGCCGACAGCCAGGGCGCGGGTGCCGACCGCGCAGCGGTCTTCGTGCTGCGCCAATTTGCGATGCGGGTTATGCCCGGTCGACGCGAAGTTCACCGCCAACAACGGCCTGATGCACGTCTTCGAGCATCCCGACGTTTCGGTCTGCCTTGGCGCTGAAGTGCGCCGGCTCGACCATGTCGGCGGATCGGTCCGTTCGGTCGCATTCGTGCATGAGGGCAAGGAGTATTCGGTCAGCGGCGATCTTTTCATTCTGGGCGCCAATGCCATCCAGAGCCCGGCGATAATGTTGCGGTCGGGCCTATCGGGCGAATTCGTCGGGCGCGGCCTGCACGAATCCTACGGATGGAATTTCGAAGCCTATCTCGACGGTGTCGACAATTTCGACGGAAGCACCATCACCACCGGCTTGAATTTCGGCCTTTATGACGGCCCTCACAGATCAGACCATGCGGCGGCGCTGGTCTATTTCGAAAACCGCTGGCAACACGGGATGCGCCCCGAAAAGGGACGTGTCCGTCAGATGCTTCCCCTCATCATTGTCACCGAAGACCTGCTCGACCCGGAGAATCTCGTGGTCCTCGACGAGGATGAAAACGCCTTCGTCAGCTTCAAGGGGGCATCCGACTACGCGGTCAAGGGCATGGCGCGGGCAAAGGAGAAATTGCCGGCGCTTCTGGCTCCGCTGCCGGTCGAAGAGATTTTCGATCGCGGCATCCGGCGGACCGAGTCGCACGTCCAGGGCACGTTGAGGATGGGCGTGAGCCCGGCGGATTCGGTTGTCGACCGCGACATGATCCACCATCGGCTCAGGAACCTTGTTGTCGTCGGCTCGAGCACATATCCAAGCTGTTCCTGCGCCAACCCGAGCCTGACCGCGGCAGCCCTCTCCTTGCGGGCGGCGAGCCGGATAGCGGGAAAGGAAATGGCCGGATGATCAAGCTTTCGCGACGCGCGGCACTGGCCATCATGGCTGGCGGAGTTGCTTCGACCGGCATCGCCTACGCCGCCGTTTCCTCGCTTTCGGATGAGGACCTGGTGCGCGTCACGCTCGAAAGATATTTCGGCAGGCTGAACATGCGCATCGAGCATATGCAGCAGTTCGTTTTGGAGTTCCAGAAGCGGAATCCCTGGATATTTCCAAACGAAAAGCTGGGCGATGCGGTCACTCTGCTTGAGGCGCTGAAATTGGGCGCCGCCCGCCGGTTGCTGCCCGAACGGAAAAAAGAGGATCTGGGGCATTTCGACCGCTGGGTCATTGCCGAGTTCCATATGCTGACCGACTACGCCCGGCGCAGTTCGCCAACCGACCCGATCCGATTCACCGGATGGCAGCCATGCACCAATCCGTTCGCCAATTTAGAGATGCAGCAGGGTGCCTGAAGGCGGGTTGCAGTCACCATCCGTAAACAAGCGATCCGTCACCGTCCGTAAACTTGAGAATGCGACAGGAGCCGAAACCATGAAAGTGCTTTTTGCAGGCGGCAACGGTTACACGCCCCAGTTCAGCGGCGGTGTCCAGTCCAGCACTCATCATCTTGCCGAGCAGCTGCTCGAGCGCGGACATGAGGCGTCGGTGCTCGCCGCGCTGTTCGGCCAGGGCGTCTTCGGCTACAAGGCGCGCGCCAAGATGAAGCTTCTGAGGCAGCGAGCGGTCATCGACAGCTATCCGGGCTATCCGGTCGTGCGGGCTTGGTTTCCCTGGGAGGCGGCGGGTTTTGCCGTCGAAAAGCTGAGGCCGGACGTCGCCGTGGTCCAGTGCCACAAGTCGGTTCCGATCGGCAAGGCGCTGCAGGCCGAAGGCGTACCGCTGGTCGTGTATCTGAGGAATGTCGAGTTTCATGAATTGGGCGGCGATCTGCGCGAGCTGCATTCGGCGCTTTACATCGCCAATTCCGAGTTCACGGCGCGCTCCTACAAGGCAAAATTCGATATCGATTCGACGGTTATACCGCCGACCATCAATCCCGCACTCTACAGCACGCCGACGACGGGTGCGTTTGTCACGCTGATCAATCCCTATGAGGAAAAAGGTTTCGAGCTTGCGGTGCGCATCGCCGCCGCCTGCTCCGAAATCCCGTTCCTGTTCGTCGAAAGCTGGAAGCTCGATGACGATCATCGGGCCCGGATCGAGCAGACGATCGCGCCGCTCGGCAACGTCACGCTGGAGAGCCGGACCAGCGATATGAAGACGGTCTATGGCCGCACGAAAATCCTGCTCGCACCCAGCAAATGGGAAGAGGCCTGGGGCCGAGTGGCGTCGGAAGCGCATTGCAGCGGCATTCCCGTCGTCGGCTCGCGTCGTGGTGGCCTGCCCGAAGCGGTCGGCTCCGGTGGCGTCGTGCTGGACTACGACGCCCCACTCGCCGACTGGGTGGCAGTGGTCAGGCGTCTGTGGACCGACAGCCAGGAATATCGGCGGCTTTCCGCGGCGGCGCGTGCATTCTCCGAGCGCCCGGAACTCGATCCGGCGAGTCAGTTCGCGACCTTCTTCTCGATGCTAGAGAGGGCGACACGACAGCCTTCGCGGCAAGCCGCCTAATGCATGTCGCCCAAAAGTGCGTAGCGGTTTTGGGACAACGACTGCATAAAACAAACCTTAAAGCGCGTCGCGTGACGCGCTTTAAGTCCCGAAACCAGGTTCAGGCCGGTCGTTTGACCCGGCTCTTGAGCGTCTCGTAGCCGCGTTCGCCAAGCAGCGTGCGCGCGACGGTCTTGATCGCCGTCTTGCGCCCGTCGGGCGAACTGATCTCCTGCAATCTGTCCGGAAGGTTGCGTGCCGTCTGTCGAAGTGCCGGAAGCGACAACGCGTCGGGATAATTTATCACATGCGTTTCCACGCACAGCACCGGTTTGCCGGAAAGCTTGGCGATTTTTAGCGCCTGCTGGTGCTCGCTTTCGATGAACAGGATGGCATCGGATTTGCGGTAGAAATCGGCCTTGAAACTGCCATGCACGCCAAGCCGTTGCCGTTCCGCCTTGCTCGGCAGGTCAAGCATGATCAGCTTGTCGTATTCGATGCCGTGCTTTGCGAGCCATGCTTCGGTAAGCGCGCGGTATCTCTCGAGCCGGCTGGTGACGAGCCAGCCGATCTTGCGGGTCGGTCCAAAGAGAGGCAGTGCTTCGCTCAGAAATTTCTCATAGGCCGGGCCGTCGTCGTTCTCCGCTTCGGTCGGATCCAGGCAGAGCACGCCGTCGATGTCGACGCAGCATTGCGCGAGGAATTTGTGGTGCATGAAATTCCACTGGAACATCCTTGGATGCGGCACGACTTCCAAGACGATGTCGGTTTCCTCGTGCTGTGGCAGCAGGCCGAACACCGCGGCAAAGGTGAAATCCGCCTTGATGCCGGCGGCCTCTACGCGGCTGCGTGCCTCGCGCATGGCCGCGCCGCCGCTGACGCTGTCGTCGATCACCAGAACCTTGCGCATGTCGGAAGCCTGCCGGTCGAGCGCGGCCCGGCGTTTAGTGACCCCCGAAGTATAGATCTTTCCGGCAAGGAAACTGTCCAGATCGGTCATAGGGATGTTCGCCGTCAGGCTGAGCAGCGTGGCGGCGAGAATGCCGCTTCGGGGAACACCGACCACCAGGTCGATATCGCGCGGCAACCGGTGAAGGTTCCTGACAATGGCATCGTTCATGTCGGAGATCGATCGGTAGTGCATGGGATCAGGCCTGGTCCTCGTATGGATGTCCGTGCAAGTTACTTCGCCTCGCTTGGTGCCGCCGTGGGCGCCCGTGCCGGCAGGAGCTTCAGTGCCTCCCGAAACGCCTCGCGGCCGGAAGCAAACGCTAGGGCGACCACGATGGTGATCATGTAGGATAGCACCACCGCGCTTGCCATGGCGAGAATGTGCTGTTGCGGCAGCAGCGGCTTGGCGAACCAGATAGCGGCAAGCGCCAGATGTGCACCAAGCACGAAGGGCGTTGCCGCGCGAAGAATATGGCTTGCCCGCAGCGGCCCGGTCTTGCCGATATAGAGCCACAGGAAAGGCGTTCTGAGATACTCGCTGACTGCATAGGCGATCGCCACGCCCAGCGCGCCATAGGGCAGGCCGACGATGAAGGCCAGCACCGAGGTCAAGGCTGTTATGATGCCCCAGCGCATAAAATCGCCCGAGCGGCCCTGGCTGATGAAAAGCCATCCCGCCGGGTTGTTGAGCGGCTGCAGCAGCCCGGCAAAACCGAGTGCCAGGAAGATGCTGGAACTCTGCCGCCACTGCTCGCCGAGCACGAACGGTATCAGCACCTCGGCCATGGCGGTGGCGAAGGCGACACCTGGAAGTGCAACCAGCAAGATCAGCGGCATGACGCGAAGATAGGCGCTGCGGTAGCGGTCCGGCTCGTCCTTCAGCCTGGAAAGAGCCGGCACCATGACCTTCGACAGCGGGTTGGTGATCTGGCTCAGCGGAAACAGAAGCAGCTTGTAGGCGCGGTCATAGAGCCCAAGCTGCGCTTCGCCCCAGTATTTTCCGATCAGCACATTGTCGAGATTTCGGGCAAAGAAGTTGGCGAAGTTGAATCCGGTGATGCCGGCGCCGAAATTGATCAGCTCGCTGATGCCGCCAACCTTGCGCGGCAGGCTGGGGCGCCATCGCGAGCTTGCCCAAAAGCAAATCGTGGGCAGTACGGCTGCTGTCAGCGTGCCAGCAAAAAGCGCCCAGTAGGAACGGTCGATGAAAGTCCAGGCGATCGACACGACGAGGCCGGCGATGGCACTTGCGACGTCGATGATGGCCAGGCGGGCGAACTGCATGCGGCGTGTCAGCAGCGCCAGATGCTGGGCGCCGAGCCCATAGGCTATGATCTGCAGCCCGAGCGCGGCCACCAGATCTGCCACCCGCGGCTCGCCGTAGAAGGCGGCGACCACAGGCGCCGCGCCGGCGAGCACGCAAGCGAGTAACACGCTGACCGCGACATTGATCCAGAAGAGGTAATTGATCTCTTCATGCTTGATTCCGCTTTTCTGGATCGTCGCCTGGGTTAGGCCGAAGTCCTGGAACAGCGCGATGAGGGCAAGCACCGGCGCACACATTGCCACCACACCAAAGTCGTGCGGCGACAACAGGCGCGACAGCACGATGACGGAGGCAACCTGCGTCGCAACCCGCACCGATTGCGCTAAAGCCGTGACGATAGCGCCGCGTCCGACCGATCTGCGGAGAGAGCCCTCTGGCGGATCGAATGCATTGGCTTGCAAATTCAGGATCCCTGATTTTTTTGTGCCGGTCCCAATATCCGACCCATGCCCGATGCCACCATCAAACTACGGCATTAATTTTGCAGCGCAACAAAAAACATGGATACCTGCCTCGCTGCACCAAAAATGTTGCGATGCAGCAAAAGCTGTACTAGGGTTTTTCCGGGCGGGCCAACAGCGGTCGAGTTTTCATGCTGCATGTCTTGTACTTGGTACACGACGTCTCCGATCCGGCAGTGCGCCGGCGGATCATAATGCTCAAGGCAGGCGGCGCCCAGGTCACACTGGCGGGCTTCCGTCGGACTGTAAGCCCGATCGCCGATGTTGAGGGCTTGCGGCCGATCGATCTTGGCGCGACGCGCGACGGCCGATTCGGCCAGCGTCTGGCAGCAGTCACAAAGGCGGCGGTCTCGATCGGTTCGAAACTAGGTTCGATGCCAAGACCCGACCTCATCATCGCACGCAATCTGGAAATGCTGGCGCTTGCCCGGCGTGCCAGATCGGCGTTCCAGGCAACGGTGCCGATCGTCTATGAGTGTCTCGACATCCATCGTCTGATGCTTCGCGACGACTTTCTGGGCAGGGCCATGCGCGGCGCGGAACGCTATCTGGCCAGGGATGTAAAGCTGCTGGTCACCAGTTCGCCGGCCTTCATCGCCAATTACTTCAAGCCATTCGGGCAGATTGCTGCGCCGGTCGAACTGCTCGAAAACAAATATTTCGAGCTTGCCGCGGTTTCGCTGGATGATCGCACAGCGGTGGAGGCCCCCATCCCTCCGCCTTGGCGGATCGGCTGGTTCGGCGCACTCCGATGCCGCCGCTCCCTGGAGCTTCTGGCCGAATTTTCCCGACGGCTCGAGGGCCGCTTCGAAATCATCCTCAGAGGCCGTCCGGCGCTTTCCGAATTTCCGGATTTTCACGGTTTCGTTGAATCCGAGCCCTGGCTCTCGTTCGGCGGGCCCTATCGGAATCCCGAGGATATGGCTACGATCTACCGTGAGGTCCATTTTTCCTGGGCCATCGATTTTTTCGAGCAGGGGCTGAATTCCGAATGGCTGCTGCCCAACCGCCTCTACGAGGGCTGCCGCTTCGGCGCCGTGCCGATCTCGATGGGCAACACCGAAACTGGCCGGTTCCTCGACCGGCAGGGGATCGGCGTTCTTTTGCCTCAAGCCACTCCCGAGGCACTCGAAGCCGCCCTGGGCGAACTGGAGGAGCATCGTTTCGGGAAATTGCGGGCGCGTGTTCTTGCCCGCAATCCGCGAACCTGGAGCCACGACCGCAGCGATTGCCGGGCGCTCGTCGAGAAGCTTCGCAGGTTGACGGCCGTGCCCGATTCATATGCTGCCAAGGCACTGGCTTAGGATGGCGTTGGATGGACATGGGCCAATGATGCAGACCAAAATTCTTCCGTCCGGCCTGATCGTGATTCCGTGCCTGAACGAAGCGGCTCACATCGGCGCGCTTGTTCATGAGCTTCGCCCGGCGGCCGAGAGGCTCGGTGCCCGGATCATCGTTGCCGATGGCGGCAGCACGGACGGCACAAGGGCGATCGTCGAGGAGATCGCCGGGAAGGATCAGCGGATCATCCTTCTTCACAACGATAAGCGCCTCCAGAGTGCGGCGATCAATCTCGCCGTGGCCAGTTATGGCGAAGGGGCTGAATATGTCATTCGCATCGACGCGCATGGCGGCTATCCCCCGGATTATTGCGATCGGCTGGTCGGGGAGGCGCGGATCACCGGCGCGGATTCGGTCGTCGTCTCCATGCTGACCAGCGGCAGCGGTATGGTGCAGAAAGCGGTGGCGGCTGCACAGAATTCCAAGCTCGGCACTGGCGGCTCCAAGCACCGGCATCTCTCAGTGGGAGAGTGGGTCGATCACGGCCACCATGCGCTGATGCGAATATCGGCCTTCAAGGCGGTGGGCGGCTATGACGAGACGTTCAGCCACAACGAGGATGCGGAACTCGACTACCGGCTGCGCAAGGCCGGTTACCGGATCTGGATGAGCGGCAAGACGCAAATGATCTATTACCCGCGCTCGTCGCTCGCCGACCTCTATTTCCAGTATCTCGGCTATGGCCGCGGCCGGGCAAAGAACATTCTCAAGCACCGCATGATACCGAAGGTCCGGCAGATGGTGCCGCTTCTGGTGTTCCCAGTCGTCCTTCTCGCGGCTTTTTCCTTCGTGCATTGGCTGGCGATCACGCCGCTGCTGGTGTGGGCGTCGGTCTGCCTCGGCTATGGCGCGTGGACCGCCATCAGCCAGCGCACCCCGGACAGTGCGCTTGCCGGGATTTCGGCCATGGTCATGCATTTCGGCTGGTCCGTCGGCTTCTGGCTGCAACTGCTTGGACCGCGGCCACAGCGTAGGGTGGCGTGATGGGTGTGGCCGAAAAAAACCGCAGCATCGACATCTGCGTCTGCACGTTTCGGCGGCCGGAGCTTGCCGACACGCTTCGCTCGATAGCCGCCCTTGAAGTGCCTTCGGGATTCGACATCCGCGTCATCGTGGCCGATAATGATGACGGCCCGACGGCAGAACTGCTGGTGGCAACGTTGGCGGAGACGTTGAAGTTGCCGATCAGCTACCATCATTGCCCGGCGCGCAACATCTCGATCGCCCGCAACGCCTGCCTCGACGCCAGCACGTCGGATTTCGTCGCCTTCCTCGACGACGACGAAACGGCATCGTCCAGATGGCTCGCCGAACTGGTGGCGACGGCGGAGGTGAGTGGCGCCGCCGCCGTGCTCGGGCCGGTGCGGGCGCGCTATCGGCCGGACGCGCCCGACTGGATGCGCCGCGGCGATTTCCACTCGACCCTGCCGGTCTGGGTGCGCGGCGAGATCCGCACCGGCTACACCTGCAACGTCCTGCTCAGGATGGGCGCCGACTGCCTCCGCGGCCGACGGTTCAGCCTGGCGCGTGGCCAGACCGGCGGCGAGGACACCGAATTCTTCGATCATATGGTCAAGGCCGGCGGCCGCATCGCCTTTTCGCCGCAGGCCTGGGTCGACGAAGTGGTGCCGCGCGCCAGGGCCGCATTCGACTGGCTCCGGCGCCGCCGGTTCCGCGCCGGGCAAACGCATGGGCACCTTCTGGGGCGCGACGCGAATGGGCTCGCGCTGGTGAGGCAAGTTGGTCTTGCCTCGGCTAAGGCGGTCTTTTGTTTCGCATCGGCAATCCCGGTCGCCATCAATCCCGTGCGCAGGAACCGCAGCGTGCTTCGCGGCGTCATGCATGTCGGCGTCGTGAGCGGTCTCGTCGGTGTGCGTGAAATCCGCCAGTACGGCCTGCCCTCGCCGCAGGAAGGGGGCAAGCATGCAGCCTGACGTCACCTTTGTCATTGCCGCCTACAATGCGGAGCTGACCATCGAGCGGGCGATCACCAGCGCCATCGCCCAGCGCGATGTCAGCGTCGAAATCATCGTCGTCGACGACCAGTCACGCGACCGGACGCTCGATCTGGCGCGATCCTACCCCGAAGACATCGTACGCGTTGTCGCACTTGAGCAAAACCGTGGTCCCGGCGGCGCCAGGAATGCCGGCCTTGAGCTTGCTCGCGGCAGGTGGGTCGCGGTCCTCGATTCCGATGACGCGGTCTATCCCGGGCGAATCTGCACCATGATTGACCGTGCGGAGAAAGCGGGCGCCGAGATCGCGGTCGACAATCTTCAGGTCGTTCGCGAGGACGGCGTTGCCGAGGAGACGATGTTCCCGGCCGACTACCTGGAGGGGCTCGGTGAAATCTCGCTGGCGGACTATATCGCCGGCAACGTGGTCTTCGAATCCAGGTTCAATCTCGGCTATCTCAAACCGATCTTCCAGCGACGCTTCCTGAGCGAAAACGGGCTTCGCTATGACGAAGGCCTGATCATCGGAGAAGATTACATCCTGCTGGCCAGTGCTCTGGCCAAGGGCAGCAAATGCGTGGTCGAGCCGACGACCGGCTATGTCTACCACATCCGGACCGGCTCCATTTCCCGCGTGCTTGAACTTCATCACGTCGAGGCGATGCGCAAGGCCGACCTCGTTTTCGCCAGGACCCATTCGATGGACGCAGCCGCCGAGGCCGCTTTCGCGAGGCGCACGCGCAGCCTGCGCAAGGCGGCGTCTTTCCTTTCGTTGGTCCAGCACATCAAGGCCCGATCCCCCCTCAAGGCGGTGTGGACGGTGCTCAGCGATCCGGCGGCGGTTCGGCATATGGGAATGCCGATCGCCGTTCGGCTGCGAAGGGTGGCGGCGCAATTTGCCGCGGGTGCGGGGGAGGTGAAGGGTGCAGGCAGCTGAAAAACCGTTTGGCGGCCTGCGACAGGTTGAAGTGATCTCCTCAGAAGGAATATGCAATGAAGAAAGTCAGGAAGGCAGTCATACCGGTAGCGGGGCTTGGAACGCGATTCCTGCCGGCGACCAAATCGATGCCGAAGGAAATGCTGCCGGTCGTCGACAGGCCTGTCGTGCAATACGCGGTAGACGAGGCGTTCGAAGCCGGCATCGAGCACATTGTCTTCGTGACGGGCCGCAACAAGGCGGTCATTGAGGATTATTTCGATCTGCATCCCGAACTGGTCGGGACCTTGGAGCAGACCGGCAAGACGGCTCAGCTTCAGGCGCTCGAAAGCCTGCTTCCCGTGGCTGGCGCGACGAGCTTCATCCGGCAGCAGTCGCCGCAAGGGCTCGGCCATGCGGTATGGTGCGCCCGGGAGGTCATCGGCGATGAGCCTTTTGCATTGCTGTTGCCGGACATGGTGTCCTTCGGCGGGCGCGGATGTCTCGCCGAAATTACCGACCTCTATGCGCAGACCGGTGGAAACGTTATCGCCGTCGAGCGCTGCGACCCGACCGAGACCAGCAAATATGGCATTGTCGGCTGCGGCGAGGATGTCGGCTCGGGTTTCGAAGTCACCGCCATGGTCGAAAAGCCGGCTCCGGCCAATGCGCCGTCGAACTACTACATCAACGGCCGCTACATCCTGCAGCCCGAGATCTTCGCGCTGCTCGGCAATCAGCAGCGCGGCGCCGGCAACGAGATTCAGTTGACCGACGCCATGGTCCGCCTTGCGCAGAGCCAGGCTTTCTTCGCCCAGCCCTTCAACGGTCGAATGTTCGACTGCGGCTCGAAGGAGGGGTTCATCCAGGCCAATGTCGCATTCGCGCTGGCGCGTGACGACATGAAGGGGTCGATCTTCGAGATGCTTCAGGAGTTCGTCCGATCGCATGAGCGCCGGGTGGAAGCCGCATAAAGCCCATTATTTGGGAGCATTAGCAAATGGATGATGACGCAAGACACGCCGATATGTTTTGCTGCCCAGGTCTCGCGGTGTCTGGCATGAAGCTTGCGTCGTATATATGCTGATGCTTTCGATTTTGCTCTAGCGTCTGCAACTTGAGTATCGGACCCAAAGTGGAGACCGGTTTGGGAAAATCCGATGTTCGACAAAAATAGAGCGGCGGCACAGTTCGACTTGAGAGACCGCCGCTCTAGGTACAAACTAGAATTGGACCGAAGATGAATTATGCCAATTTTCCTCTCGACAAGAGGAAGCCATTGCCGAGTTCGGACGCAGTCAGCGCCGAAGACTTTATCGATGTCGAGCGCTTGCTCGGCATGGCAGCAAGGCAGGCAAAGGTTGTTGCGGCATGCGCCGCCATCGGACTTTTTTTGGGCGTGCTCTATTTGCAGACCACGCCTCCCACCTACATGGCAATGAGCCGCGTGCTGATCGATGAAGGCTTGAACAAGGTCGTTGATGAGGTCTCGGCGGCGTCGGTGAGCATGCAGACCGACTCCGCCATTCTCAGCCAGATTGAAATTCTCCACTCGGCGAGGCTGGCGGCGGTGGTCGTCGATAAGCAGAAGCTCGATCAGAACGACGCTTTCATGAACCCTCCGACGTCGGCCGTGTCGAAGGCTGCCGATTTTGTGCGCGGCGTGGTCCGGTATTTCCGTCCCAGTCCCGCCGTGGATACTACCGACGTTACTCAGCTTGATCCGGCGACGCGTGACGCGATGATTGCCTCGTCACGCCGCGATTACGCAATCCTCAAACTGCAGAACGAGGTGCAAGCCGAGCGCATTGGTCGAAGCTATGTGATCTCCATCGCCTACCAGGCGACGGACCCCGCACTTGCGACCGCGGTCACCAAAGCCTATGCCGACGCCTATCTCGCGGATCAGCTCGATGCGAGCTTCGATGCGACCGAGCGGGCGGCGGTCTGGCTGCAGGGCCGGCTGACGGAGCTTCGCGAAAGTTCCCAGGCAGCGGCGCTCGCCGTCGAGAAGTTCAGGGCCGAACATGGGCTGGCCGTCGATGACGGCCAGTTGATCAGTGACAAGCAACTGTCGGACCTCAATGGCCAACTCATTGAGGCGCAGGCCGATACCGCCCGCGCCAGCGCCCGTTACCAGCAATACAAGTCGATCGTCGAAAGCGGTTCGGACAACGCATTCAGGGACGCCGCCATATCCGCCGACCAGCCGAGCAACTCGGTCATTTCAACGCTCAAGACCCGCTATCTCACTGTCGCCAAGCGGCAGCAGGATATCGAAGCCAATTTCGGGGCTGAGCATCCCCAGGCGGTCGCACTTGCCAAGGAAAAGGCTGACATTTCGGCGCAGATTTTCGGCGAGCTGAAGCAATTGACCGAAAGCTACCGCAACGAATACGAAGTCGCTCTCGCACGCGAGACGGCGCTCCGCGCAAATGTCGCGTTAGCGGCTGGCAAGAGTTCCATCGACAACCAGTCGAAGGTCAAGCTGCGCGAATTGGAGCAGAAGGCAACCGCGCTCTCGACGCTCTATCAGACGTTCCTTGGCCGCTACGAGGAAGCGTCCCAGCAGCAATCCTTCCCGGTCGGCAAGATCCGCGTCATCTCCGACGCGACGCTGCCGAAGTCCGCGGCAACCCCGCGCATGTCCATAGTGCTGGGACTTTCGCTTGTTCTTGGCGTGATGATGGGAGCCGGGGTTGGCGGCCTGAATGAATTCAGGGAACGGTTCTTCAGGACCGGCGAAGACGTTCGCAATCGCGTCGGCCTCAAATTCCTCGGGTACCTGCCGATCATCGGCAGCAAGGTCGTCAAGGATGACGGTCAGGCGGACGTCAAAACCGCTCACTCACCGTCGGTCGCTGAAAGGCGCGCGCGCATGCGGGTGAGCATCGACGCTCCAGCGTCGATGTTTTCCGAAACGCTCCGCAGCGCCAAGATTGCCTTCGACGTCGTGATGGAAGGGCAAGGCAGCCGGGTCATTGGCGTAGTCTCGGTCCTTCCCGGCGAGGGCAAGTCGACCGTGGCGGCGAATCTGGCCGGATTGCTTGCCGCCAACGGGTCGAAAACCCTGTTGGTGGACGGCGACCTGCGCAACCCCGGCCTCAGTCGCAGCCTTGGCATGGAGGCCGAGCAAGGCCTCATGGAAGCGGTGGTAAGTGGGCAGACCTGGCAGTCCGTCGGCAAGATCGACCGGCAGACGAAGCTGGCGATCGTCCCGGCCGTCCCGCGCGGTCATTTCTCGCACACTAGCGAGCTTCTGTCGTCGGCCGGAATGCGGCGTTTCATCGACAACGCCAAGGAAACCTTCGAATACATCATCGTCGACCTGCCGCCGCTCGGACCGGTGGTGGATGCCAAGGCCTTTGCCCCGCTTGCCGACGGCTTCGTGCTCGTGACCGAGTGGGGGCGCACGCCGCGTGCGATGGTGCAATCCATACTGAGCTCGGAGTCCTATATCGCCAACAAGATCGTCGGCGTCGTCTTGAACAAAGTCGATTTGAAGAAGCTGGCGAAGTATGGATCGATCGGCGGCTCGGAAAAATTCTTCGACAGATATTCGAGCTACTATCTGGAAAAATCGGAAGCGCGGACGAAGGCAAACACCTGAGGCGGTATACAAGAACGAATGTTGAGCACAGCGTCGTCGTCCTGCGCGAGGAGACCGATACCGAGCCTGATGCTGACGCATGAATGCCCTCGAACAGAGCATGATCGGCAGCCTTGCGCATGAAGCTGACATGGTCGGCGGGAATGTCGTTTCTGGTGCTGATCGATCTCCTCGCTTGACCCGAGAGGTCGCCGAACCGCGCCGGGTCGACACGGTTGGAAAGAGGGCTCACCTCTGCAGAAGATGATCCACGATAGAAAATAATTCTCGCTTGGGAAGTCGCGTCGTCATGCCGCGCAAAAAGCGTAGGCACCAATTTTCGCGCCGCACGTTCAAAGCAGGACTTTGCGGCCAGGAACCTGCGTGACACGCCGGCGCGGTTACGCGGTCTTGAGACGATAGCGGAAGATGGTGTGGTCGAGCAGAAGCCGGATTCGCGGTTCGGCCTCGATCGCAATCAGCCAGCTCGCGGCGATCATGGTCGCGCCGACGATGACCACCGAAAGCAGGTATGGCACTCCCGCGCGCATCAAGGCCCCGAGAATAGCCGCGCCGACGACATTATGGATCAGATAGAGAGGGTAGGTCATCAGCCCGATCCGACGCCAGCCGCGCCAGGACAGGTCGAGCCGTAATGACCACGCCATCAGCGCCATGGCAGCGAGAAACAGGACGATCGGCGGCGCGTGGGGCATCGCGGCTTCGACCTTGATGCTGCGGACGTCGACAGCACTGATGATCTGCAGCACGCCGCCGGCCAGGAACAAGGCGCAGAAGACAAGGCGGGCGGGCGTCACTGCCTTGAAACGCATCAGCCAGAGCAGCACACCTGTCGCGAAAAAACATCCGTGATGCACTAGGAGCAGGTCGAGCCAGCGCGCCTCGGCAAGGTCCGACCAGTCGAATGGATAATACAGGCACCAGAAAAGCGTGCTGATCGCGCCGAGCGCAACTGCCACCGCTTCCATCAGATCGAAGCGGCCGAGCCGCAACAGGATCCAGACGACGGCATAAAAGGCGATCTCGATGCCGAGCGTCCAGTAGACGCTGTCGACCCAGGGGTTGAACGGAACGAACAAGGCGGTGCGCATGAGCCTGGTGACAGCGTCCGTCGGCCAACTGAGATCGACGAAAAGCAGCACCATCACGGTGACTGGCGCGCAGATCCAGACGGCCGGCGCCAATCGTTTCACCCTTGCCTCGAAAAACCGCAGCGGTGTTGAATGCTCGGCGCTGAAGGCGATGACGAAGCCGCTGATGACGAAGAATATCTGGACGCCGACCCATCCGAATTGGACTAGCCCGCCTATTTCCGGATGGGTCGGGATGCCGCCCGTCGCGCGCGCCGAAACGCCCTCCGGGAACGCCCACACCCAGAAGCCGTAGTGGTAGAGCATCACGAGGACGGCGGCGAGAAAACGCAGGATGTCGATGCCGCCGAATGTGGTTTTTTGCTGAGCCATGCCGTGCCTTCGGAATGGCCCCCCACGCAAAGTTTAAGGGCTATTGCTGCATTGCACAACAGACGATTGCAGTGCAGGATGAATTCGTGAATTCGTCCGACGCCGCGATCCGCTGCCGCGCTCCGAAAGCAACTAAAGCCCGATGCCGCGCCCTTTGAGCGCCGCAGTGATCTCGTCGAGAATGGCCGGGTCGTCGATGGTCGCCGGCATCGTCCATCCTTCCTTGTCGGCAATCTTCTGCATGGTGCCGCGCAGGATTTTGCCGGAGCGCGTCTTTGGCAGGCGCTTGATCGTCACCACCGTCTTGAGGGCGGCGACCGGGCCGATCCGCTCGCGCACCAGGGTGACCACCTCGGCCTCGATGGCGCCGCTGTCACGCGCGACACCCGCATTCAGCACCACGAAGCCGAGCGGAACCTGGCCCTTCATCGCATCGGCGATGCCGACGACGGCGCATTCGGCAACGTCGGGATGCGCGGCCAGCACCTCCTCCATGGCGCCGGTCGACAGCCGGTGGCCGGCGACATTGATGATGTCGTCGGTCCGGGCCATGACGAACAAATAACCGTCCTCGTCCATCATGCCGGCATCCGCCGTTTTGTAGAAGCCGGGGAATTCGTCGAGATAGGCTTGGCGAAACCGGTCATCGGCATTCCACAGCGTCGGCAGGCAGCCGGCCGGCAGCGGCAGCTTGACTACGACATTGCCCAACGTGCCGCGCGGGACTTCGTGCCCGGCATCGTCGAGCACGCGAATGTCGTAGCCCGGCATCGGCACGCCGGGCGAGCCATATTTCATCGGCAGCAGGCCCAATCCGGCTGGGTTGATCGTCATCGGCGAGCCGGTCTCGGTCTGCCACCAATGGTCGATCACCGGCACGTTCAGTTTCTGCTCCGCCCATTTGATGGTTTCCGGATCGGCGCGCTCGCCGGCGAGGAACAGCGTGCGGAACTTCGACAGGTCGTATTTCGGAACGAATTCGCCCTTGGGATCCTGTCCCTTGATGGCGCGGAAGGCGGTCGGCGCGGTGAACAGCGCGACGACTCCATGCTCGGCGATCACCCGCCAGTAGGTGCCGGCGTCCGGCGTGCCGACCGGCTTGCCCTCGAACAGGACGGTTGTGCAGCCATGCAGCAGCGGGCCGTAGACGATGTAGGAATGGCCGACCACCCAGCCGACGTCGGAAGCCGCCCAGAACACCTCGCCCGGCTTGACGCCGAACTCGTTCTCCATCGACCATTTCAGCGCAACCATGTGGCCGCCATTGTCGCGCACGATGCCCTTGGGCTGGCCGGTCGTTCCGGACGTGTAGATGATGTAGAGCGGATCGGTGGCGAGCACCGGAACGCAGTCGACATTGGCGCCCGCGGCCCGCTCGCGGGCGACGGCGTCGGCATAGTCGATGTCATGGTTTTCCCTGACCTCACAGCGCAGCTGCTCGCGCTGCAGGATGAGGCAGGCCTCGGGCTTGTGCCGCGACATCTCGATCGCCTTGTCGAGCAGCGGCTTGTAGGCGACGACGCGCCCGGGCTCCAGGCCGCAAGAGGCGGAAATGATCAGCTTCGGCCTGGCGTCGTCGATGCGCGTGGCGAGCTCGTGCGAGGCAAAGCCGCCGAAAACGACCGAATGCACGGCGCCGATCCGGGCGCAGGCAAGCATGGCGAAGGCAGCTTCCGGCACCATCGGCATGTAGATGATGACTCGATCGCCTTTTTGGACGCCGCGGTTCTTCAGCACCGACGTCAGCGCGATCACCTCGCGTTTCAGTTCGGCATAGGTGAATTTCCTGATCGTGCCTGAAATCGCGCTGTCATGGATCAGCGCGGTCTGATCGGCGCGGCCACCCGCCACATGGCGGTCGACGGCGTTGAAGCAGGTGTTGCAGGAGGCGCCGCCAAACCAGCGCCCATAGACGCCGGCATTCGGATCGAAGACCGTGTCGAACGGCGAGAACCAGTCGATGGCTTTAGCCGCATCCGCCCAGAATTTTTCCGGGTCGCGTTTCCAGCCGTCATAGACCTCTTGGTAGCGTGACGCCATCCAGCTTACTCCCCAGGAATGTTTGCTGCCTTTGAAATAGCGTATGCTGTTTTTGCAAGCATGTGCAATTTCGTCGTTTGGCGTTCTCGCCTTGGTCGCAAATACCCGGCCCGATAGTCTCGGGTCATAGTTGCAGTCTGGGTCATAATTGGGGGCAAGTTGCAATGAAGTTGCGGTGCAAGGTTGGATCTGCCGTTTTGGCGGCCATGCTGTTAGTGGTCGCTTCCGCCGCTCAGGCCGGCGATGCGGCGGCACGGCGCATTATCGGCTTTTCGCCGGACGGTAGCTACTTCGCCTTCGAACAATACGGCACGCTCGATGCCGGCGCTTCGGATTCGGGCTGGTCGGAGATCGACATCATCGACACGCGCACCGATGAATTCGTCGGTGGTAAGCCGATCCGCATCGTCGACGAAACCGAGGAGGCGACGCTCACTCTCGATCAGGCGAGGGCACAGGCTGCCGCGCAGGCGGCGCCGATCCTCGCCCGATATGCCATCGCGCCGCGCGGCGAGCGGACGGCTGTGGACAGGTTCACCTTTCCCGACGATATGGTCGGCTACCAAGATATTGCTCGCCTCGAGCAGGTTTCGCAGAAATCGCTTTCGCCGAGCTATGACGTGCTTGGCATCTCTAGCATCCAGCTCGACCAGTTCCTGGCCGACAGCACGGCGGATTGCTCGTCAAGCTTCGACGAGACGCAGCAAGGCGCCGCGACCGGCAAGGGGCTCGGTTTCCGCCTGACGCTGCAGGGACAGGATGGCAAGGCGTTCAAACTGCTGCATGAGGACAAGGCCGTGCCCGGCTCGAGGCATTGTCCGACTTCCTACAGCCTGTCGGAATCCTATGCATTCACCCCGGACGGCAAACCGGCTGTGCTTGCCGTGCTCGTGCAACGCTTCAGTCAGGGATTTGAAGGGCGGGACCGCCGCTTTATCGCCGTGACCGGCCAGGTGCGTTGAAAAGCGCCTGCTTGCGCTCGAATGCGGATCTAAAATGGCAGCGCCGCGAGCATGAGGCCGACACCGCCGGCGATCAGCAAAGCGGCGGCCAGCGCCTTTCTGTGACGTTCGAAACCGGTCGGCGCCCGATCCCAATTGTAACGCATGCTCTGCCTCCAAAAACTCGCCGGATTTTCTTACCTTACCAAAGGTAAAGGAAAAGCAACATTGTGCCTAACTCCACCACGCTGGCCTGACAATGCTCGGCATAGCGCATGACAGTGTTATCACCGACTGTCTTTGGGATTCCTTGCAAAGGCCCGCCTCGCAGACCGAAGCGGGCTTTGCTTGACGGCCACTTCTTGTCGTAAGCCGCAGCGCGGCCTTGGCCGTGCTACATCCCCCGGCGTAGCGCAGCCGTATGTACCGGCGCGTCCCACAATGCGATCGTCTCGTCGTCGAGCATGGTCAGCGTGATCGAACAGCCGGCCATGTCGAGCGATGTCACATAGGACCCGACCAGTGAGCGAGTGACCGTCACGCCGCTGTTCTCGAAGATTTTCCGGGCACTGTTGTACATCAGGTAGAGCTCCATCAGCGGCGTGCCGCCAAAGCCGTTGACGAAAAGCAGCGCCGGGCCTTTTGCCCTGTCACCGAGATCGCCTGATATCGCCGCGCAGATCTCCTCGACGATGGCGTCGGCGCTCTTCAACGCGTCGCGGCGGCGGCCGGGTTCGCCATGGATGCCGACGCCGAATTCCATCTCGCCGTCGCCGATATCGAAGGTCGGCTTGCCGGCGGCCGGTACGGTGCAACTGGTCAGCGCAACGCCCATAGAGCGCGTTGCGCCATTGACGCGCTCGCCGAGCGCCTTCAACGGCTTCAGTGCCATGCCTTGCTCGGCTGCGGCACCGAGGATCTTCTCGACCACCAGCGTGCCGGCAACGCCGCGCCGGCCAGTGGTGTAGGAGGAGTTCTCGACCGCAACGTCGTCATTGGTCACTACTTGCATCACGCCCTCCGACATTTCGGCGGCCATCTCGAAATTCATTACATCGCCCTCGTAGTTCTTGACGATGAACAGGCAGCCGGCACCGGTGTTGACCGCTTCCGCGGCCGCCAGCATCTGGTCCGGCGTCGGCGAGGTGAACACCTGGCCGGGGCAGGCGGCATCCAGCATGCCATGCCCGACCAGCCCGCCATGCAGCGGTTCGTGGCCAGAGCCGCCGCCGGAGATCAGCGCCACCTTGCCGGGCTTGAGTGTCCTGCGGCGCACGAATTTATGCTCGTCGCCAAGCGCCAGTATGTCGGCATGGGCGGCAACGAAGCCATCGAGGCTTTCGGTCAGCACCGTGTCCACAGAATTTAGAAACTTCTTCATGGCCGTCTCCTCCCGAAATAGCTGAACTTGGCGCGACTATGTCCCGCCCTTGCCGGCGATGCTGGTGATCTTCTGGATGAAATCGTTGACCGCCCGATCGAGCGCCGCATTCTGCTTGTCGTCGCCGAAATCGGGAACGATCAGCGAGACATGCCGCGTCTTGCGCATGCCTGATGCCACCGACATTTTCCCGGGATGCGCCTGATGGTAGGCGGCTAGAAAATGGTCGCGTTCGGCCGGGCTGAAATGGCAGACGGAGAAAATAGCCGGCAAATGTTTTGACGGGATCGGGATCGAGTAGGCCGGGCTGGAAATCTGGGTGACGAAGCTGCGATGCTTGCCCAACGCGTCGGCGAGGCGCTGGCGCATCCCGGACGGGCGCTGGTCGAGGACCTGCGACAGGATCGTCTTATAGGCGCGGATCGCCTCTTCGGAGCCGGCTTCAGGTGTCTTGTCGGCCATGCCGGTGCCTAGATCGAAACGTCCGCAATGGCCGCCTTGGCCATTGCGAGCTGGGCGGGAACCACGGAAAGGTCGCGCAGGCCGGCCTCAATCAGCGCCGGGATTGCCGCCGGATCGCCGCCGGCGTCGCCGCATAGGCTGATCGGAATCCTTTGCAGGCGGCCGAACGCCGCAACCGAGGCGATCAGCCGAAGCACGGCCGGATGCCTGATCGAATTGAGATGCGCAACCAACGCGTTGTCGCGCGCGGCCGCCATCACATACTGCGTAAGGTCGTTCGAGCCGATCGAGAAGAAGGCGACCTCGGCAAAAGCCTCAGGAGCGATCGCCACCGACGGCACCTCGACCATGATGCCAAGCGGCGGCATTTTTTGCGCGAAGCCGCGCGCGGTAAGCGCGGCCTGCTCTTCCGCGAAGAGCGCGGCGGCACGTTCATACTCGTCCCTAACGGCGACCATCGGGAACATCACCTTCAGATTGCCATGCACGGCGGCGCGCAGCAGCGCCCTGATCTGCAGCCGAAAAACCTCCGGTCTTGCCAGCGACAGCCTGATGCCGCGCAGGCCAAGGAACGGATTAGCTTCCGCCACGGTGAAGCCCGGCACCGGCTTGTCGCCGCCGGCGTCGACGGTGCGAATGGTCACCGGTCTGCCTTCAGCCCATTCGAGCACCTTGCGGTAGGCGCGATACTGCGTTTCCTCGTCCGGCAGCGTTTTGCCGAACAGGAACTCGGTTCGCATCAGCCCGACGCCGTCGCAGGTCGAGGCATCGATGTTGTCGACATCGGACGGATCGGCGATGTTGACCTGCACCCGCACCGCCGTGCCGGCTTTCGTCACCGCCGGCCGGGCCAAAAAAGTTTCCGCCCTGTCGCGACGCGCCGCGAAAGACGACGATGATCGCCGGAACGCCTCGACCTCTGCCCTTGATGGCGCCAATATGATGCCGCCATGCTCGGCATCAAGCAGGGCGACGCCGGCAAGATGAGCCGGCGAAGCACCGAGCCCGATTGCCCCAAGCCCCACGACCATCGGCACGCCGCGCGAACGCGCCAGCATGGCGACATGGCTGGCGGCACTGCCCGCTTTCAGTGCGATGCCGCCGCCGGAACTCCAGTCGGTTTCGAGAAAGCGCGTTGGCGCGATGTCCTCGCCGTAGAAGATAGCTCCTGCCGGTGCCGCAGGGTCGCTGTCTTCGGTCAGCGCGCGCAGCACCTGGTCCCTGATGTCGCGCATGTCGGCGGCGCGCGCCCGGAAATAATCCTGGTCTGACGTTTCGTAGCCTACAATTTCGGCGTCGAGTGCCTGCCGCCAGGCCGCATCGGCCGGCTGGCCGGCGGCAATCGCGGCAAAGGCCGGGCCGGTCAGCGCATCGTCATCCAGCATGGCGAGCTGGAATTCGAGAATGTCGGCGGCGTCGCCCTTGGTCGCTTCGATTAGCGTCGCAAGCCGGCCTGTCGCTGCCTTGATTGCCGTTTCGAGCGCGAGCCTCTCGTCCGCGGCGGTCGCCTTACGGCCATAGCGCGCGACAACCGGATCGAGGTTGAACAGCGGCCCTTCGGCATAGCCGGCCGAAGCCGAAATCCCCTGCAGCCTAAGCGGTTCGGGCATGGTCCACGTCCTCGTCGAAATCGCGCCGCACCAGCTCGACCAGCGCGCCGACCGCCTCGCCGGCGCCGTCACCCCTCGCTCGGATATGCAGCACCGTCCCTTTCGGCGCCTTGGCGGCCATCACCTTGACGATGCTCTTGGCATCGAACCAGGGCCCGTTGGCGGCGAGCGCCACTTCGACTTCGGCCGAAAATGTTTTGGCGAGCTTGGTGAACTTCACCGAAGGGCGCGCATGCAGGCCCACCTCATGGCTGATCAGGACGGTGGCTTCTGCGGATGCCGACATGCTGTCAAAATTCCTGTTATTCACGATGGCGACAATTCGTGTGCCGTCGCCACCACTTCCCTGAGCGAAGCGCCGCCGGAAGCCTCCGTCGCCGCCATCACCGCGCCCTCGACGATCGGCGCATTGCAGACGATGATCTTGTGCGCACGCGGCTCGCCGATCATCTCGACCGCCATCTCGCTGTTGGTCTCGGCGCCGCCGAGATCCACAAGTATGGCGACACCCGCCTCCGACCAGGCCTTGTTGATGGCGCCCATGATCGCCTCGACATTGGTTCCCAGCCCGCCATGGCCGTTTCCGCCGCACCATGCAAGCGGCACTTCGTCGCCGACCATCTGGCGCACCATGTCGGCCGTGCCCTCGGCGACCAGCGGTGAATGCGATACGATAACGATGCCGACATTGCTCATGCGTGCCCCTCGATGGTCTCAGTGACAGCCCGCACCAGAAGCGCGACCGAGCGCCCGCCGGCATCCATATGGCCGATCGAGCGGTCGCCGAGAAACGAAGCGCGTCCGCGCAACGCCTTCATTGGCACGGTGGCATCGGCCGCACTGTCCGCGACATCGGCGATTTCCGCCTCGGTTTTTCCCTGCAGCAGGGCGTCATGCACTGGCTGCAGCACGTCGAGCATGGTCTTTTGCCCGACCTGCGACTTGCCCCTGGCTGCCACCGCCTCGATTGCCCTGCCGAAAGCCATAGCCAGATTGGCGCGATCCGGCTCTGCGGAAATCTCCTTGCCGAGCGCCATGAACAGCGTCCCGAACAGCGGGCCCGAGGCTCCGCCGACGGTCATCACCAGCTTGGTGCCGATCGCCTTTAGCGCCTCCGGCAATGGCTTTGCCGCAAACGCCTCGGCCTCCGCCCGCACTGCCTCGAAGCCGCGCTTCATGTTCAGCCCATGGTCGCCGTCGCCGATCGCCTGGTCGAGCGCGGTCAGTTCGTCCGCGTGGGCGGCAATCGTGTCGGCGGTGACGGATATCAGTGTCTTCAGGTCAACCTTGACCATCGTCCCAGTCTTGACCATCGTCCCAGCGCTCATCGGTTTGCAATCCTATTGCCGGCCTGGTCGAAGAACAGCGGCGCCCGGTAACGGATAATCACCCTGTCGCCCTTTTCCAATTGGATGTCGGGGTCGGTCAGCGTCACCAGCTTTTTGCTTCCCACCGTCACATGCAGGTGGTTCTGGTCGCCCAAATGTTCGACCCAGTTAACAACGCCGTCGGCGGGGCCGTTCGATGCCTTGCCGATCGACAGATGTTCTGTACGCGCGCCGATCGTTTTGGTTCCCGCCGGCATATCGCCATCCGGCAGCAGGCCGGTCGGCAACAGATTGATCGCCGGTTGGCCGAGCCTTGCGGCGACATGAAGGTTTGCCGGCTCCGAGTAGATGGTGCGTGGCGTGCCGATCTGCACCAGCACGCCGTCGGCGAGAATTCCGATGCGATCGGCCATCGTCATCGCTTCGATCTGGTCGTGCGTGACATAAAGCATGGTGGCGCCGAGCTCGGCCTGGATGCGCTTGAGCTCGAGCCGGAGGTCGGCGCGCAGCTTGGCATCGAGCGACGACAGCGGCTCGTCCATCAGATAGATCGAGGGCTTGCGCACCAGGGCGCGCCCGATGGCGACGCGCTGCATCTCGCCGCCGGAAAGCTTGGTGGAGCGGTTGTTCAGCTTGTGGTGGATACGCACCATCTTGGCCACATCCTCGACGCGGCGGCGCACCGCGTCCTCGCCCAGCCGCCGCGCAGGCGAGCGCAGTGGAAAGGCCAGGTTGTCGTAGACCGACAGATGCGGATAGAGCGAATATTGCTGGAAGACGAAGGCCGTGTCGCGCTCGGCCGGCGACAACATTGTCGCATCGCGGCCGCCGATATGGATCGAGCCCATATCCGGCCGTTCCAATCCGGCGATCAGCCGCAGCGTGGTCGTCTTGCCGGCGCCGGTCGGGCCGAGCAGCACGACGAATTCGCCATCGGCGACGTGCAGATCGAGAGTATCAACGGCGACATGTTCGCCGAAGCTCTTGGTCACGCCTTTGATCTGCACGTCAGCCATGATGCGCTCTTCCCTGGGAAGCCCCGTCATGGATTGCGGTTCGCACCGCGCGGCCGGAGCCCTTCTCGAACAGCGACAGCCGTGCGCTGCTCAGCGCTAGGCCGACATGGTCGCCCGCATTGAGCCGGATTTCGGCCGGCACCCGCGCCTTGATGATGCCGCCGGATGTCTCCACCGCAACGATCTGCGTGGTGCCGAGATATTCGGTGCCATAGATGGTGCCGCGCAGCTTCGACGCGTCGTCGAAGCGGATGTGTTCCGGTCGGATGCCGAGCGCCATCTCGGCCGGCGCGATGTCCTCGCGCACCTCCGGCACCGCCACTTTGGCGCCTTGCACCACGATCTCCCTGGCGCCCTTTGAAAGCCCGCCGCCGAAGCCGAGAAAATTCATCGGCGGCGAGCCGATGAAATCGGCGACGAAAATGGTCGCCGGCCGGTCGTAGATTTCGCGTGGCGTGCCGAACTGCTCGATGACGCCGTGGTTCATAACCGCGATCTTGTCGGCCATCGACATCGCTTCCATCTGGTCATGCGTGACGTAGACCGTGGTGGCGTGGATGCGGTTGTGCAGTTCGCGCAGCTCATGGACCATGAGATCGCGGAATTCGGTGTCGAGCGTGCCGAGCGGCTCGTCCATCAGGAAGCATTTTGGCCGCCGCACGATGGCGCGGCCGAGCGCGACGCGCTGGCGATCACCGCCGGCAAGGCCGGAGACCGATTTGTTGAGCAGATGGTCGATGCGCAACAGCTTCGCCGTCTCTTCGACGCGCTGGCGGATTTCGATGCCTGGCATGCCTTGCGCCAGCAACGGGAAACCGATGTTCTTACGCACATTCATGTGCGGATAGAGCGCGAACAACTGGAAGACGAAGGCGATGTCGCGCTCGCGGGCACGCCGCATGGTGACGTCCTCGCCACCGAGCAGGATCTTGCCGCCGGTCGGCAGTTCGAGCCCGGCAATCATGCGCAACGTCGTCGTCTTGCCGCAACCCGACGGCCCAAGCATGACGAAGAACTCGCCATCCCCGACGACGAAGCTGGAATCCTGCACGGCGACGAAATCGCCGAATGCCTTTCTCAGATGCTCGACCCTGATCTCCGCCATCGTCTACTCCGGAAACTTCGAGACGATGATGAACATCGCCGTGCCGGCCAGCATGGTGATGAAGGAATAAGTGTAAAGCGACAGCGCGAAGGGTTGGAACAGCATCAGGAAGCCAATGGCAATGATTACTGTGGCGATATTCTCCATCAGTCCGCGCCTGGCCCATGCCGGCCAGCGCGACTTGCGTTTTGCGGGTTGGGTCAGGCTCATTTGCGCACCGCGCCGAAGGTGATGCCGCGCAGCAACTGCTTGCGGAGCAGGATGGTGAACACCAGGATCGGCACCAGGAAGATCGTCGTGCCGGCGGCGACCGCCGGCCAGTCCTGGCCGCCTTCGCCGATGATGGTCGGGATGAAGGGCGGCGCGGTCTGCGCCGTGCCCGAGGTCAGCAGTGCGGCGAACGCATATTCGTTCCAGGCGAAGATCAGGCAGAAGATGGCGGTCGCGGCAATGCCGGTGGTCGCCTGCGGCAGCACGGTGCGCCAGAAGGCCTGCAGCCGCGTATAGCCGTCGATCATCGCCGCTTCCTCATATTCGCGCGGGATCTCGTCGATGAAGCCCTTCAGTAGCCACACCGCAAGCGACACGTTGACCGCGGTGTAGAGCAGGATCATGCCGAGCGCGGTGTCCGACAGGCCAAGCTCGCGATACATCAGGTAGATCGGGATGGCGACGGCGATCGGCGGCATCATCCGCGTCGACAGGATGAAGAACAGGAGATCGTCGGCCAACGGCACCTTGAAGCGCGAGAAGCCATAGGCCGACAGAGTGCCGAGGAACACAGCGCAGAAGGTCGAGCCGAAGGCGATAATCAGCGAATTGACGAAGCGCGGCATGAAATTGGACGGGCCGGCGATCACCATGTTGCGCTTGCGCACTGTCTCGTCGCAGACGCCCGTCGCCGGTCCCAGCGAGTTGATGTATTCCGGTGTCTGCCGGGTCCGGGTCGAGAACAGATTGCAGTAGCCCTCGAGGCTCGGCTGGAACAGGATCTTTGGCGGATAGGCGATCGAGTCCGGCGGTGTCTTGAAGCTGGTGGCGAAGATCCACAGCAGCGGCACGATTGAGATCAGTGCGTAAAGCACGATGATCGTGCCGGCGACGCGCTTCGACGTGGCCGAGGGTGCGACGACCGAGTGGGCTGACGTCAGGCTCATCTCTGCTTCACCTTGTTGAGCGCCTTGACGTAGATGTTGGCAAGTCCGAACACCGCGACGAACAGGATGATGGCGAAGGCCGAGGAATAGCCGGTCCGCCAGCTTTCGAAGGCCTGCCGCTTCAGCGTGATCGAGGCGACTTCGGTGGTTGATCCCGGTCCGCCGCCGGTGAGCAGGTTGACCATGTCGAACATCTTGAAGTTCTCGATGCCGCGGAACAGCACCGCCAGCATGATGAAGGGCAGCGCCATCGGCAGCGTGATCGACCAGAACTGCCGCCAGTTGGAGGCACGGTCGACTTCTGCCGCCTCATAGATGTATTCGGGGATCGAACGCAGGCCGGCGAGACAGATCAGCATCACGTAAGGCGTCCACATCCAGGTGTCGACGATGACGATCGACCACGGCGCCAGCGACACGTTGGAGAGCATGCCGATCTGCGTCGCCGGAATGCCGGTGACGAACGAGATGGCATAGGCGAACAGGCCGATCTGCGGCTCGTAGAGGAAGCGCCAGAAATTGCCGACAACTGCCGGCGACAGCATCATCGGCACCAGAATGATAGTCGTCCAGAAGGCGTGGCCGCGAAACTTCCGGTCAATCAGCCAGGCGAGGGTAAAACCGATCAGCGTCTGCAGGAGAATGGTCCAGAACACGAAATGCGCCGTCGTCTGCATGGCGATCCAGATGTCCTGGTCGCCGAGGATGCGTTTGTAATTGGCAAGGCCGACATTCCTGACCACCTCGTTCGGACGGTTGGCGCGGTAGTTGGTGAAGGACAGATAGATCGCCCAGAACAGCGGGAAGATATTGATGGCGAGCAGCAACAGGATCGTCGGCGAGATGAACAGCCAGGCGAGGCCGTTGTCGCTGATGCCCCGGACCTTGCGGGCCAACGGCTCAGGCGTAGCCCGGGCAACGCTGTCCGCAGTCCGATTGAGCATGGTCAGTCCCGCTTCGGTCACTTGGGTCGTCTCGACAATGGAATTTATCTGAACTGTGTCCCGTGCCAAGGGTGGCACGGGACACGCGGTCGTGGCTCGGGAGGAGCCGGTCAGGTCTTGCCCCAATTACATCTTGCCATCGTCCTGGAAGACCTCGGTCCAGTCCTTGACCAGGCCATCGAGCGCATCCTTGGCCGACCCCTGGCCGGCGACGACGTAATCATGGAAGCGCTTCTGCGACGCCTGCAGCAGCGGCGCATAGCTGGGCTCTGCCCAAAAATCCTTCACGATGGCCATGGAGTCGAGGAAGGTCTGCGCGTAAGGCTGGCTGGCCGGGAAGCCTGGATCTTTGACGACTGCGTTGAGGCAGGAAAAGCCGCCGAGCGACCACCATTTGGCCTGAACATCCTTGTTGGCGAACCACTTGATGTATTTGAGCGCAGCCTCCTGTTTGTCGGAGTAAGAGACCACCGAGATGCCCTGGCCGCCAAGCTGGGCGAATTGATCGCCGTCGGGCCCCTTAGGATTGGCGAAATAACCAATCTTGTCGCCGCCGACATTCTCGTCTTTCTGCAGGCCTGGCCAGGTAAAGGCGAAGTTCATGTGCATCGCCACCTGGCCGGATTTGAAAGCATCGACGCCTTCGCCCATGTAGCTGTTCGAGGCCCCGGGAGGCGTGCAGCAATCATAGAGCGCCTTGTAGAACTCCAGACCCTTCACCGATTTCTCGGAATTGACGAAGCCGTCCATCTCGTAGGGCTTGTCGGGGTTCTCATATTTGAAGCCGAAGCTGTAGAGCACGTCCATGGCGCCCATGGTGATGCCTTCGGAGCCGCGCTCGGTATAGATCGACGCGCCATAGACCGTCTTGCCGTCGATCTCGCGCTTCTGGAAGAACTCGGCGATCTGCTTCAGCTGGTCGAAGGTCGTCGGCGCGGCGAGATCCCAGCCGTACTTTTCCTTGAATTCCTTCTGCAGTTCCGGCTTGGAGAACCAGTCCTTGCGGTAGGTCCAGCCGACGACGTCGCCCATGGCAGGCAGCGCCCAGTAGCTCGGCGTGTTCTTCGGCCATTCGGAATAGCCGACGACGGTCGCCGGCACGAAGTCGTCCATGCTGATCTTCTCCTTGTCGAAGAAGTCGTTCAGCTTGACGTAGTGGCCGTTCTCGGCGGCGCCGCCGATCCACTGGCTGTCGCCGATGATCAGGTCGCACAGCTTGCCCTTGGAATTCAGTTCGTTGAGAAAGCGGTCGGCATAGTTGGTCCACGGCACGAACTCGAATTTCATGCCGATGCCGGTTTCCTTGGTGAAATCCTTGGACAATTCGACAAGCGCGTTGGCCGGGTCCCAGGCTGCCCAGCAAAGCGTCAGATCTTCAGCCTGCGCGACATTCGAAACGGCGGTCGACGCAAACATCGCCGATGTCAGTCCCAACGTCAGTTTCAAGGTCGATTTCATGCCTTCCTCCCATTTGCGAAACGCGCCCGGATGACGGTTTCAAAAAGCCTCAACCCCCTCCTCAGGGGTCTAAACATAACGACGCGGTTGAGCGGCGGATGTTTAGTAATTTGTTTAGTGATGCAATTTTTACTAAACAAGGCAAGCGAATTCGTCGCTGCGCTGCAGCATAGCGCATCGGTCGCTGGTTCAGGAAAGGCGCGTGTCAGATCGTTGGGCGCGCGGGTGCCGGCTCATTTGACCGTTTTGGTGCTCACCGTCACCGGCCGGATCACTGGGGCGGGCGGCAGCAGGGCGCGGATATCGGCGAAGGGGAAGATCGGCTCGAAGCGGAAGGCCTCAGCGAAGGAACCGGTCGCGCCATTGCACTGGCCGGCGCGAAACGCGTTCTGCGTGCGCGCCGCATCGACGAAACGTTCGGGATCCTGCGACTGATGCGCCCGGATCGCCATCGCCTTGAGCTCGAAATGCCCGGAGATATCGACATAATGCGTCGGCGAAAAACCGGTGCCGCCGAGCGTATCGGCATGCAGCACCGGGACAGCGAAGGACGCCGCGATGCGCACGCCGTCCGACAGCGCACGGTGGTCGCCATGATAGTCGTTCGGCGCATGGGTGATCGCCAGATCCGGCCTGATATCCCCGATCAGCGTCTTCAGCGCCGCGATCAGCGCGGCATCGGCAACCAGCGCGCCGTCCGGAAAATCGAGGAAGTGCGATGTCGCGCCGAGCAGGTCCGCCGCCACAGCCGCTTCCTCGCGGCGGGCGCGCGCGAGTAGTCCCGGATCGCCCTTCCCGCCCTTGCCGCCATCC
The DNA here is from genome assembly GCF_055811615.1 of Mesorhizobium sp. WSM4807. Lineage (NCBI taxonomy): Bacteria > Pseudomonadati > Pseudomonadota > Alphaproteobacteria > Hyphomicrobiales > Phyllobacteriaceae > Mesorhizobium > Mesorhizobium sp. WSM4807. The sequence goes on from NZ_JBVVQY010000001.1 coordinate 275,995, forward strand.
GTGGCTATCACAAAAACCAATTCTGCGCCTTGTGCGGCATAGGCCGCCATCGTACCGAACATGAAGATCTCGATATCGTCCGGATGCGCACCGAGTGCCAGTATCTTCACTCTGCTCTCTCCCTGGAACTGGAATAACGGGACGAACGGAATTCTGCTCGCCTTGCTCGCCCATGCAAGCTGTTCATGCAACGATGCCGTTGTCAAAAGCCTGGGCAGATCGCGCCGACGCATTACTTGCAGATCCTCTGGCGGTGATCCTGGCGCTTTCTCCAGGAATATCCGGACCTTCTGTCGCCAGATCTTCTGTCGCCAGATCTTCTGTCGCTTGTCGGCCTCGCCGTCATTGGCGGCTCGGGCCTCGAGGGTGCGCGAGGAGGTGAGGCGCGGCACCGTGCGCTGGACCCGTTCTCACGGACCCGGCTTTGAGTTGGCCCGTTGCCGGTTGCGCGGCGACCGCCACCGCTGATATGCGGGCGCTGCGGATCCGCAATTGGATGGATGCATCCTTGGAACAATGACCAGAAAACCCTTGCCGCAGTTTCCGGTCTCCGCCGTGCTGCCGGCGCTCAGTGAAGCGCTCGGTCATGGCAACAGCGCCGTGCTGGTGGCGCCGCCCGGCGCCGGCAAGACGACGCTGGTGCCGCTGGCGCTGCTCGATGCAGCATGGCTCGGCACGGGAAAGATCATTCTGCTGGAGCCGCGCCGGCTGGCTGCCCGCGCCGCCGCCCGCCGCATGGCCGAACTGTTCGGCGAGGAACCTGGCGAGACGGTCGGCTATGCCATGCGCATGGAAAACCGCACTTCTGCGAGGACAAGGATCCTCGTCGTCACAGAAGGCGTGCTGTCGCGGATGATCCTCGACGATCCGGAGCTGCCCGGTGTCTCGGCTGTTTTCTTCGACGAGTTCCACGAGCGCTCGCTCGACGGTGATTTTGGTCTGGCGCTGGCGCTTGACGTGCAAGGTGCGCTGAGGCCCGAGCTGCGATTGCTGGTCATGTCGGCGACGCTCGACGGCGCGCGCGTCGCGCGACTGCTTTCCGGCGCCCCGGTGATCGAGAGCGAGGGCCGCGCTTTTCCCGTCGACATCCGCTACGACGAGCGGCCGGCCGGCATCGCCATTGAAGACGCCATGGCCAAGGCGATCCGCACGGCCCTTGCCGATGAGAGCGGCAGCGTGCTCGCCTTCCTGCCCGGCCAGCGCGAGATCGAGCGCACGACCGAGCGGCTGCAAGGCCGCGTCAGTGCCGACACCGACATCGTGCCGCTCTACGGCATGCTCGACAACAAGACGCAGGACGCCGCGATCAAGCCAGCGCCGTCCAGCCGCCGCAAGGTGGTGCTGGCGACGTCGATCGCCGAAACTTCGATCACTATCGACGGCGTGCGCGTCGTCATCGATTCCGGCCTGTCGCGGCTGCCGCGCTACGAGCCAGCCAGCGGCCTGACGCGGCTGGAGACGGTGCGGGTTAGCAAAGCCTCCGCCGACCAGCGCGCCGGCCGTGCCGGTCGCACACAGCCGGGTGTCGCCATCCGGCTGTGGCGGGCCGAGCAGACGGCGGCACTTCCCGCCTTCACCCCGCCGGAAATCCTCGAGGCGGACCTTTCCGGACTTCTGCTCGACTGCGCCACCTTCGGTGTCGCCGACCCGGTGAGCCTCTCGTTCCTCGATCCGCCGCCGGCCCCGGCGCTCAACGAGGCCAGGGCGCTGCTGCGGGCGCTCGACGCCGTCGACGAGGCAGGGCGCCTGACGGAATCGGGTGCTGCGATGCGCAGGCTGGCACTGCCGGTGCGGCTCGCTCACATGGTCGCCGAGGCGGCAAAAACCGGCCAGGCGTTCGAGGCGGCCATGCTCGCCGTGCTGCTCACCGAGCGTGGCCTTGGCGGCGACGGCGCCGACCTCGAACGGCGGGTAATGCGGTTCCGATCCGAAAGATCGCCGCGCGCCACCGCTGCGCGGCAGCTTGCCGAGCGGCTGGCGAAACAGGCGTCACCCTCCCCCTCGAGGGGAGGGTCGGCGAGCGAGCCGAGCGCAGCGAAGCGAGGGAGACGGGGTGGGGTCGCCGATGGCGTGCCCGACTCGACCCCACCCCGGTCCGCTTCGCGGATCGACGTACCGGGGCGAGCCACGGGTCTCGCCCGTCCTTCGGACCCCCTCGAGGGGGAGGGTAGGGCCGGCGCTCTCCTCATCCATGCCTGGCCGGACCGCGTTGCCAAGGCGCGCGGCGAACGCGGCCGGTTCGTGCTGGCCAACGGTTCGGGCGCCATGCTCGACACCGCCGATCCGCTGGCGGGCGCGGCCTGGCTCGTCGTCGCCGATCTGCAGGGCAAGGCGCAGAACGCCCGCATCACGGCAGCAGCGGCGATAGACGAGGCCGACATTCGCGCTTCGCTTGCCGACAAGATCGAGACCAGCCGCGAAACCGGTTTCGACCGCGACAGGCGCGCAGTGCGCGTGCGCGAAACCGTTCGCCTCGGCGCCATCACCCTGTCCGAACGCATGCTGCCGGCGCCGGCCGGCGTTGACGCGGATCGCGCCATCCTTGACGCCTTGCGCGAACACGGCCTGTCGCTTTTGCCGTGGGGCAAGGAGGCCGAAACGTTGCGCCAACGGCTCGGCTGGCTGCATCGCGGCCTCGGCGCGCCCTGGCCCGATGTTTCCGACGCGGCGCTCGTCGACCGCCTCGACGATTGGCTGCTGCCCTTCCTCTCCGGCGCAGCGTCCTTTGCCGCGATCGATCCGGGCGTGCTCTCGGCCGGCCTCATGGCATTGGTGCCGCACGATCTCCAGCGCAGGATCGAGGCACTGGCGCCGACCCATTTCGACGCTCCGTCGGGCAGCCGCGTGCCGATCCGCTATGACGGTGAATGGCCGGTGCTGGCGATCCGCGTCCAGGAGCTGTTTGGTCTCGACCGGCATCCCGCAATCGCCAACGGCACCGTACCGCTGACGCTCGAGCTTTTGTCGCCGGCGCACCGGCCGATCCAGACGACCCGCGACCTGCCCGGGTTCTGGCGCGGCTCCTGGGCCGATGTGCGGGCTAACATGCGTGGCCGCTACCCCCGGCACGTCTGGCCGGAGAACCCGCTTCTCGCCACCGCCACCAGTCGCGCCAAACCGCGGGGGACCTAGCCTTTATCCTTTTCCGGCTATAAATCCTTGGCCATGATAAACATCCTGCGGGCGCCCGACTTCCAGCAAAGCCAGCGGCTGCGCCTCAACACGCTGATCAGGCTGCGCTGGCTTGCCATCGTCGGCCAGAGCCTGGCGGTTATCGTCGTTGCCTATGGGCTGAAGTTCCCGCTGCCCGTCAGCCCCTGCTTCGCGCTGATCGCCTGTTCGGCCTGGATGAACCTGTTGCTGACCTTCCGTTATCCGGCTGCGCATCGGCTGACCCCGCTGCCGGCTTTCGCCATCCTGACCATCGACAGCCTGCAGCTTGCCGGCCTGCTCTATCTGACCGGCGGCCTCACCAATCCGTTTTCAGTACTGGTGACCGTGCCCGTGGTCATCTCGGCGACGTCGCTGCCGCTGCGCCTGACCGCCATCCTCGGCGCGCTGGTGATGGTGGCGGCGAGCCTGCTGGTCTTCTTCCATCTGCCGCTGCCCTGGTACGAGGGTGCGCCGCTGGAGATGCCGTTCATCTACGTCGCCGGCATCTGGATGGCGGTGTTTTCCTCGATCGCCTTCACCGCGATCTACGCCTTCCGCGTGGCCGAGGAAGCCCGGCTGCTCGCCAACGCGCTTGCCGCCACCGAGCTGGTGCTGCAGCGCGAGCAGCATTTGTCGGCGCTGGACGGCCTTGCCGCCGCCGCCGCGCATGAGCTCGGCACACCGCTTGCCACCATCACGCTCGTCGCCAAGGAGATGGAGAAGGCGCTCCGCAACGATCCGAAATACGGCGAGGACGTGACGCTGCTGCGCTCGCAGAGCGAGCGTTGCCGCGAAATCCTCAAGCGCCTGACCAGCCTGTCCTCCGAGGGTGAGGCGCATCTCTCCCGTCTGCCGCTAACCTCGCTGGTCGAGGAGATGACGGCCCCGCACCGCGATTTCGGCATCTCAATCAAGCTTCGCCCTGGCGAGCGCATCGGCCCCGAACCGGTCGGGCGGCGCAATCCCGGCGTCATCTACGGCCTCGGCAATCTGGTCGAGAACGCCGTCGATTTTGCCCGCAAGGCCGTCACCGTGCGCTGGAGCTGGAACGAGGCTGCCGTCACCTTCTCGATCGTCGACGACGGGCCGGGTTTCCCTCCCGAAATCATCGACCGCATCGGCGAGCCCTACATGTCGACGCGCCAGGGCACCGAGGCCGGCGGCGGCCTGGGCCTGGGTCTGTTCATCGCCAAGACCTTGCTTGAGCGCTCGGGGGCTACGCTCGATTTCCGCAATTCAAACGAACCCGGCGAGGGCGCCGTCGTGCAGATATCCTGGCCGCGCAGCGTCTTCCTCAACCCTGAATCGGCTTCGGCCACCATGTTTGACACGGCTTGAATTGGACAATAGCGCTCCAAAACTATATCTGCATAAAAATCGGGCAGCAGGAATTTCAAGACGATGAATGGCGACGAAACGATTGGCGCAATGGTTGAAGGCGAGGACACCTCGCTGTTGATCGTCGACGACGACAAGCCGTTCCTTACGCGCCTTGCCCGTGCCATGGAAACCAGGGGCTTCGTGGTCGAGACGGCCGAGAGCGTCGAGGAAGCGGTGGCCAAGGCGCGCGCCAAGCCGCCCGCCTATGCCGTGGTCGACATGCGGCTCGCCGACGGCAACGGCCTCGACGTCGTCGCCGCTATCCGCGAGAAGCGCGACGACGCCCGCGCCATCATCCTCACCGGCTACGGCAACATCGCCACCGCGGTGACGGCGGTGAAGCTGGGAGCCATCGACTATCTGTCGAAGCCGGCCGATGCCGACGACATTTTCGCGGCCCTTACCCGCACGGCGGGTGAACGCGCCGCACCGCCTGAAAACCCGATGTCGGCCGACCGGGTGCGCTGGGAGCACATCCAGCGCGTCTACGAAATGTGCGATCGCAACGTCTCCGAGACCGCCCGCCGGCTCAACATGCATCGCCGCACGCTGCAGCGGATACTCGCCAAGCGCGCGCCGCGCTGACGCCTGACCGAACCGAAGGTTCGTGTCGGCGAATGGCGGACTCGGTTGTCGCTGGGGATTAAGCGCAAAAGCAAAGTGCTACAGCGTCCTTTGCCCGCCCTAAGGATACGCGGCGCTGTAGAGACTTGCCCTGCCATTGGTGTTTGCGCATCATCGCACGAGGCGACACCGGCCCTGCCGGCCGATAGGACGGAGACGACATGCAGGACCAGAAGCCGCGGCCGATCTCCATTTTTCGCGAATTCCTAGCCAGCGAGGCGGCAGGCGGCATCGTCCTGATGGCAGCCGCGGCATTGGCCCTGGTCGTCGCCAATTCGCCGCTGGCCGAAACCTATTTCGATGCCCTTCACGCCTATCTGGGACCCCTCAGCGTATCGCACTGGATCAATGACGGCCTGATGGCCGTGTTCTTCCTGCTGGTTGGCCTGGAGATCAAGCGCGAGATGCTGGACGGCCAGCTCTCGACCTGGCCGCGGCGCGCCCTGCCCGGCATCGCCGCTGCCGGCGGCATGCTGGTGCCGGCACTTGTCTATGTCGCCATCAACCGCGACAACCCAGCCGCTCTGTCCGGCTGGGCGATCCCGACCGCCACCGACATCGCGTTTGCGCTTGGCGTGCTGTCGCTGCTCGGCAGCCGCGTGCCGGGGTCGCTGAAGGTATTCCTCACCGCGCTCGCCATCATCGACGATCTTGGCGCCGTGATCATCATCGCAGTGTTCTACACGAGCGGCCTGTCGCTCGCCTATCTCGGCGCTGCCTTCGCCGTCATCGCTCTGCTCGTCGTTCTCAACCGCATGAACGTGCTGACGCTGCTGCCCTATCTGTTGCTTGGTGTCGTGCTGTGGGTGCTGGTGCTGAAATCGGGCGTCCATGCCACGCTCGCCGGCGTGGCGCTGGCCCTGACCATACCTTTGAAAGTCTCCCCGGGCGTCGGACAAGATCTCGAACATTCGCCGCTGCACCGGCTTGAGCACGGCCTGCACAGAATAGTGCCCTTCGTCGTCATCCCGATCTTCGGCTTCGCCAATGCCGGCGTCTCGCTCGCCGGCCTGAGCGCAGCCACCCTGGTCGAGCCGCTGACGCTGGGCGTCGCCGCCGGCCTCGTCGCCGGCAAGCTGGTCGGCGTATTCGGTTCTTCCGCGATTGCCATCCGGCTCGGCTTCGCCGACCTGCCGGTCAATGCCGGCTGGCTGCACATGATCGGCATTTCGCTGCTCTGCGGCATCGGCTTCACCATGAGCCTGTTCATCGGCCTGCTCGCCTTCGCCAGCAACGTCGAGCTGCAGGACGCGGTCAAGGTCGGCATCCTGGCCGGATCGCTCATCGCGGCACTGCTTGGCGCCGCCGTGCTGCTGATCGCGCCGGCGGCGGGCGAGGCGGAAGCGGACTAGACCGGCGGCAGGCCGAAGGCTGCAAACAGTTCGGGCCCGAGCGGCGGCACATAGATCGTCAGGGAAACGATTTTGCCGTCGGCGGGCTCAATGACATGCAGCGAGTGGGGTCGCCATACACGGTCACGATGGTCCAGTGCATAGACCCCGACAGCGGGCTGGCCGTTGGCTCGGGTGGCCACCGTGCGATAGCCGGCAAAATTGCCCCACACGGTCTCGATGAAATCGCGGATCGCCTTGCGCCCTTGGTACCATTCCCGCCATGGCGGCATGTGGTAGGTGGCGTCCTCCCTCAAGAGTTCGATGAAGCCGTCGAGGTTGGCGGTCTGCCAGGCACGCATGTAGCGTTCGAGCAGCAGGCCCTCCTCCGGACTGGACCGTGACCGCTGCACGGGGCGTCCCTGAGGGTATCGCTCGCCAAGCGTTGCGCGGGCCCGCTGCAAGGCGCTGTTGATCGAAGCGGCCGATCCACCCAGCAATTGCGCCGTCTCGACCGCAGACCACCCCAGCACGTCGCAAAGCAACAGGGCGGCCCGCTGCCTGGGCGGCAGAAGCTGGATCGCCGCGACGAAGGCAAGTTGCACCGCTTCACGGGTCTCGTAGCGCGCTTCCGGGCCGGGCTCGCCGTCAACGAGGTCCGGAAGCTCGGCGTCCGGATAGGGCTCCAGCCAGGTGAGCTCGGCAGGCCCGCCGACGGCCCGCCCGTTGGAGGGCGGCCGTTCGGGTTGCTGGAGAATGCGATGCGCCGTCGACCTCGCCTTGATGGCGTTGAGGCAGCTAGTGGTGGCGATTGTGTAGAGCCAGCCGCGAACCGAGCCTCGTCCGTCGAACTGCGACCGTGCGCGCCACGCCCGCAGGAAAGTGTCCTGCACGAGGTCGTCCGCGTCGTGCAACGAGCCCATCATCCGGTAGCAGTGGAGCTTGAGCTCGCGGCGATGAGCCACTGTCAAGCGCTCGAAGGCCAGCCGATCGAGGACCGGCAGGCCCAATGGCTCAACAGGGCCAGGAGCGTCTGTCATAGGAAGCCCGCGGTGCTGAAGTCGGCTGGCATCCTGCGCGCCTCATGCCGCCGCCGCAAGTCCGCTGCCGCTCACCACGAAGGAGCAGCCCTGCGCTTGGCCGGTGGCGAGCGCGACTACAGCCCGTGCGACATCGGCCGGCGTCTGCATGTCGGTCATGCCCGCCAGGAAGTCCGCCGGGCTAATGCCCATATAGGCCGAAATGCCGTCGATGCCGCGATCGCCGACGCCGGTGCCCGGCATGATGCGCGCCGGCGAAAGCGCCATGAAACGCAGGCCGAAACCAAGTCGGTCCGATTCCTTCTGGCTATGACCGGCGAGGAACAGCTGCATGCGTTTTGCGCCGGCATAGCCGCCAGAGTTCGGCGGCCCGCCGCTGAATGCCGCACCGCTGGAGATCAGAACCACCCGGCTCCCCGGCTTGAGCCGACCCTGGAGTGCCGCCTTGCAGAACAGGAACGATGCCTTGACGTCCATTTCCCAGTTTGCCGAGAAGTCCTCCCAGCTCTGTTCCTGGACGGGCGCGGACGGAGCGAGGGCGCCGGCGCAGATCACCAGGACGTCTGGTTCAAGCGCGGCGAAAACCGCATCGGGTGCGGTCTCTTTGGTGGCGTCGACCGCCAGCGTCTTCACACCTGTTGTCTCCCGGGAGAGCTGTTTCAGGGCTTCTGTGCCACGAGCAACTGCAAGCACTGTTGCCCCTTCGCCAAGCGCGGCTTCCACGATCGAGCGGCCGACACCCCGGCTTCCTCCGATGACGACGACATTCTGACCTTGTAACGATCCCATGGATCACCTCTCTTTCCGCCACCGGACCATTCCAGCGCCTATTGATCAGGACAGCGCAGGCAGGCGGAAATCATCGGTGCAAGATCAAAAATCATCTCGAGGGGATCGGCAGGCCCGCAGAAAGGCACGGTCCGATGCCAACGCTGGGTGGCGACGTGCGAGGCTTGTCGCCGACCGGCGCACTCCTATTCGCTCTCGCCCTCCAGCGCCGGCACCGCCACACCGGCGAGTTCCGCCGCGAGCAGCCGCGATGCACCCGCTCGCGCGATCCTCAGCATCAGCGCCTTGCGCGTTGCCGCCGCCAAGCGGTGCTCGGGCGCATCGCGCAGGATTTCGGCGCCGTAGCCGTCGGAGAGGATAAAGCCGCATTCCTGCGGAAAGACCTCCGAGGGCACGCCGGGATGCGTGGCGAAGAAGAAGCGGTCGGAGTGCAGCCGGTAATCCGGCCATTTGCGGTCGACTCTGAAATCCTCAATCGAGGATTTGATCTCGATGATCCAGATGTCACCCTGGCGGGTCAGCGCGACGAGGTCGGCACGGCGCCCGGTCGCCAGCGACAGCTCGGGCAGCACACGCGCGCCCATCTCCTTGAGCAGCCGCTGCACGCCGCGCCTGACCAGCATAGCGCGTTCCGACTGGCGGCCGTCGATGAGAGGGTTGAGAGGAATCGGTGAGATGATTGGCATGGCGGCATCATGCCAGACTTTGTTCACGGTTTGCACCGCCTTTTTGATGCACCCAAGGCGCGCATGCGTGTGTGGATTTTTACGTGAAATCTCGGTTGGTTCCCAAACGGACGCCGCACGTTTTCCACACATTAGGAATATGAGATACTGTGCGAATGCGGGTGACTCTAAGGAGTTTGGATGATGAACGCGGACGAGATGCAGGCGATAGCCGACACCCTGATGCGGGTCGTGACGCCTGACATGGCACCCAAGCAATTGATCAAAGCGGCCAGGAAGGAACACCCGAACGCCTCAAAGAAGGACATCGCCCGTGCGGCGTTCTTCTCGATTATCGCCAACGCCGAAGAAGACCACGGCAAGGCAAGGAACCTACAGGCATTCGCCATAGCCGAGCGTGTCGACGGCACCTCTTGATCGGCACTGTAGCCTCATCAAGCATTGACCCTGCCGCCAATAGCGATTTGCATAGACGAACCCCCCTGGAAAACGGCTGGCGTTCGGGGGCTCGCCACGGCATGTCGATTCAATGAATAAACGTCGTGGCCTTGGTGCATTTGCAGTTGGAGCTGGTGTTGGTTCGCTTGGCGGGTTGATCGGCCTTGGCGGTGCAGAGTTTCGTCTGCCGTTCCTGATCGGTCTGTTTCGATTTGCCGCCCTTGAGGCCGTAATCTTGAACAAGGCCGCCAGCTTGGTTGTCGTCGCTACGGCGCTGCCATTCCGGGCCAGCGCGGTGCCGCTAGCCTCGGTAGCCGCACAATGGCCGATCATACTCAATCTCTTGGCTGGCAGCCTTCTAGGCGCTTGGTTTGGGGCAGGATGGGCAACGCACCTCCAGTCCGCAACGCTCCACAAGGTGATTGCCGCGCTGCTGATCCTTGTCGCGATTGTCCTGGTTTTCGGCCATGATCCTGATGCTGCAGGATCGCAATTGGTCACCGGAGCCGCATTGATCGTGGCCGGGATCATCGCAGGGTTTGCCATCGGCGTCGTGGCATCCCTGCTCGGCGTGGCAGGCGGCGAACTGCTCATCCCGACACTTGTCCTTCTGTTCGGTGCCGACATCAAGCCGGCGGGCTCTTTATCGCTGGCGGTAAGCCTGCCGACGATGCTGGTCGGCTTCACGCGCTACAGCCGCGACCAAAGCTTTTCGGTTATCGGCAGGAACAGGGCGTTCTTGCTGGCCATGGCTGCCGGATCGATTGTCGGGACATATATCGGTGGGCAGTTGCTTGGAGTGGTCCCCGAGCAAATCCTGCTCCCGCTGCTGGCGGCAATTCTGGTGATCTCGGCCTGCAAGGTCTGGCGGCACAAATAACAGCACCCGGACCTCGCGCATGGTCTCTTCGCGCTGACGGCATCGGCTCATTTTATCTGCGGCGATCATCCCTTTGAAGGATCAGGCCCTTCCATCCGCGTCAGCCATCTCGATCGCAACCGGCACGCCTTGGCGCAGACCGCGGCAATCGCCTCCCTCGCGAAACGTCAAAGACAGCATCGAATGCCATCGCCGCGCAACCTTCACACCTGTGCGGACACATTATCACGTGGCAAAGCAGCCCCCGCCATATCGTCCAGGATCGGGCAGTCAGGTCTGTCGTCGCCGTGGCAGGCATGGATCAGCTTCTGCAGGGTCGAGCGCATCGACTGCAGCTCGCGCACCTTCTCCTCGATTGCACTCACATGCGCGGCGGCGATCTCGCGCACGTCATGGCTGGCGCGGCTGCGGTCCTGGTAGAGCGCCATCAGCTGGCGGCAGTCGTCGATCGAAAAGCCAAGATTGCGCGCGCGGCGCAGAAAAGTCAGCCGGTGGATGTCGGCGCCCGAATAGTCGCGGTAGCCGTTGCCGGCGCGCTGCGGTCGGATCAGGCCGATCTCCTCATAGTAGCGGATGGTCTTGGCCGGCAGGCCGGAACGGCGGGCGGCATCTCCGACATTCATGACGGTTCCTCGACTTCTGGCGGGCTGGCGGACCGCCCCATTGAATTTCCTACATAATCTTATGAAGGCCGTTGCCGGAAAGCCACAGTTGCGGACTTACCGGCATGTAAGCCCCTGCATATAGGCATCGCGCGCTTGGCAAGCAAAGCAAATGCCAGCATGAATGATGGCGACAAGGCGGCCGTCTCGTGCCGCTATCTCTTGGGTGGGGCATCGGACCTTTTCATGCGCATGAAGTCATTCGCAATCGTCGCCGCACTTGCGCTGTCGACGGCTATTGCTGGTTGCAGCACCATCGGCTCGCGGATATTCACCAACAACTACGGTCCGATGACCGATGCGGGCTATCAACTGCCGCGCATTCCGATCGAAAAGGTGCCGTTCAAGTACCGCCGGCAGGTCGTTAGCTACGACACCGATGAAAAGCCGGGCACCATCGTCGTCGATACGCAGAACAAGTTTCTCTATTACGTCATGGGCGGCGGCGAGGCGATGCGTTACGGCATCGGCGTCGGCCGCGAGGGTTTTGAATGGCGCGGCACCGCCCGTATCGCGGCGAAGCGCGAATGGCCGACCTGGACGCCGCCTTCGGCGATGATCAGGCGCCAGCCGGAGCTCGCCAAGTTTGCCGGCGGCATGGAGCCGGGATTGACGAACCCACTCGGCGCGCGCGCCCTGTATCTGTTCAACAAGGGCGGCGATTCGGGCTACCGCCTGCATGGCAGCCCGGAGTGGAACTCGATCGGCAAGGCGATGTCGTCGGGCTGCATCCGGCTGATGAACCAGGACATCATCGATCTTTACGACCGCACCTCGGTCGGCGCCAAGGTCATCGTCCTGTAAAAACTTTCATATGCGGACCGTCTAGGCAACAACAGACGTCCAGAACAGAAAACCGGGCACTTTGGCCCGGTTTTTTGTTTTGTTATCGCGTGAAGGTGAACTAGCGTATTTTTGAGCGGAGTCTCTAAGAGACTTGCTCGACCTGCTGAACCTCGGGCACAAAATGCCGGAGCAGGTTCTGGATGCCGTGCTTCAGCGTCGCCGTCGATGACGGGCAGCCGGCGCAGGCGCCCTTCATGTGCAGGAACACAGTGCCGTTCTCGAAACCGCGGAAGGTGATGTCGCCGCCGTCCTGGGCGACGGCCGGGCGCACCCGTGTGTCGAGCAGTTCCTTGATGGTGATGACCAGTTCCTCGTCGGCCTTGTCGTAGAATTCGCCGGTCTGACTGGTCTCGGCGGCGGGGCCGGCCTTGGCCATCACCGGCGCGCCGGACATGAAATGTTCCATGATGGCGCCGAGGATCGCCGGCTTCAGATGCTGCCAATCGGGGCCGTCCTTGGTCACGGTGACGAAATCATAGCCGAAGAAGACGCCGGTGACGCCGGGGATCTCGAACAGCCGGCCGGCCAGCGGCGAAGCCGTAGCGGCGCTGTCGGCATCGCGGAAATCGGCGGTGCCTTCGACAAGCACTTCCTTGCCGGGCAGGAACTTCAATGTTGCCGGATTTGGCGTCGATTCGGTCTGGATGAACATGGATGTCTCCGTGCCCATTCGGGCAGATAGTTTGGAATAATTCTAAATAGGCCTTATCGGCAGGACATTCAAGCGAAAGGCTTCGCCGGAACGGCTGGCTGGGAGAATGTTTTTGCGGTCTTCTGCAACATACTTTGAGGTGTGTTGAGATTCAGGTCAGGCCGAGCCGAAAAATGACGGTTTCCGAGAACCGGAGCGGAGCGTACTTTTGGGTACGGAAGCGCAGGAAACCGCCGTTCGCAGGCCGACCTCACCTGAATATCAGCACACTTCACGCCAGGCTGTCGATTTCTTCGTCGGACAGGTTCTGCGGCACCACTGTCACCGGGATCGGGAAGGCGGCGCCCTTGCCGGCAACCGCACCGACCAGCGGCCCCGGCCCCTCCTTGCCGGCGCCGGCCGCCAGCACGAGGATGGCGATATCCTGGTCTTCCTCGATCAATTTGTGAATCTCTTCGGTCGGCTTGCCTTCGCGCACCACCAGTTCCGGCTCGATGCCGAGTTTCTGGCGCACCTTGTTGGCGTACGCATCAAGCGCCGCCCGCGCGGTGGCGGTGGCCTCCTCGCGCATGATCTTCTCGACACCCAGCCAATGCTGGAAATCGTCGGGCTCGATCACATAGAGCAGCACCAGCACGCCGTTGGTGCTCTGCGCGCGTTTCGAGGCGTAGACGACGGCCCGCTCGCATTCGGGCGTGTCGTCGATGATCGCCAGGAACTTGCGGCGATGGCCGGCTTCGCGGCTGAGGCGTTTGGAGACCATATTCACCCTGTTCGATGGTTTCGGTCGCAATCTGCCACCGCCACAGCCCGGCCGCAAGCGACCGGCGGATGTAGCGATGTCGGGTGCGTTGGAACGTCCTTGCGCGTCCAAATGGACGCGCGGCGCTTTAAGGTTCAGCTTTGCAGCAGGCCGATGATGTCGCGCACGGTCTTCATCGTCGCCTCGGCCAAGGCGCCGGCCCGCTCGCCGCCATCCCTGAGCACCGCGTCGACATAGGCGCGGTCATCGGAAATGCGGCGCATTTCGCCGGCAACGGGCGCCAGCTTTTCCACGGCGAGGTCGGCCAACGCCGGCTTGAACACCGAAAATTGCTGGCCGCCGAACTCTTTCAGCACCGCCTCCTTCGATATCTCGGCGAGACCTGCATAGATGCCGACGAGGTTTTCGGCTTCGGGCCGGCTGGCCAGGCCGTCCAATTCCCCGGGCAACGCCTCGGGGTCGGTCTTGGCCTTGCGGATCTTCTTGGAGATGGTGTCGGCATCGTCGGTCAGATTGATGCGCGACAGGTCCGACGGATCCGACTTCGACATCTTCTTCGAGCCGTCGCGCAGCGACATGATGCGCGCCGCCGGTCCGCCGATGATCGGTTCGGTCAGCGGGAAATAGCCGTTCACCGTCTCCTCGCCGACCTTCATCTCGACGCCGACGCCAAGGCCGGCGATGCGGTCCGAGAAGTCGTTGTTGAATTTTTGCGCGATGTCGCGTGTCAGCTCCAGATGCTGCTTCTGGTCGTCGCCGACCGGCACATGGGTGGCGCGGTAGACGAGGATGTCGGCCGCCATCAGGCTCGGATAAGCGAGCAGCCCAAGTGAGGCGTTCTCGCGATCCTTGCCGGCCTTGTCCTTGAACTGCGTCATCCGGTTCATCCAGCCGATGCGGGCCACGCAGTTGAAGATCCAGGCGAGCTCGGCGTGCTGCATGACCCGCGACTGGTTGAAGACGATGTGCTTGTTCGGGTCGATGCCGGAGGCGAGGAACGCCGCGGTGATCGAGCGCGTCTGGTCCCTGAGATCGTCATGGACGAGCTGCGCGGTCAGCGAATGCAGGTCGACGACGCAATAGATGCAATCGGAGGTGTCCTGCAGGGCGACGAATTTCTTGATGGCGCCGAGATAGTTGCCGAGATGCAGATTGCCGGTCGGCTGGACGCCGGAAAAGACGAGCGGTTTGAAGGCAGGCTGATTGAAGACGGGCTGATTGGAGTCAGTCATGGGATTTCCCTGGCTTGTGGAGGGCCGTTTCGCGCGCGGCGAAAGTCTTTCGACGGCGCGCTTATGGACGAGAGCGGGGAGCGGATCAAGAGGCCGTTGGATGAGCGGCGCAGCGCCTGGCCTCGGCTGAGCAAGACGCCGCAAGAGGGAGGATAGCGCCGACTAGAAACAAAAGCCCCGCCTTACGGCGGGTCGTCGGCGCAAATCAGCACCGTGGCGAGATTGATAGCATAACTGCCGGCACAAAGCAAGAACAAAATTGACTTAGCGCCGAGGCAATGGCTTCCGTTTCGCCCGGCGTTGACGAGGCAATGTAGATAGCTACATAATGTCAGCTACACCAATGAGGCAAGACCGATGACGATCAATATCAACAACAAGGAGGCGGACAATCTGACGCGTGCTTTCGCCAAGCTCGAGGGCGTCGGCATCACCGAGGCGATTGTGATCGCCATGCGTGAAGCTTTGGAGCGCCGGCGCAACCGCGAGACGCCTCTCCAAACCGCCGCCCGCCTTCGCGCGGAAATCGGAATCAAGCTGAACGACAAGGCGCGCAGGCCACTCCCTCGCTCGGTCTTCGATGAAATGTCCGGGGAGAACTGATGTTCATCGATGCGGCCGCGATAATCGCCATCCTGAGCGATGAGAACGAAGCTGAACGCTGCTCCGACGCCGTGGTTGCAGCTGCAGAACGGTTCACGTCCGCGATAGCCGTATGGGAAGCGGCGGTGGCTCTTGCGCGCCCAGACAAGTTCGCGATTTCCGTCGACGACAGCAGGGGTCTGGTCATCGCATTCCTGGAGCAACGAGATATCGCGGTTCGTGACCTGCCCGATCCGTCAGCCGCAGTCTCGCTGTCGTTGGATGCAGCCATGCGATTTCGATCCGGGCCAAATCGCCTCAACCTCGCGGATTGCTTTCACTACGCTTGCGCGCGCCACTACGCCGTTCCGATGCTTTCGACGGCGGACGAGTTCCGGTTTACGGATCTGGAGACTATTCCCTAGTCGAAGGGGAGCCCCTCCGCCTGATATTGCGCCGGATCATGCCGAAATCGGCGCCGCCGATGGCGAAGGCGGTGACGAAATAAAGCAACGCCCCGCCGGCTACCAGCGCGAGAAGCGTCGTAGCCTTGATGACCAGCGGTGAGGCCGAGGCCAGTTGGACGGCAAACCAGTGCTCGGCAGTATAGAGCGCCGCCCCCATCACCGCCGCCGACAGCACCAGCCGTGGGATGCGTCTCATGAGCGGTACGTCGCGGCCCCAATGGCCGCGCCGGATCAGCACGCCGAGCAGCATCAGCGCATTGACCCAGCCGGCGATGGCCGAGGCGACGGCGATGCCCGGCGCGCCCATCGACGGAAACAGCGTCAGCGCGGTGGTGATGTTCACGGCCACCGAGATGGCGGCGAAGATCATCGGCGTGCGCGTGTCCTCGCGGGCGAAATAGCCGGGGGTGAACGCCTTGATCAGCACGAAGGCCGGCAAGCCCAAGCCGAAGATCGCCAGGATCGCCGCCACGATCGGCGTCGAGTTGTTGGCGGCAAACGCACCGCGTTCGTAGACCAGCCCCACGATCGGCTCCGACATGACCAGCAGTGCCGCCGCCGCTGGCAAGGTAAGGAACAAGGTGAACTCCACCGACCGGTTCTGCAGATTGGCCGCCTCGATCAGATTGCCTGACTTCAGCGCCCGCGACAGTTCGGGCAGAAGCACGATGGCGACGGCGACGCCGACGACGCCGAGCGGCAGCTGGTAGATGCGATCGGCATAGGCGAGCGACGACACTGCACTGTCCTGCGCCGAGGCAATCGCGGTGCCAATCAGCTGGTTGATCTGGGTGATGCCGCCGGTGATTGCCGCTGGCAGCGCCAGGATCAGCAGCCGCTTGACATTGGGCGTCATCTTTGGCCGGCGGAAACCGATCGAGATGCCGGCATGGCGCACCGCCACCCAGACGATCGCCAGTTGCACCAGCCCCGCCGCCAGCACGCCCCAAGCCAGTGCGAAGCCGACGGTGCGCGCGTCCGATCCCTTGTGCCAGGCATAGGCGAGCACGCCGATCAGGATGATGTTGAGAAACACCGGCGCCACCGCGGCGGCGAAATAGCGGCGCAGCGAATTCAGCATGCCGGCCATCATGGCGCCGAGCGACATGCAGATCAGGTAGGGAAACATGATGGTCGCAAGCCGGACCGTCATTTCGAACTTTCCCGGCGTGTCGGCAAAGCCCGGCGCCACCAGGTAGCGCACGATCAGCGGCATCGCCAGTTCCATGGCGATGGTCAGTGCCAGCAGCGCCGTGAACAGCACGCCGAACACCTCTTCCGAAAAGCGCTTGGCGCCATCGGTGCCGTGGGTCTCGATCTCCTTGGCGAAGAGCGGCACGAAGGCGGCGTTGAAGGCGCCTTCGGCAAACAGCCGGCGAAAAGTGTTGGGGAACTGGAAGGCGGCGTTGAAGGCGTCGGCGATCGGCCCAGTGCCGAGTGCGGCCGCCATCAGCATCTCACGGCCGAAGCCGAGGGCACGGCTCATCAGCGTGCCGGAAGCGACCGTCGCGAACTTTTTGACAAGGCTCATGTGTCTGGAGACTGCCTGCAGGATTGGGACAAATAAATGGTGGTTTTCACTCGGCCGCGGCCCTGGCCTTGCCGCCGCGTTCGGGCACGGCGCCTTCGAGGACCGAAATCAGCCTGTTTTGGATGGCGGCCATGCGTGTCGGGCTGTCGATCTTCTGGCCGGTGAGATCGGTGACGTAGAAGGTATCGATGACCTTTTCGCCGAAAGTGGTGATGTGTGCCGACGCGATGTCGAGCGACAGGTCGGACAACGCCCCGGTGATCTCGGACAGCAGGCCCGGCCGGTCCAGCCCCTCGACCTCGATCACCGAGAACCGGTTCGACAGCGTATTGCGGATTTCGGCGCGTGGCTGGATGCGGAAGACCTTGGCGCCGCGCCGCGGCTTGGTCCGCTTTTCGATCATCTCCGGCAGCCAGCTCTTGCCCGACAGCACGTCCTCGATCAGGCGGCCGACGCGCTCGGCGCGGCGGCGCTCGTCCTCGTCGCGGTCGAATTCCCTTGAGATCAGGATGGTGTCCAGCGCGCGGCCGTCGGAGGTGGTGAAGATCTGCGCGTCGACGATGTTGCCGCCGGCCGCCACACAGGCGCCGGCAATGACCGATAGCAGGCGCGGATGGTCCTGCGCCAGCACGGTGATCTCGGTCACCGCCTCGAACTGATGGGTCTTGATCATGGTGGCGAGCTTCTTGCCCGCCGCATCCGCCTCGCGGATGAATTCGGCGTGGCGAAGCTGGTCGGCGAGATCGACCGCCAGCAGATAATTCTCGTAGTGCTTGGCGACATAGCGCTTGCGCGCCTTTTCCGGCCAATCGGCGAGCGCCTCGGCCAGCTTTTCGCGGGCAGCCGCGGTGCGCATCGCACGCGACACCTCCGAAAACCCGCCGGTCAACAGCAATTCGGTCTCGTAGTAGAGCGTGCGCAGCAACTGCCCTTTCCAGCCGTTCCAGACGCCGGGCCCGACGCCTCTGATATCGCAGACGGTAAGGATGAGCAGCAGCTTCAGCCGTTCGACCGACTGCACGGTCGCGGCAAAATCCTCGATCGTCTTGCGGTCGTTGAGATCGCGCGTTTGCGCCGTCATCGACATGATCAGATGGTTCTCGACCAGCCAGGCGACTGTTTCGGTATCGGCCGCCGACAGCCCCATATGCGGGCAGGTGCGCCGCGCGATCCGGGCGCCCGCTTCGGAATGGTCCTCGGGCCGGCCCTTGGCGATATCGTGCAGCAGC
Organism: Mesorhizobium sp. WSM4807; assembly: GCF_055811615.1. Classification (NCBI taxonomy): domain Bacteria; kingdom Pseudomonadati; phylum Pseudomonadota; class Alphaproteobacteria; order Hyphomicrobiales; family Phyllobacteriaceae; genus Mesorhizobium; species Mesorhizobium sp. WSM4807. The sequence goes on from NZ_JBVVQY010000001.1 coordinate 294,280, forward strand.
ACCGCGACATAGAGCGCCTCGCGGCTTTTCTTCAGCCCCGGCATCAGCGAGTGTGCAAGCGGGTGGATCTTTTCACCGTCGCCGCGCTCGATCTCGGCCAGCACGCCGATGCAGCGGATCAGGTGCTCGTCCACCGTATAGTGGTGGTACATCGAGAACTGCATCATGGCGACGATCTTGCCGAAATCCGGGATCAGCTTTGCCAGCAGTCCCGCCTCGTTCATACGCCTGAGATTGAGTTCGGCATTGCGGTCCGACGTCAATATGTCGAGGAACAGCCGGTTGGCTTCCTCGTCGCGCCGCAGCGCCTTACCGACAAGGCCGAGTGAACGGGTCAGCAGCTTCAGCGCATCGGGGTGAAATTCCAACCCGTGCTTGTCGGCAAACCAGAACAGCCTCAAGAGATTGACCGGATCGCGCTCGAACACCAGGTCGTCGGCGATGTTGATGCGATGGTTGTCGATAATGAAATCGGACGTGCCGGCAAGCTTGCGCTTGCGGCGCGAGAAGGTGAGGAAGATACGGTTGAAGCCCGGCACATGCTTGGCCTGCTCTTCCTCGAGCGCAGCGCAGAAGATGCGGGTCAGATCCCCGACATCCTTGGCGACGAGGAAGTAATGCTTCATGAAGCGTTCGACCGCCGACAGGCCCGGATGTGTGGTGTAGCCCAGCCGCTCGGCGATCTCGCGCTGGATGTCGAAATGCAGCCGTTCCTCGGCCTTGCCGGTGAGAAAATGCATGTGGCAGCGCACCGCCCACAGGAAGTCCTCGGCCTTCTGGAACTCCCGGTATTCGGTGCCGGTGAAGACGCCCTTGTCGACCAGCTCCTCGCCGGTGCGCACCCGGTAGAAATACTTGCCGATCCAGAACAAGGTCTGCAGGTCGCGCAAGCCGCCCTTGCCGTCCTTGACGTTGGGTTCGACCAGATAGCGGCTTTCACCAGCCTTGGCATGGCGCTCGTCGCGTTCGGAAAGCTTGGCCTGCACATATTCGGGCCCGGTCGTGCGCACTACCTCGCGGTCAAAACGCTGCAGGAGCTCGTCGTAGAGTTTCTGCTCGCCCCACAGGAAACGCGCCTCCAGGATCGAGGTGCGGATGGTGATGTCGGTGCGCGACAGCCGCAGGCATTCGTCGATGTTGCGGGTGGCGTGGCCGACCTTCAGCCCCAGATCCCACAGTATGTAGAGCATGTATTCGACGATCTGCTCGCCCCATGGCGTCTGCTTGTAGGGCAGCAGGAAGAGGAGATCGATGTCGGATCCCGGCGCCAGCGTGCCGCGGCCATAGCCGCCGACCGCGACGACGGCCATGCGTTCGGCCGAAGACGGGTTTTTGACGCGATAGACATGGGTGGCGGCGAAATCGTAGAGCGCGCGGATGATCTCGTCCATGAGATGCGACAGCCGGGCGGCGCAGGCGGTGCCGCTGCCGTCGTCCATCAGCATGCGTTCGGCGATGCTGCGGCCGGCGGCCAGCCTGCCCTTGAGAAGCTGGAGAACACCGGCGCGCGCAGCCTTGCCGGAGCCGTCGCCTGCCGTGGCCGCGGTCAGCGCGGTCATCTCGCAGCGCAAGGCTTCGCTGTCGATCAGTTCATCGAGCTTTAGAGAGATTCTTGCCATAAGTGCCGTTCGGCCTCGCCGTTTCGGCGGCGTCTATAGCGCGTTTTCCCGGCGCTGGGTATGGGACGGACGGACACGCTCTCCACGGTAGTCCAACGCGATAATCGCCTCCTGCCGCCGCCGGCAGATGGTCGCTTCGTCCAGGAACTGGCCCTGGACGCACAGCGCTGGAACAAGCTGATAGATGGTCTTGCTGGACGATGTTGCCAAGCCCAAAAGTGGCGGCGTCCATAGCGTGGATGCGGTTTGGCTGCGGGATTTTTCCGCCCAGGCCCGTCCGGCACGCACTAGGGCAACGAAACGTCGAAATTGGCCCTTGACCTTCCAGTCACTGGAAGCACTACCTCCGTTTCGAGATCGAGACAGAGAGGCCTTTCCGCATGACCCATTCCGACCACGACCATTACGCCCATAGCGGCTGCTGCGCGGCGAAAGCTGCTCCGTCCGTGGCCGACGCCGTCATTCGCGATCCGGTCTGCGGCATGACCGTCGATCCGGCCGTCGGCAAGCCGACAGCCGAGCATGGCGGCCATCTCTTTCACTTCTGCAGCGAGCGCTGCCGTTCGAAATTCACCGCCGAGCCGGGAAAGTACCTTACCGCCACCGACCCGGTCTGCGGCATGCGTGTCGACCGTGCCACAGCGAAGCACTTTGCCCGGCATGACGGCCAGGGCTTCTATTTCTGCTCGGCCGGCTGCAAGCTGAAATTCGAGGCGGAGCCGGCAAAGTATCTTGGCGACAGGCCAGAGCCGCAGCCGATGCCGAAAGGCACGCAATACACCTGCCCGATGCATCCCGAAATCGTCCGCGACAAGCCAGGCGCCTGCCCGATCTGCGGCATGGCGCTGGAACCGATGGGCGTGCCGACCGGCGATGAGGGGCCGAACCCGGAACTGGTCGATTTTACCAGGCGCTTCTGGGTGAGTGCCGCGTTGTCTGTGCCATTGCTGATCTTCGCCATGGCGCCGATGCTCGGCGTGACGTTTAGCGCCTTCATCGACGATTCGACCAAGATCTGGGTGGAATTGGCGCTGGCCAGCCCGGTTGTATTGTGGGCCGCTTATCCCTTCTTCCATCGCGGTTGGGAATCGGTTCTCAACCGCAGCCCCAACATGTGGACGCTGATCTCGCTCGGCGTTGGCGCCGCCTATCTCTACAGCGTCGTCGCCACGCTGTTCCCGGATATATTTCCGCACCAGTTTCGCGGTCATGAGGGCACGGTGCCGGTCTATTTCGAGGCGGCCGCCGTCATCGTGGCGCTGGTTTTCCTCGGCCAGGTGCTGGAATTGCGCGCCCGTGAAAAAACCGGCTCGGCGATCCGCGCGCTGCTCGACCTCGCGCCGAAGACCGCGCGGCTGATCGGCGAGGACGGTTCCGAAAACGACGTGCCGCTCGACACGGTCAAGGCCGGCGACCGCCTGCGCATCCGCCCTGGCGACGCCGTGCCGGTCGACGGCATCGTGCTGGAAGGCCGCTCTTCCATCGACGAATCGATGCTGTCAGGCGAGCCTCTGCCGGTCGAAAAGACTGAAGGCGACCCGCTCACTGGCGGCACGCTCAACAAGAACGGTTCGCTGATCATGCGCGCCGAGAGGATCGGCGCCGAAACTACGCTGGCGCGGATCGTCGAGCTCGTCGCCAAGGCGCAGCGTTCGCGCGCGCCGATCCAGGGCCTGGCCGACCGCGTCTCCTTCTATTTCGTCCCGGCCGTCGTGGTGGTTGCGATCGTTGCGTTCATCGCCTGGGCGATCTTCGGGCCGCAACCCAGCCTGATCTTTGCCATCGTCTCGGCGGTCTCGGTGCTGATCATCGCCTGTCCCTGCGCGCTGGGCCTTGCCACGCCGATGTCGATCATGACCGCCACAGGGCGCGGCGCGCATGCCGGCGTGCTGATCAAGGACGCCGAGGCGCTCGAACGCTTTGCCTCGGTCGACACGCTGATCGTCGACAAGACCGGCACCTTGACCGAAGGCCGGCCGAGATTGACCGACGTCGCCGCCGCCGAGGGTATGACGGAAGATGATCTGCTGGCACTTGCCGCCGGCCTCGAAAAAGGCTCGGAGCATCCGCTGGCCGAGACGATCGTCGAAGGTGCCAGTGAGCGCGGGGTAAAAATTCCCGACGCCGATGGTTTCGAGGCGGTCACTGGCAAGGGCGTTTCCGGAACGGTGTCGGGAAAGAAGGTCGCGCTCGGCAACGCCGCGATGATGGCCGATCTCGGCATCGATATCGCATCCATCTCGACCAGCGCCGAAGCGCTGCAGGCCGACGGCAAGACCGCGATGTTCGTCGCCGTCGGCAACAAACTGGCCGGCATTGTCGCCGTCGCCGATCCGATCAAGGCGACGACATCAGAGGCGATCAAGGCGCTGCACGAACGCGGCCTGAAGATCATCATGGCGACCGGCGACAACGAACGCACGGCGAAGGCCATCGCAAGCAGACTCGGCATCGACGAGGTGCGTGCCGGCCTGCTGCCGGAACAGAAGAGCGCCCTGGTCGAGGAGTTGCGCGCCAGGGGCGCCGGCGTCGCCATGGCCGGCGACGGCGTCAACGACGCGCCGGCGCTGGCCGCCGCCGATGTCGGCATCGCCATGGGCACCGGCGCCGATGTAGCGGTCGAAAGCGCCGGGATCACGCTGGTCAAGGGCGATCTCAACGGCATCGTCCGGGCCCGCACGCTCGCCCAGGCGACGATCCGCAACATCCGCCAGAACCTGTTCTTCGCCTTCCTCTACAACGTGCTTGGCGTGCCGGTCGCCGCCGGCGTGCTCTATCCCATCACCGGTACGCTTTTGTCGCCGATGCTGGCGGCGGCGGCGATGAGCCTGTCCTCGGTCTCGGTCATCACCAATGCGTTGCGGCTCAGAACGTTGAAACTCTGAGCCAAGCCCCCAGATAGAAATTCGTTCAAAAAAGGAGACAATGAATGACCTTGGCCAAGAAGATCGTGCTGCTGCTGATGGCGGCGGGAATGCTGCTTGCCGTTTTCCTCGAAAGCATTCCGTCGCAAGCCCAGGAGACGAAACACGACATGGGGGCGCACGACAAGGGCGCGATGGGCGCGCAAAGCCCTTCGACCGACGGCTACAAGGCGGCGATGGACAAGATGCACACCGCCATGATGGCGATTGAATATTCCGGCAATGCCGATGTCGATTTCGCCCGCGGCATGATCCCGCATCACCAGGCCGCCATCGACATGGCCGAGATCGAGCTTGCCAATGGCAAGCATCCGGAAATGCGAAAAATGGCCGAGGCGGTGATCGCGGCGCAGGAAGCCGAGATCAAGCAGATGCAGGCCTGGCTCGCCGCCCATCCGGTGAAGTAGCATCAGGCAGCTCGCGGGAAATCTGGGGTGGATTTCTCCCGAAGGGTGTGGTGCCATCCAGTCTCGACTGGAGCGCATCATGCCGTCAACGATAAGAACCACCACATTGCCCTCGGGCGAAGCCGTTCCCGTGCTCGGTCAAGGCACGTGGAAAATGGGTGAGGACGCCCGCCGCCGCGCCGATGAGATCAACGCGCTGAAGCTCGGGCTCGATCTCGGCATGGCGCTGATCGACACCGCCGAAATGTATGCCAGCGGCGGGGCCGAGGAGGTGGTGGCGGATGCCATTGCCGGGCGCCGCGACGAGGTGTTCCTGGTCTCCAAGGTGCTGCCGTCCAACGCCTCGCGCGCCGGCGTGCCGGCGGCCTGCGACGGAAGCCTCAGGCATCTGCGCACCGACCGGATCGATCTCTATCTGCTGCACTGGCCCGGCAGCGTGCCGCTGGCGGAAACGGTCGAGGCCTTCGAGGCGTTGAAAAAGGCCGGCAAGATCCGCCACTGGGGCGTCAGCAATTTCGACACCCATGAGATGCAGGAACTGGTCAGCCTGCCGGCCGGCGACAGCGTGCAGACCAACCAGATCCTCTACAATCTGTCCCAGCGCGACCCCGAATTCGACCTTGCAATATGGGGCCGGCAGCGCGGCATTCCGCTGATGGCCTATTCGCCGGTCGATCAGGGCGTATTGGCGCGCAATACCAGGCTCGAGGCTATCGCCGCCCGCCACAATGCGACGGCGGCTCAGCTGGCGCTGGCCTGGGTGATGGCGCAGCTAGGCGTCATCGCCATTCCAAAGGCCGGCAGACAAGAGCATGTCCGCCAGAATGCCGCCGCGCTCGACATCGAGCTCACCCCGGAAGATTTCGCCGACATCGACCGCGCTTTCCCGCCGCCAACCCGCAAGCGCGGGCTGCAGATGATTTGAGGATAGTAGCGGGGAAATAAAACTAAGGCCGCGTTCCTTCGCGCCCCCCTCTGTTCTGCCGGACATCTCCCCCACAAGGGGGGAGATCGGCTATCCCCATCGTCTTCGCCAATCTCCAACACTGGAGAAAAGATGCTGTCTGCGAAGCTGCCAATCTCCCCCCAAGTGGGGGAGATGTCCGGCAGGACAGAGGGGGGCGCCGTAGAGCACTATCGGACGAGGCCCAGCTACTTCCCCGCCATTCCCTTCAGCCGATAAAGCGCTTCCAGCGCCTCCCTCGGCGTCATCTCGTCGGGGTTGATCGCGCCGAGCGCGGCACCGAGTGCGTCATCCCTGGCCGGCTTTTGCGCTTCCCGTTTCAGCGCCACCGAAAACAGCGGCAGATCGTCGACCAGCCGGTTGGCCTTGCCCGAAACCTCGCCCGCCTCCAGCTGGTGCAGCACTTCCCTGGCCCGCCCGACCACCGCTTCCGGCAGGCCGGCCAGACGCGCCACCTGCACGCCATAGGAGCGGTCGGCGGCACCCTTGCCGACCTCGTGCAGGAAGACCACATCGCCCTCCCATTCCTTGACCCGCATGGTGACATTGTGCAGTCGAGCGAGTTTGCTGGCCAGTGCCGTCATCTCGTGGAAATGGGTGGCGAAGATCGCCCGGCAGCGGTTCTTCTCGTGCAGATACTCGACCGCCGCCCAGGCGATCGACAGGCCGTCGAAGGTAGCGGTGCCGCGGCCGATCTCGTCCAGGATCACCAGCGCGCGTTCGCCGGCCTGGTTGAGGATCGCCGCCGTTTCGACCATCTCGACCATGAAGGTTGAGCGGCCGCGCGCCAGATCGTCGGAGGCGCCGACACGCGAAAACAGCCGGTCGACGACGCCGATATGGGCTGATGCCGCCGGCACGAAGGAGCCGGTCTGGGCGAGGATGGCGATCAGCGCGTTCTGCCTGAGAAAGGTCGATTTGCCGCCCATATTGGGGCCGGTCAGCAGCCAGATCGCGCCGTTTTTGGCGCCGCCTTCCGGCGACAAATCGCAATCATTGGCGACGAACGGTCCTTCGCCCGAACGCCGCAGCGACTGTTCCACCACCGGATGCCGCCCGCCTGATATGGCGAAGGCGAGGCTCGAGTCCACCACCGGCCGGCACCAGGCCTCGCTTTCGCAAAGCTGGGCAAGTGCCGAGGATACGTCGAGCACGGCAAGCGCATCGGCGCCGGCGCGGATCTTGTCCACCTCGCCGACCGCTTCCGCCGTCAGCCTGTCGAAGGCGGCAAGCTCGATCGCCAGCGCCCGGTCGGCGGCGTTGGCGATCTTCGATTCCAGCTCGGCCAGCTCGGTCGTGGTGAAGCGCATGGCATTAGCCATGGTCTGGCGATGGATGAAGCGCGCCTTCGCCCCATCGCTGCTCGTCATGATCGCATGGTGGTTGGCAGTGACTTCGATGTAGTAGCCAAGCACATTGTTGTGCCGGATTTTCAGCGAGCGGATGCCGGTTTCGTCGATCAGCGAGCGCTCCAGTCCGGCGATGACCTTGCGCGATTCGTCGCGCAGCGCTCGCATCTCATCGAGTTCAACATTGTAGCTGGAACGGACAAAGCCGCCATCGCGTTTGAGCAGCGGCAACTCGTCACTGAGCGCCTGCGTCAGATGCTCGGCCAGCGGGCGTGGCAGAGCCTTGATCGCCGCCAGCGCCGCCGCCAGTTCTTGCGGCAGGGCGGTCGCCCCAAACAGTTCGGCAATGGCGCCGGCTGCCTCGAACCCGGCACGCAGCGCGCCGAGGTCGCGCGGGCCACCGCGGTTGAGCGCCAGCCGCGACAGGGCGCGGGGCATGTCGGCGACGCTCTTTAGGCTCGCCCGCACCGCCTGGCACAGTCGAGTCTCGGAGCGGAAGAACGATACCGAATCCAGCCTTGCACCAATTGCCGCCGGGTCGGTCAGCGGCGCCATCAGCCGGTCGGCAAGCAGCCGCGCGCCGCCGCCGGTCACCGTGCGGTCGATGGCCTTGAACAGCGAACCCTCACGGCTGCCGGACAGGGTGCGCAGCAGTTCCAGATTGGCGCGTGTCGCCGGATCGATGAACAGTGTCGAACCCTGCTCCTCGCGCTCGGGCCGCGACAGCGGCGGCCGCTCGGCCTTCTGCGTCTTTTCGACATAGGCGATTGCGCCTGAGATCGCGGACAGCTCGGCGCGGGAAAACGTGCCGAAACTGTCCGGCGTCGCCACCTCGAAGAAGCGGGCGATGCGCCCGGCTGCCGACGCTGAATCGAACAGGCTCGGCGGCTGCGGATTGGCGACCCGGCCGAGCACATCGAACACCGGTTTCAGCTCGGCGTCGTAAAACACCGGCTCGGCGACGATCAACTCGCGTGGGTCGACGCGAAAGACATCGGCGAGCAGCCGGTCGGCGGTGGTCTCGGCAACGCGGAAGGCGCCGGTCGAGATCTCGATCCAGGCCAGCGCAAAACTTCCTTGGTTCCCTGTCTCGCTGCCGCGCTCCCCGCCTCTTGGCTCGGCCCCGCCCTTGACCCGGCCAAGTGCCATCAAGAAACTCGATTCCGACGGCGCCAGCAATTTGTCCTCGGTGATGGTGCCGGGCGTCACCAGCCGCACCACGTCGCGGCGCACCACCGATTTGCCGCCGCGTTTCTTCGCCTCTGCCGGATCCTCGATCTGCTCGCAGACGGCGACGCGGAACCCTTGTCCGATCAGCTTCTGCAGATAGTCGTCGGCGGCATGCACCGGCACACCGCACATCGGAATGTCGAGGCCCTGATGCTTGCCGCGCTTGGTCAGGACGATGCCGAGCGCCCGGCTCGCCTTTTCGGCGTCGTCGAAGAACAGCTCGTAGAAATCGCCCATGCGGTAGAACAGCAGCGAATCCGGGTTTGCCGCCTTGATCTCGATATACTGCTCCATCATCGGCGTCGCCGGCGCAAAGGCCGGCGTAGCGCTGTCGCTGCGAATGGGCGTTTCGTCGTTCAACAAGCTGCTTCCAAAATTCCCAAGCCATCTGCTTGGCGGTTTACAGCGGCGAAGTGTAGCCTTAATCCCGAACGTTCCACAAAAGAAAGCATTGGACCCGTCTCAAGCGGTGCCGCACGGGTGAGGAAATCGAAAGCATCATGGCCAGGAAAACCGAAAACGCCGGACCCTCCGTCAGTGCGCAGGAGGCGCTGGAATTCCACGCCATGGGCCGCCCCGGCAAGCTGGAGATCGTCGCCACCAAGCCGATGGCCACCCAGCGCGATCTCAGCCTCGCCTATTCGCCGGGCGTCGCGGTTCCGGTGCTTGCCATCGCCGAGGATCCCAGCCGCGCCTTCGACTACACGGCGCGCGGCAACATGGTCGCCGTCATTTCCAACGGCACCGCCATCCTCGGCCTCGGCAATCTCGGCGCACTGGCCGCCAAGCCGGTGATGGAAGGCAAGGCGGTGTTGTTCAAGCGCTTCGCCGATGTCGATTCCATCGATCTCGAGGTCGACACCGAGGATGCCGAAGAGTTCATCAATTGCGTGCGTTTCCTTGGCCCTTCGTTCGGCGGCATCAACCTGGAAGACATCAAGGCGCCGGAATGTTTCATCATCGAGCAGCGGCTGCGCGAACTGATGGACATACCGGTCTTCCATGACGACCAGCACGGCACCGCCATCATTTCGGCCGCCGGCCTGATCAACGCGCTCGAAATCACGGGCCGCGACATGAAGACCACGAAAATGGTCTGCAATGGCGCGGGTGCGGCCGGCGTCGCCTGCATCGAGTTGATGAAGGCGATGGGCTTTGCGCCTGAAAACATCATCCTGTGCGACACCAAGGGCGTCGTCTTCCAGGGCCGCACCGAAGGCATGAACCAGTGGAAGTCGGCGCATGCCGTCAAGACCGAAGCGCGCTCGCTGGCCGAGGCGCTCGACGGCGCCGACGTGTTCCTCGGCCTCTCTGCCAAGGGCGCGCTGACCACCAAGATGGTGAAGTCGATGGCCGAGAAGCCGATCATCTTCGCCATGGCCAATCCCGATCCCGAGATCACGCCGGAGGAAGTCGCCGAAATCCGCACCGATGCCATCATGGCCACAGGGCGTTCGGACTATCCGAATCAGGTCAACAACGTGCTCGGCTTCCCTTACATCTTCCGCGGCGCACTGGACGTGCGGGCCACCACCATCAATGACGACATGAAGATCGCCGCGGCGCGTGCGCTCGCCGAACTGGCGCGCCAGGATGTGCCCGACGACGTCGCCGCCGCCTACCAGGGCATGCGGCCGAAATTCGGCCCCAACTACATCATCCCGGTGCCGTTCGATCCGCGCCTGATCTCGGCCATTCCGATCGCGGTCGCCAAGGCAGCGATGGAGTCCGGCGTCGCGCGCAAGCCGATCCTCGACCTCGACCGCTACGCGCAGGAGCTTTCCGCCCGCCGCGACCCGATCGCCTCGACCCTGCAGCGCATCTACGACCGCGTGCGTCGTCAGCCCAAGCGCATCGTTTTCGCCGAGGGCGAGGAGGAGCAGGTGATGCGCGCCGCCGTCTCCTATGTGAACCAGCGGCTCGGCACCGCCATCCTGCTCGGCCGCGACGACATCATCAAGGAGAATGCCAGGAACGCCGGCATCGAGCTTGGCAAGCAAGGCATCGAGATCATCAATGCCAGGCTGTCGCGCCGCAATGGCGTCTACACCGACTATTTGTACGAGCGCATGCAGCGCAAGGGCTTCCTGTTCCGCGACTGCCAGCGACTGATCAACAACGACCGCAACCATTTCGCCGCCTGCATGGTGGCGCTGGGCGACGCCGACGGCATCGTCACAGGCGTCACCCGCAACTATTCCACGGCGCTCGACGACATCCGCCGTGCCATCGACGCCAAGCCCGGCCACCGCGTCATCGGCGCCTCGATCGTGCTGGCGCGGGGCCGAACCGTGATTGTCGCCGACACCGCCGTGCACGACATGCCCAATGCCGAACAGATCGCCGACATCGCCGAGGAAGCCGCCGGCTTTGCCCGCCGCATGGGTTATGAACCAAGGCTCGCTATGCTTGCCTATTCCACCTTCGGCCATCCGCAGGGTGAGCGCTCCGAACGCGTCCAGGAAGCGGTGCGCATCCTCGACAAGCGGCGCGTCGATTTCGAGTATGACGGCGAGATGGCCGCCGACGTGGCGCTCAACGCGCGCGCCATGGCGCAATACCCGTTCATTCGGCTCACCGGTCCGGCCAATGTGCTGATCATGCCGGCCTTCCACTCGGCCTCGATCTCGACCAAAATGCTGCAGGAACTCGGCGGCTCGACCGTCATCGGCCCGCTGCTGGTCGGCCTGGACAAGCCGGTTCAGATCGTCTCGCTCAACGCCAAGGACAGCGATATCGTCAACATGGCGGCCATCGCCGCGTACACGGCGGGGGCGTGAGGAGCGAGCGCCTCTTCCTTCTCCCCTTGTGGGAGAAGGTGGCCGAGCGAAGCTCGGTCGGATGAGGGGTGCTCCAGCCCCAAGGGGAGAAGGAAGAGGTGCCGCCTCCCTACAGCAGCCCCGCCTGCTCAGCCTCGTGGCGCAAGTTCTGCCGAGGCCTTGGCCCGATCTGCTGGATGACCAGCCCGGCCGCCAGCGAGCCGAGGTCGCCGCAATGCTTCAGGCTGCGCCCTTGCGTGTAGCCGTAGAGGAAGCCGGCGGCATAGAGGTCGCCGGCGCCGGTGGTGTCGACCAGCTCCCGGATTTTGGTCGCGTCGACGGTGACGGTCTCGTCGCCGCGCACGATGACCGAGCCCATTTCCGAGCGGGTGACGGCGGCGATCTTGCAGTCCTTGCGGATCTGGGCCAGCGCCTCGTCGAACGAGGCGGTCTGGTAGAGCGCCTTGATCTCGTGGCTGTTGGCAAAGACGATGTCGACGGTGCCCGAGCGCATTAGGTCCAGAAACTCCTCGCGGTAGCGGTCGACGCAGAACGAATCCGACAATGTCATCGACACTTCGCGCCCAGCGGCATGCGCGAGCTTGGCCGTCTGCCGGATCGCTTCCTTGGCGCGCGGCGGGTCCCACAGATACCCTTCGAAATAGGTGACCGCCGCACCGGACGCCTTGTCGGCCTCTACATCTTCCGGCCCGAGCTCGATGCAGGCGCCGAGATAGGTGTTCATCGAGCGCTCGCCGTCTGGGGTAACGAAGATCATCGAGCGCGCCGTCGGTGGCTCGCCATTGAGCGGCTTGGTGTCAAAGGCGACGCCCTGCGCATGGATGTCATGGGCGTAGATTTCGCCGAGCGCATCGTTCGAGACCTTGCCGAAGAAGGCGGCGCGTCCGCCGAAGCTGGCGACACCCGCCGCCGTGTTGCCGGCGCTGCCGCCGGAGGCTTCGATCGCCGGGCCCATGCGGCGGTAGAGCAGCTCGGCGCGCCTCGTGTCGATCAGGTTCATCGCGCCCTTGATGATGCCGTTCGTCTCCAGGAATGCCTCGTCGCACTGCGCGATGATGTCGACGATGGCATTACCGATACAAAGCACGTCATAGTTCGGCATCAATGATGTCTCCGCGAAAACCACCGGCTTTCTGCCACGCCGGCCGCGGGCGGGTCTAGCGATTTGATGCGGCTTTGCCTAGGGTCGGGATCTATTAATCTGGTCGAACGGCAGATGCACCGCATCGCGCTGTGCGTGCTTTGTCCTGTCTCCGCCTGCCTCGAAACTACCAGCCCTGGAATTGGAAACGCCGTGATCTCCAGCGCCGCCCGCGCCGCCGCTAGCCGGTTGTTCTCGCCCGAATTCCGCTCGGTGTTCGTGAAGACGCTGGGCCTGACCTTGCTGGCGCTCGCCGCGCTGTGGTTCGCAATCGAGGGCCTGTTCGAATGGCTGGCCTGGCCATGGATCGACGCATGGCTGCCCAGCCTGCCGTCCTGGGCCGGATGGCTGGGCTTCATCGTCGCCGGGATCGGTCTCGCGCTGGGTCTGGCGCTGCTGATCGCGCCGGTGACGGCGATCATCGCCGGCCTGTTTCTCGACGACGTCGCCGAAGTGGTCGAGCGCACCGACTATCCCAACGACCCGCCCGGTCGCGCCGTGCCGGCACTGCGCTCGATGGTGCTGGCGATAAGATTCTTCGGTGTCGTCATCCTCGGCAACATCGTCGCCTTGCTGCTTCTGCTGGTGCCGGGCATCAACATCGCCGCCTTCTTCATCGTCAACGGCTATCTGCTGGGGCGCGAATTCTTCGAATTCGCCGCTATGCGCTTTCGCCCGGAGGCCGAGGCACGGGCGTTGCGCAAAAAACATGCGGTCACCGTGTTCCTCGCCGGGCTGGTTGTCGCTGGCTTCCTCGCCGTGCCGCTGCTCAACCTTCTGACGCCGCTGTTCGCCGCCGCCATGATGGTGCACCTGCACAAGGCGATCTCGGCGCGGGAAGCGGCTTAGGAGTGCTGATGCTCAGGTGACGCCGGCGTGCGAATGGCGGTGTCCGGTGCTTCCGGTGCGTAGCCAAACGTTGCGCTCCGTTCCGTTTGTTGGGCCCGGCGCTAGCGTAAGAGAAAACCGCGTCCCAGCTCGTCGTCGGGTTCGACGATGAATTCGGCCCGGCCGCAGTAGAAGGCGCGGCCGCCGACGTGGGCGATGATGGCGTCATGCGGCCCGGCTTTTGCGGTCCTCGCCACGCTGCCGGAAAAGCGCGAGCCGGCGATACTCTCGAACAGCCGCGTCTGGCCGGCGATTTCGCCCTTGGCATGCATTGCCGCCAGCCGCGCGGTGACGCCCGAGCCGGTCGGCGAACGGTCGACCTCGGCCTCGGCGAAGACGCAGATGTTCTTGGTCGGGGAATCGGAAAATACGTCCTGTCCGTCGGTCAGGATGGTGCCGTAGAGAAAGGCAAGGTCGGCATGGTCGGGATGCGACAGCGGGAACTCGGCCTTCAGTTTCCCGGTCAGCGCCGTCGCCGCATCGACGAAGTCGCGCACGCGGTTTTTGCCGAATTCCAGCCCGAACTGGCGGCAATCGGCGAGCGCATAGAAGGCGCCGCCATAGGCGATGTCGAAGCCGATCGCCCCGAAGCCCGGCAATTCGACCTCCTGGTCGCGGGCGAACAGAAAGGCCGGCACGCTTTCGAACGACACCGCACCGGCCTTGCCGTCCTGCACCTCGACCGAGGCGACGACCAGCCCGCACGGCGCTTCGATGTTGACTGTCGTCAGCGGCTCCTGCCGCGTCACCAGCCCTTCGTCGAAGGCGTAGCGGCCGAGCGCGACGATGGCGTGGCCGCACATCGTCGAATAGCCCTCATTGTGCATGAACAGCACGGCGAGGTCGGCGCCGGGCAGGTCGGGTTCCACCAGCAGCGCGCCATACATGTCGTAATGGCCGCGCGGCTCGAACATCAGGATCTTCCTGAGATGATCGAGGTGGTCGCGCACATAGGCACGCTTTTCGAGAATGGTGCCTGCGGGGATCTTGGGATAACCGCCGGTGACGATCCGCAGCGGCTCGCCGCCGGTGTGCATGTCGACGACGGTGAGCGTCATGCTTTGGGTTCGGCAAACAGCGCCTGCAGCTTGCCGAACGGCATGGCGGTGCTGGTGAAGCCGAAGGTGCCGTCCTGCTGGATCTCGCGCGCCGCCGTCTCCAGCATGCCGAAGGCGAAATTGGTGAGCCAGGGCCCGAGCGAAATGCGCTTGACCCCCGCCAGGGCAAGATCGGCGATGGTGAAGCCGGGCCTCACCATGACGTTGACCGGCTTGGTCAGCGCCGAGCAGACGGTCTGCACCGTCTCGATGTCACTGATGCCCGGCGCATAGAGCACGTCGGCGCCGGCCTTCTCGAAGGCCTGCAGCCGCTTGATCGTGTCGTCGATGTCGGGCCTGCCCCACAGAAAATTCTCGGCCCGCGCGGTGAAGACGAAATCGTGCTTCAGCGCCCGTGCCGCCTCCGCTGCAGCGGCGACGCGCTCGACAGCATGCGAAAAATCATAGATCGGCTTGTCGGGCTCGCCGGTGTGGTCCTCGATCGAGCAGCCGGCGAGGCCTGCCGCCTCGGCTGCAAAGACGGTCTCGGCGGCGCTCGTCGCGCTGTCGCCCTTGCCCTTCTCGAGATCGGCCGAGACCGGCAGGCCGGTCGCCGCCGTCACGTCGCGGCAGTGGTGGATCATCGCCTCGAAAGTCACCGCGCCGTCGGGCAGCCCGCGCGAAAAGGCAAAGCCGGCGCTGGTCGTCGCCAACGCCTTGAAACCGAAGGAGGCCAGCAGTTTCGTCGTGCCGACGTCCCAGGGGTTGGGCATGACGAAGATCGAACTGTGCAGGTCGCGAAAGATTTTGCCCTTGTCCATGGATGCTCCCCAGAGTGCGAAGCGCATTTTATCCCGCCACTGCCCGACGGGCAAACGAATGCGATTGGTTCAGAAGCGATTGGCGTTCTCTCCTGCCAATGTGTCCAGTGCGTCGGACCCCTTGACGTATGCGGTCCCGTCCCAATGGTAGGTGACGGAGATGTCGCGCGAGGAAGCCTCGGGCGCCGGTTCGTCGCAGCTTTCGCCATTCGGCACGGTGGCATCGGTCACCGTCGCCTTGATGGCCGCATAGGGCTGCCCGTCCGCAACGGTCTGAAACGCCAACTCCTGCGTGCGCCTGTAGGCGCACAGGGACTCGTCGAACGTATAGATCAGGTCGATCAACTCGAACCTGTCGTCGCGGACCAGGATCAGCGGCGTGCTCACATAGCCCTGGCTCGAATTGAAATGCGTGCTCAGGGTGATGATGGCGTCATCGCTGGGCCCGATCGGCAGCTTGCCCGGGTCGCGGAAAGAGGTGCTCCGGTCGACGGCGACATTGACAGCGTCGAGCAGTCTCGGCTTGCCGGCAAGATCGTAGAGCGCCAGCACCGCAAAACCCTCGGCGCTGTCGGAGGAACTGCCGAGGTCGAACAGCATGGCCAGCCGCTCCTTGCCGCCGGCCCTGATCTGGAGCGCGCCAGCATCGGAAAAGCCCGACGTTTCGGGCGGCGAGCCTCCGCTATCCGGACCCTCGATATGGCGCATCTCGATCGGCATAGAACCCCGGTAGAAGCCGTCCTTGTCCGCCGCCAGATCGGGAATGACCATCCTGGCGAGGTCGAAATAGGTCGTGTCCTGGTGGCCGGGAACGGCGCTGCCAAGGTCCGGGAAGCTGCCGTCTTGCGCGCCGGCCGTCGACCACAGGCACGGCAGCAGCAAACAGGCGAGGACGAAGCGAAGCAGGATGGAATTCATACGCTGGCGCCTCCCACGGTCGAGCGTCCGCAAGCTAGCACGGACGACCGAGGCGTACAGCCGGATAACAAGCCTGAAGATTAGATCAGTGGATCGGCACCAGCCCGGCAAGTTCGCGCATGTCGTCGAACAAGATGCCGCCGGCCTCGGTCAGGCCGTCGCGGTCAGAATGCGGGTCGCCGTGATAGGAATAAACGCGCATGCCGGCGGCAATGCCGGCTAATGTCCCGGCGACGCTGTCCTCGATGACGATGCAGTCGGCGGGCGCGAAGCCCATCGTGCCTGCGGCATGCAGGAACAGGTCGGGAAACGGCTTGCCGCGCGAGACCATGGTCGAGCTGAACAGCGCATGCTCGAACAGCGGCAGCAGCCCGGTCTCGCCGAGCGTGATGTGCATTTTAGACGCCCGTGCCGATGAAGCGACGCAAGTTGCGATGCCGGCCGCGTGTACGGCTTCGATGAACTCCCTGACATAGGGGACGGCTTCGACGCCATGCGCGAACAGGTCCGGCAGGCCGGCATTCCAACGCTCGACGAAATCGGCACCGAGGCTGACGCCGGTCGCCTCGACTTCCTTCTGCACCGAGACCATGCTGCGGCCGGAGAAATTCTTGCGGCAATATTCGAAGCTCGCCGGATAGCCGGCAGCACTGAGCCATTCGGCGAGGCGCCGATTGGCCGGGTTCTCGGTGTCGACCAGAACCCCGTCGCAATCGAAGATGACGAGTTTGGGTAGGGACATCAGGCCGTGCCGGTCGATCCGAAGCCGCCCGATCCGCGCGCCGTGCCGCCGGCCAATGTCCGCTCCTCGACCGTAGCCTGCGTCACCGGGGCGAAGACGATCTGGGCGATCCGCATGCCACGCGTCACCGCGAAATCCTCGTCGCCGAGATTGATCAACAGCACCTTGACCTCGCCGCGATAGTCGCTGTCGATGGTGCCCGGTGTGTTGAGACAGGTGAGGCCGTGCTTGAAGGCGAGGCCTGAACGCGGCCGGACTTGGCCTTCCACGCCCTCCGGGATCTCCAGGATCAGCCCGGTCGGCACCAGCGCGCGTTTTCCCGGGAGGATCAGCAACGGCCGGTCGTCCGGCACCGCGGCGCGCAGATCCATGCCGGCGGCGCCCGTGCTTTCGTAGGCGGGAAGCGGCAGGCCTTCACCATGCGGCAACCTGACGAAGCCGACGGCCGGACCGATGACAGAGGAAGTGTAGAGTGCTGCGCGCATGAGGCTGATCCTATCGCTGTCAACGCCGATTCGGTCAACTCGGCGGCTAGGCTATCAACGGCTTTCTTTCAGCGCAGTTCCACTTCAGCGCAGTTCGATGGGAACGACCGTCGTCTCCTTGATCTCCTCCATGACGAAGGAGGCCGAAACGTCCGACAGCGCCACCTTGGCGATCAGCCGCTGATAGAGCCGGTCATAAGCCTTCACGTCGGCGACGCGGGCACGCAAGACATAATCGAGGTCGCCGGACATGCGGTAGACGCCGGTGATCTCGGGAAAACCGGTCACTGCCGCCCGGAATTTTTGCAGCCAGTCCGGATCGTGGTTGGAGGTCCGGACCAGGATGAACACTGAGAGGCCGAGGCCAAGTTTGTCGGCATCGACCAGCGCCACCCGGCCGGTGATGACGCCGTCTTCTTCCAACCGCTTCACCCGGCGCCAGCAGGCGTTGCGCGACAGCGACACTCTTTCTGACAATTGGTCGACCGACAATGTGCCGTCGCGTTGCAACTCGGCCAGCAATCTTCGGTCGATCTCATCGATTTCCAGCGGCATGTGGGATGTTTGTCCCAATATTTGGCCAAACACAAGGATGATTTGGGACCAATGAACCAAAAGCTCGTGCCAGAATACTCAGCATCGGGGGCTTATCCCGGTAGGAGGCATTACCATGACGACACGGCTTGCAACGCTCTTTACCTCTCACCCGGCCAAGGTGGGCGAGACCTATTTCAGCCATATGGCCTTCGCGGCGTGGTTCTGCTCGCGTCTGTTCATGGCGGCGTTCGCCGCGCTCATTCACGCTTTCTTGCCGTTTCTGTTTGAGACTACGGCCAGCCGAATCGTTCGCGAGCTCTATGAGCGCACGCACAACAGAGGCACACACGCGATCAAGGAGCCTGCGGCTTTCATGGATCGCGCCTGAGGAAAGATTAAGCGATGTGCCGGTGGGCGGCCTATCTTGGCGAAGCGGTTTTCCTCGAAGACATCGTCACGGCGCCCTGCCATTCGCTGATCGCCCAGAGCCATTGCGCCCAGGAAGCCAAGTCGCCGACCAATGGCGATGGCTTTGGTCTCGCCTGGTACTGTGATCGGCCCGAACCGGGTCTCTATCGCGACATCCTGCCGGCCTGGTCCGATCCCAATCTGAAGAGCCTGTGCCGGCAGATCAGGTCCAGCCTGTTCCTTGCCCATGTGCGCGCCTCGACCGGCGGCGCCACCAGCCGCATGAACTGTCATCCCTTCACTGCCGGCCGCTGGTCGTTCATGCACAACGGCCAGATCGGCGGCTTCGAAAAAATCCGCCGCGCGCTGGAAAATGCGCTCTCCGACGATGTCTTCGATCGGCGCGAAGGCACCACCGATTCCGAACTTTTCTTTCTCCTGATGATCGATGAGGGTCTGGCGGGCGATCCGCAAGGCGCGGTGTCGCGCGCTACGGCGCGGGTGATCGACGCCTCGCGGCGCGCCGGCTTCGAACCGGCGCTGAGACTTACCGCCGCCTTGTCGGACGGCGAATCGCTCCATGCGGTGCGCTATGCGACCGATGCCCACGCGCCGACGCTCTACACCTCCGTCTTCCGCAATGGCGGCGGGCGATGCCTTATGTCGGAGCCTTTCGACCATGATGGCGGCGACTGGCAGCCGATCCCGCCCTATAGCTTCGTCACCATTACCAGAGACGGCATGACCATTCGTCCGTTTGCGCCGGAACCGGTAAGACTGGCGCTGGCCGTGTAGATTCCTCGCTATCGCGGCAACATCGCGGGACAGCGCCCCCTCAGCAGACTCTCGCAGCGCAATTCCGATCAAGCACCACCTGTCCTTGAATGCTGAACTCGGCTTGAAGACGCGCCGTAGCCCGCCATTTGGTGAGGCTGGCGCCGCTAGCAAGCCGGAGCATTCGTCATGGACCTCGTCTTTTCCTCGACTATCGAACTCGCCGCCGCGATTCGCGACCGCAAGATTTCCGCCGTGGAAGCGCTGGACGCGCATTTGGCTGAGATCGACAGGCACAATGAGGCGGTCAACGCGGTCGTCACGCTCGACAGGGAAGGGGCTCGCACTCGAGCGAAGAAGGCCGACGAAGCGCAGGCGCGCGGCGACGCTCTCGGGCCGCTGCACGGCGTGCCGTTCACGCTGAAGGACACGCACGAAACACTTGCGATGAAGACCACGGTTGGCTTCCCGCCCTTTGCCGACTATGTCGCACGGCAGGACAGCCCGGTCGTTCTCAGGTTGAAGGCGGCCGGCGGCGTGCTGGTCGGCAAGACAAATGTCGCAACGAAGCTGGGCGACTGGCAATCGAACAATCCGCTGTTCGGCCGCACCAATAATCCATGGGATCTCTCGCGCACCGCCGGCGGTTCCAGCGGGGGAGCGGCGGCAGCACTTTGCGCGGGCATGACACCATTCGAGGTCGGCACCGACATGCAGGATTCGATCCGCCTGCCTGCCTCCTTCTGCGGCGTCTACGGCCTCAAGCCGACCGAGCATCGCGTCTCCCTGGCCGGCGCCTTTCCCGATCCCGCCGGTGCGCCGCGCAGCGTGCGGCTGATGTCCTGTATCGGTCCGCTGGCCCGCAACGTCGACGATCTGGCGCTGATCCTGGGGATCATAGCAGGGCCGGATGGCAGCGACACCGATCTTGCGCCGGTGCCTGTCGAGGGCACGTCGGAGGTTGATCCCAAGGCCCTGCGCATCGCTTTCGCGCCGGCCTTTCCGGGTTTTCCGGTAGCCGGCGAGATCAGGGCCGCGGTCGAAAGTCTGGCCGAGCAACTCAAATCTGCGGGCGCGGCCGTCGAGGAAGCAAGACTGCCGACGCTCGACCTGCATGACGATCTGACGCAAGGCAGCGCGCTGATCGGCATGATGCTGGAGGCTGTGCAGCCGGAGCCGTCAGAAGAACCGACACCGGTCTCGCGCTGGTTCGAGGCGCTCACCCGCCGCGACCAGTCAATCCTTGCCTGGGACCGGTTTTTCGAAGGTTGCGATGTCTTGCTTTGCCCCGTCGCCATGACCACGGCCTTTCCGCATTGCAAGCCGGGAACACCAATCAAGGTCGATGACAGGGAGCAGAGCTACTGGCTGCTGCCGGCCTATGGCGCGGTGTTCAACTATAGCGGCCACCCGGCACTGTCGCTGCCCTGCGGGCAGGACCGCGACGGCCTGCCCATCGGCCTGCAGCTGGTCGGCCGTCGCTGGTCCGAATCGCGGCTGCTTGGCATCGCCAAGGCGATGGCGCCGCTGACCGGCGGCTTTCGCCGGCCGCCAGGCTATTGAGCGAAGCGGCCAAGCCCATAGGGCGCAAGCAGCGGGTCGCGCGCGTCGTCGAGGATTTCCCGGGCGGCGAACAGGCCGACCGCAGGCGCCAGCGTGATGCCGGAATGCATGACCGCGACATAGAGGCCGCCCACGCCTTGAGCCCGCCCGATGATCGGAAAGCCGTCGATCGGCGTCGGCCGGTAGCCGACGGTGTGGAAATCCAGTTCCAGCCCGTCGGCACCGCGCAGCATGGTTTTCATCGACGCAAACAGCTCGCGGGCGGTGGCTGCGGCATCCATGCCCGGATCGGCGCCGCCGAAATCCGAACCGGCGATGATGCGGCCCTCGGCAGTCTGGCGCATATGCTGCCGGTCGCCGATCACCAGGCCGTTGAGCAGCCTTTCGTAGGGGCCTGAGTGGACGATCAGGCCGGGCGGCGTCTCGATCGGCAGTTTTATCCCGGCCGTCGCAGCGATTGCCGGAGAGCCGGCGCCGGCCGCGATCACCACCTCGTCGGCGGCAATCCGTCCGCCTGACGTATCCACGCCGGTAATCCTGCCATGGGTCAGTATCAGCGCGGTGACTGTCGTACCGGTCATCACCCGCGCGCCAAGCCGCTCGGCGTCGGCCAGCAGCGTCTGCGTGGCCGCGACCGGCTCGGCCACGCCCTCCTCAGCGACGTGAAGGGCGAAATCGGGAAGCTCGGTCAAATTGGGCTCTATACGTGCGGCTCCCACGCGGTCGACGCGCTCGATGCCGTAGCCCCAGGCAGAATGCTCGACGGCATAGGCCTCCAACTCGGCCGGCGGCAGGTCCCAGCACAGGCCGCCGCACCATTCCAACGGAATGCCGGGCACGTCATGCGCAAGCCGCGTCCATTCGGCCATCGAACGGGTGCGCAGCCGGAAATACGCTTCTGGATTGCCCCAGCTGGCATTGATCCAGGCAAAGGAATTCGGCGTCGCGACGCCGCCGGCGGCGCTCTCGGCGATGACCGTCACCCGCGCTCCGGCCCTCGCCAGATGCCAGGCGATGGAAGCACCGACGATACCGGCGCCGACGACGATGACTTGCTTGGCTGCGTTCATCGATGGTCCTTTGTCGAATCGGGTCTTCTGATGTCGTTGCGGCAACCCTATCTCAAGACCGGGCAACTGCCCAAAACTGTTCGACAGGCTACAAAAGCGCTGCTAGAAGCCCGCTCACCACATGGGATTCCATAAATTGGCTGAAGACATCACGAACGCGGTGGCGCGCCGCCGCACTTTCGCGATCATCGCGCATCCGGACGCCGGCAAGACGACCCTGACCGAAAAGCTGCTGCTGTTCGGCGGCGCTATCCAGCTTGCCGGCGAGGTCAAGGCCAAGAAGGATCGCATCCAGACCCGGTCGGACTGGATGAAGATCGAGCGCGAGCGCGGCATCTCGGTCGTCACCTCGGTGATGACCTTCGAGTATGAGGACAATGTCTTCAATTTGCTCGACACGCCCGGCCACGAGGATTTCGCCGACGATACCTATCGCACGCTGTCGGCAGTCGACGCGGCGGTCATGGTCATCGACGCCGCCAAGGGCATCGAGCCGCGCACGCTAAAACTGTTCGAGGTCTGCCGGCTGCGCGATATCCCGATCATCACCTTCGTCAACAAGATGGACCGCGAAAGCCGCGACCCGTTCGAGATCCTCGATGAGATCGAGCAGAAGCTGGCGCTGGACACCGCGCCGATCACCTGGCCGATCGGCCGCGGCAAAACCTTTTCAGGCACCTACCACCTGGCGCTGAACGCCGTGCGAAAGGGCGACGCGGAGAAGGAACGCACGCCGGTCAACGGTCCGGATTCCAACCGCGTTGCCGGTCTGTTGCCGGAGAACGAGCGCGAAGCCTTCATCGAGGAACTCGAGCTGGCGCGCGAGGCCTGCCGGCCGCTCGACGTCGACTCGTTTCGCGAGGGCCATCTGACGCCGGTCTATTTCGGTTCGGCGCTGCGCAATTACGGCGTGCGCGATCTGATCGAGGCGCTTGGCGCCTACGGGCCGCCGCCGCGCGCGCAGGACGCCGACACCCGCAAGGTCGAGGCGACCGAGGACAAGATGACCTCCTTCGTCTTCAAGATCCAGGCCAACATGGATCCCAACCACCGCGACCGTATCGCCTTCGTCCGCGTCTGCTCGGGCAAGCTCGAGCGCGGCATGAAAGCCAAACTGGTGCGCACGGGAAAGCCGATGAGCCTGTCGGCGCCGCAATTCTTCTTCGCCCGCACCCGCGTCACCGCCGACGAGGCCTTTGCCGGCGACGTCGTCGGCATCCCCAACCACGGCACGCTGCGCATCGGCGACACACTGACCGAGGGCGAGGAGATCCTGTTCCGCGGCGTACCGAATTTCGCGCCGGAAATCCTGCGGCGCGTCCGCCTCGGCGACGCGATGAAGGCCAAGAAGCTGAAGGAAGCGCTGCACCAGATGGCCGAGGAAGGGGTCGTGCAATTGTTTTCGCCGGAGGACGGTTCACCGGCCATCGTCGGCGTCGTCGGCGCGCTGCAGCTCGACGTGCTGAAGGAGCGGCTAAGCTTCGAGTACACGCTGCCCGTCGATTTCGAGATGTCGCGCTTTTCGGTCTGTCGCTGGATATCGGCTGACGACAAGGCCGACATGCATCGCTTCATCGAGGCGCATCGCGGCGACATCGCCCGCGACCTCGACCACGATCCGGTGTTCCTGGCCCAGCACGCCTTCTCGCTCAACTACGAGGCCGAGCGCTGGAAGGCGATCCGTTTTGCGGCGGTCAAGGATTATCAGGTCCGCGACAAGGCGGCTTGAGCTGCGGCCCTCCCTCCCCCCTTGTGGGGGAAGGTGGATCGGCGCGCAGCGCCGAGACGGAAGAGGGGTGTTGGAAGAAACTCGGCGTGAAACGTCGAAGGGTTCTAGGCGTTTACCTCTTCAAGGTAGCGATCCTTCCAACACCCCTCATCCGACCGAGCTTCGCTCGGCCACCTTCTCCCACAAGGGGAGAAGGGAAGATCGGACGGCTCACTCACCCCCTGGCTGCCTCTTCGATCTTGGCGATGTCGATCTTGGTCATCTGCATCATCGCCTGCATGACACGGCCGGCCTTTTCCGTGTCGGGGTCCTGCAGCAGCCTCGGCAATTGCTCCGGCACGACCTGCCAGGAGACGCCGAATTTGTCCTTCAGCCAGCTGCACTGGCTGGGCTCGCCACCGCCCTCGATAAGCCTGTCCCAGAAATAGTCGACCTCCTCCTGCGTCTTGCAGTCAATGGACAGCGAGACTGCCTCGGTGAACTTGAATTGCGGCCCGCCGTTGAGCGCCTGGAACTGCACGCCGTCGAGCTCGAAATAGGTCACCAGCACCTTGCCCTCATTATCGCCGCTGCCCTTGGGCCAGCGCATCACGCTCAGCACCTTCGAGTTCTTGAAGATGGAGATGTAGTGGTTCATGGCCTCCTCGGCTTGGTCGTCGAACCACAGGCAGGGGGTGATCTTTTGCATTTGCTTGCTCCTCGGGCTGTCTTCGGTTGCTATCACGGTGAAACGGCTGGCTCCGAGAATGCTGCCATCCTCTTGCCGTTTGCCCAAGGACGGCTGCTCGGCACGCAATCCGACAGTGGCATCGAAATTTTCGAAAGAATCTGGCGCGGCGCAAAATTGTGGCCAGACCAGGCGTCGGCGTCTATAACGCCTGCGGTTGAATTCAGCGCCGCCGCGCTCCCATCGAGCGTCGCCGGCCAGTCAAGGAAAATTCATGCCTGCCTATCGCTCCCGCACCACCACCCATGGCCGCAACATGGCCGGCGCCCGCGGCCTGTGGCGCGCCACCGGCATGAAGGATTCCGATTTCGGCAAGCCGATCATCGCCGTAGTCAATTCCTTCACCCAGTTCGTTCCGGGCCATGTCCATTTGAAGGACCTCGGCCAGTTGATCGCCCGCGAGATCGAGAAGGCCGGCGGCGTGGCCAAGGAGTTCAACACCATCGCTGTCGACGACGGCATCGCCATGGGCCATGACGGCATGCTCTATTCGCTGCCGTCGCGCGAGCTGATCGCCGACTCGGTCGAGTACATGGTCAATGCCCACTGCGCCGACGCCATGGTCTGCATCTCCAATTGCGACAAGATCACGCCGGGCATGCTGATGGCGTCGCTGCGCCTCAACATCCCGACAGTCTTCGTCTCCGGCGGGCCGATGGAAGCCGGCAAAGTGGTGCTCGCCGGCAAGACGCAGGCGCTCGATCTGGTCGACGCCATGGTCGCTGCCGCTGACGACAAGATCTCCGACGAGGACGTCAAGACCATCGAGCGCTCGGCTTGCCCGACCTGCGGCTCCTGCTCGGGCATGTTCACCGCCAATTCGATGAACTGCCTGACCGAGGCGCTTGGCCTTTCGCTGCCCGGCAACGGTTCGACGCTGGCGACGCATGCCGACCGCAAGCGGCTGTTCGTGGAGGCCGGCCATCTGATCGTCGATCTCGCCCAGCGCTACTACGAGCAGGACGACGACACGGCGCTGCCGCGCAGCATCGCCTCGAAGGGCGCCTTCGAGAATGCGATGACGCTCGACATCGCCATGGGCGGCTCGACCAACACCGTGCTGCACATCCTGGCTGCCGCGCATGAGGGCGAGGTCGATTTCACCATGGAGGACATCGACCGGCTGTCGCGGCGCGTTCCGGTGCTGTGCAAGGTTGCGCCGGCCAAGGCCGACGTCCATATGGAGGACGTCCACCGCGCCGGCGGCATCATGGCGATCCTCGGTCAGCTCGACAACGCCGGACTGATCAACCGCGACCTGCCGACCGTGCACACCGCAAGTCTCGGCGAAGCGCTCGACCATTGGGATATCTCGCGCACTTCAAGCCAGAACGTTCGCGATTTCTTCCTTGCGGCACCAGGCGGCGTGCCGACGCAAGTCGCCTTCAGCCAGGACCGGCGCTGGGACGATCTCGACACGAACCGCGAAACCGGCGTTATCCGCTCGGTGGAGCATCCCTTTTCCAGGGACGGCGGCCTTGCCGTGCTCAAGGGCAATCTGGCACTGGACGGCTGCATCGTAAAAACCGCGGGCGTCGATGAATCGATCTTGAAATTCACCGGCCCGGCCAGGGTGTTCGAAAGCCAGGACGCCAGCGTCAAGGCGATCCTGTCCAACGAGATCAAGGCCGGCGATGTCGTCGTCATCCGCTACGAAGGGCCGCGCGGCGGCCCCGGCATGCAGGAAATGCTCTACCCGACCAGCTATTTGAAATCGAAGGGCCTCGGCAAAGCCTGCGCGCTGGTCACCGACGGTCGCTTTTCCGGCGGCACTTCGGGCCTGTCGATCGGCCATGCCTCTCCCGAGGCGGCGGAAGGCGGGCTGATCGGGCTGGTGCATGAGGGCGACACGATCGAGATCGATATCCCGAACCGCACCATCCGGCTTGCCGTCGATGATGCCGAACTGGCCAACCGCCGCGCAGCGATGGAGGCCAAGGGAGCTGCCGCCTGGAAGCCACAGGAAAAGCGCAAGCGCAAGGTGACGATGGCCTTGCGCGCCTATGCGTCACTGGCGACCAGTGCTGCCAAGGGTGCAGTAAGGTACGTGCCGGAATAGGTTCGCTTTTCCTTCTCCCCTTGTGGGAGAAGGTGGATCGGCGCGTAGCGCCAAGACGGTTGAGGGGTGCTGGACGGAGTGCTGCCGGTGGCAAGCTGGAGCACCCCTCATCCGGCCGCGGAGCCTGTCCTCGGGCTTGCCGGAGGCAAGACCCGTGGGCGGCCACCTTCTCCCACAGGGGGAGAAGGGAGAGCCGCGGCTGAAGGTTCCGGCTTTTTGAACGAGGTGGCTTTAGATGGATTTTGACCTTATCGTCCGCGGCGGCACGCTGCCCGACGGCAGGATCGCCGATATCGGCATCATCGGCGAGACGATCGCGGCCATCGAGCCGGAGCTGAACGTTAGCGCGGGCACGGCGATCGACGCCCATGGCAATCTGATCTCGCCGCCTTTCGTCGATCCGCATTTTCACATGGACGCCACGCTCTCCCTGGGCATCCCGCGCATCAACACGTCGGGCACGCTTCTGGAAGGCATTTCGCTGTGGGGCGAGCTGAAGCCGCTGTTGACGCACGAAGCGGTGCGCGAGCGCGCGCTCGCCTATTGCGACTGGGCTGTCACAATGGGCCTGCTCGCCATCCGCACCCATGTCGATGTCTGCGATACCAGGTTGCTGGCGGTCGAAGCCCTGCTCGATGTGAAGAAGACGGTCGCGCCCTATATCGACCTGCAACTGGTCGCCTTCCCGCAGGATGGGTTTTATCGCTCGCCGACGGCGCGCGATAACACCATCCGGGCGCTCGACATGGGTGTAGACATCGTCGGCGGCATTCCGCATTTCGAGCGCACCATGGCCGACGGAACGCGTTCGGTGACGGAACTGTGCGAAATCGCGGCAAAGCGCGGCCTCATGGTCGACCTGCATTGCGACGAGACCGATGATCCTCTGTCGCGCCATATCGAACAACTGGCCTATGAGACGCAACGTCTCGGCCTGCAGGGCAGGGTCGCCGGCTCGCATCTCACTTCGATGCACTCGATGGACAATTACTATGTCTCGAAGCTGTTGCCGCTGATCGCCGAGGCAGGCGTCTCGGCGATCCCCAATCCACTGATCAACATCATGCTGCAGGGCCGCCACGATACATTCCCCAAACGCCGCGGCCTGACGCGGGTCAAGGAAATGCTTGCCCACGGCATCCGCGTCGGTTGGGGTCAGGATTGCGTGCTTGACCCCTGGTATTCGCTGGGCACCGCCGACATGCTCGACGTCGCCTTCATGGGCCTTCACGTCGCCCAGATGTCGAGCCCGGCCGACATGGCACGCTGCTTCGACATGGTCACCAACGTCAACGCTGCCATCATGGGCCTCGACCATCTCGGCCTGGCGGTCGGCAAGCGCGCCAGTCTCGTCGTCCTCGATGCCGGCGATCCGGTCGAGGCCTTGCGTCTGCGTCCCGAGCGCCTCTGCGTCATCGCCAGGGGCAAGGTGGTGGCCGAGCGGGCCAGGCAGGAAACGCGGCTTTCGATCGCTGGGCGGCCGGGAACAGTGAACCGCAGACATCGCCTGCCACTTCATGACCAATAATTGGCAAGCACAATAGGACGTTGGACCTGCATCAGGCCGCGCGTCGATCAGATTGATAGGTCCTGACCGCAAGTCTACAATCAATCTCTAGTTTTATGTCGAGGAGGCCACCATGTGGTACAAGACGGCGACGGTGGTCGCGTTGGCGGCGACCTGTGCAGGCTGCATGACGGCCGAAGACCGTCGTGCCGCGGACGAGGCGAAATGCCGGTCCTACGGCTTCGTCAGAAAAAATGATGCCTTCGCCGAATGTCTGCAGCGCATCGACCTGGCGCGCCGCGCTGAGCTGAGAAGTGCGTCGGTTTTCGATCCCTGGGACCGGCCGGTGATCTATCGTCCGGTCATCATTCGGCCACGGCCAAAGTAAGCCGTTCCGATCTTCCGTACAGGCCCAGCCGATTTCCGGCCCCTGGTCTGGCCGGCTTCCCGTTTTCCGCTCGTCAAAGCGGCTGCTTGCGTCTACGACGCTGCTTACCGAGTTTGCATGCGGGAGGAAGCGACATCGGCATGGCACAGCCACCAGCCCAGAATTCGACGATCAGGAACGTGCTTTTGGCCGGCATTCTGCTGATGCTGGCCGGCGATTTCCTGTTTGCGTTGAACGATGCGATGGGCAAATGGCTGGTCACCAGCTTTTCCGTCGGCCAGGTCGTGCTGATCCGTTCCATGGGCGCCTTTTTCGTGCTCGGCCCGATGGTCGCGCGTCAAGGTGCGGCCAAACTGTTCCGCATGGAGCGCCTGGAACTGCAGGTCTTGCGCGTCGTCATGACCACCCTCGACACGGCGCTGTTCTATGCCGCCGTCGTCTACCTGCCGCTCGCCGACGTCATGAGCTTCTACATGGCCGGACCGATCTACGTGGCGGCGCTGTCCCACCTGTTGCTCGGCGAAAAGGTCGGCTGGCGTCGCTGGATGGCGATCCTGGTCGGCTTTTGCGGCGTGCTGATCATGCTCAAACCGTCCTCGGCCGCGTTTTCGCTGTCATCGACCTTCGCGCTGGCCGGCAGCATTTCATTCGCCTTCGCCATTATCCTCAACCGGCGGTTGCGTGGCACCAGCGACACCTCGTTGGTCACCTGGCAAACCATCGGCACATTGCTGGTCGGCGGGTTTCTCACCATCGGCAACTGGCAGACGCCGTCCTCGCTCGATTTCGGCGCCATGCTGCTTCTTGGCATCGTCTCCTGCGGCGCGCATCTGATGATCACCAGGGCGCTCAAGCTGGCGCCCGCCTCGACGCTGGCGCCGCTGCATTACAGCCTGCTGCTGTGGGCCGTCATCTTCGGGCTGGCCTTCTTCGGCGACATGCCCGGCCCGCGCATCCTGATCGGCTCGGGCATCATCGTGCTGGCCGGCCTGTTCATCTTCCATCGCCAGAAAGTGGTTGACACGGTGCCGCCCGAAAACGTGCCGAAAGGCGTCAACTAGAGTCCAGATTTCTGGTACCTTTAAAGTTCAGATTTTTGTGCTAACCTGCGCGCACCGCCGCCAGATGCCTTGTGAAGTCGGCCGTCTCCATTAGCGTCCTGCAGCGTGAAAAGCGACCGTCGGCATAGGCGCGGAAATCGTCGACCGGATTGCTGTTGGCAAGCTGGATCAGCCCCCACAGCGTCCACAAGAGATCGCACATCGCCTTGTAGATGACGATGCGGCCGCGCGCCGCCGGTGTCGGCTCGCCACCGAAATAAGCGCCCATCATCTCTTCCTCCTGCGCCGTATCAAACTGTCCTTCGACGCTGAGGTCGCCGAGATCCCAGAGCGGATCGTTCATGCCGGAATATTCCCAGTCGACGATCCACATCCTGTCGCCCGTATCGAGGAAGTTTTCGCACAGCGGATCGCAGTGGCAGGCGACGAGAGGCAGGGGATGCGCGGCAAGCGCCGAGCGCACGGTTTCCGCCTCGCGTACGACGTCGTGGTAGCCGGCGGGCAGGGCGACGTCCTTGGTCGACAACACCTTCAGATAATCGTCGATCATCGCAAAAAGCTCGAAGCGGAAGGGAAACACCGCGCCGGATGTATGCAGCCTGCGGAAGGCCTTGCCGGCGCGCGCCGGACTACCCGGCCGGGTCTTGAACTTTTCCGGCGACATCGTCTCGGCGCCGACGACGAAACGCGTCACCATCACGCCTGTCTCGCCGTCGACATGCAGCAGCTCGGGGCTGACGCCGGCCTTGGCGGCTTCCCGCGCCGCCACCGCCTCGTTGGCGCGATTGATATACTCCTCGGTGCCTTTGCCGGGAATCCGCAGGCAGACATCTCCAGCCCTGAAGACGAGGTTGGTGAGGCCGCCAAGCCGCTCCAAGGGTCCCTCGTAACCGGCCAGCCCCGGAATGGCTGCAAGCGCCGCACGTGCTTCCTCGTCCACCATCGCTTCCGCCCTCTTTGCGTCTTTATTTGTGGCCACGACGGTTCCACAAATTTCGCCGTTTGGCTATCATCGGCGGCATGCGATTCACTCCAGCGCCGCACGGTCCTGTCGGACGCGGAAGGACGCTGCTGCACTTTGATTTTGCGGACGGGACTGCGATGGCGGACAGGAAAAATGAAGGCGCGCTCGCCGCGGCCTATGCAGCGAAGCGGCCTGAAGAAGTGGCGGCGCTCTACGACCGCTGGTCCGACACCTACGACGCCGACATGTCGGCGGCCGGTTATCGCCATCCGACCATCTGCCTCGCCCTGCTTGCCCGCCACTTGCCGCTCGGCGCGGCACCGCTCCTCGATGCCGGTGCCGGCACCGGGCTCATCGGCGAGTGGCTGAAGATCGCGGGCTATCCGCAGGTCGAGGCACTCGACATCTCGGCGGGCATGCTGGCCAAAGCGGAGCGTAAGGGTGTCTATTCGGCGCTTCACTGCCTGGCGCTCGGCGGCCCGCTGCCTTTCGCCGATAATGCCTATGCCGGGATCATATCGGCCGGCGTCTTCACCTCGGGCCATGTCGGTGCCGAGGGGCTCGACGAACTGATCCGCATTTGCCGGCCGGGCGGGATAATCGTGCTGACGGTCAAGAACACGCTGTGGGACGCCGGTTTTGCCGCGCGGATCGCCGACCTCGAGGCGAAGGGCGTCGTCACACGTGCCGAGGAGACGTCGCCCTATGTCTCCATGCCGGGCGAGGCGGACACCGTGCCCAGCCGCGGCCTCGTTCTGCGCGTGAACTGATCATTCTTCCATTCCCCTCGTTAAGGTTCCCGTGCGCTCGATGTCACCAAAAGTGATACTGCTGGCGAAGCCAATTTGGCCGCGGCTAGACAATTGACAGCCCGAGTTTACAAGCAACATGTTGCCCCCGAACTGGGCTTATTTCCGACTTCGCCAGCAGTATCAAAAGTGCCCAAGAGCCGACCTCCTTTACGCCTCCGGGGAAGTCAGGCGGCTTGCAGCCGTCGGTGAAGGTGCGTCAACGCCGCCGTCTGTCCGACATTTCATTGGATTATCCTCCTCAGCACTGCCTTCACAGGGCCGGGCAGGAACCTGCTCAATCGCGACCGCAGACCTCTCGACCTTCTGCGCGACACTCCGGGAATGCACGGGAGCTGCTCGATATACTCTGGCCTTTCGGGGCGATCGATCTCAGGCGATGCGTCCGTAATGGGCGAGGAGAGCAGTGGCTGACTCCGCCCTTTGATAGCAACCAGGGTGATGCGATCCCTCCAGACGACATGCCTGTCCCCTTCTGCAGCCAGCGGCCAGTTGGGATTATGATACTCGTAGGGGTTCAAGCACTCGTAGACGGACGTGAAGCCCACGTGTCGGAGTAGGTTGCAGAGCGATGCACGCGTGAAGAGGAAGGCCTTCGGGTTGTCGAGCGAGTTCCAGAGCTCTGCCAGCTTCTCCTCGGAGGTCGCATCAGTATCGTGTTCCTTGCCATACCTGCCCCAGTAGGTCTTCCCCTTCCAAGTGTACGACGCTTCGTCGCTGAGGCTGATATGGCTATCGATTATTGATATCTTTCCGCAAACCTTCGAGATTCTCTCCACGAAGTCCATGACATCCGGAGCATCCAAGTGATAAAGGATCCCCAAACATAGAACAACATCGAAACGACCATGGCGCTCCTCGTCGAGGTTGCGCACGTCATTTAGGGCGAGTTCGAGGTTGTCCAGGGAGAGTACCTCCTTAGCGAAGTGCACCTTCTCAAGGTTCGCCTCCCGACCCTCGATGGCGAGCACGTCGGCCCCATGGAGCGCGAACTCGATCCCGTATTGCCCCTCGAGACACGCCAGGTCCAGAACGCGAAGCTTCTCCAACGGCTTCCCCGCAAGATCTGCAGCGATCTGCACGAAGCGCCTCAATCGGGCGTCCCAGTGCGGCTCATCGAACGTGTCAATTTGATCGGCCAGATGGATGGAACCTGCCGTCCAGGGGCCGAACCTTTCGATAATCTTCTGCTTTTTCTCCTTGATTTCGTTTATTTGCATATTGTGCCCTCGTCATAGAAAAACAGTCTCGAACGTGTAGACTCCAGGGGAAACGCTAGACAAGTTTCAGGAAAAGTGAATAGGATGTTATCCTCAGTAACCCTAGAGCGGTTCTCGATCTGACGTACGGACTCAAGCTCAGTGCTTATAGGCGCCGGCTTTTCCGCACGGATCGCCACTTCGAGGCGAAGCGCGTCGTCACGCGTGCCGAGGAGACGTCGCCCTATGTCTCCATGCCGGGCGAGGCGGACACCGTGCCGAGCCGCGGCCTCGTTCTGCGCGTGAGCTGATCTAGGCTCTGATTCTTGCTCCCGCCGGGTCGTAAAGCGGCTCGAGATGGATTTTTGCCGGCGTCCGCTCCATCGCCACCACCAGCTCGTAGTCGCCGCAGGCGAGGAAATCGTCGCTGACGCCGTCGGCGTTGCGCACATAGCCGTAGCCGATGTTCTTGCCGACCGTGTAGCCATAGCCGCCGCTGGTCAGGTAGCCGACCGGCTCGCTGTTGCGCAGGATCGTTTCGCGCCCGAGCAGCACGATCTCGCAATCATCGACCGTGAAGCCGGCAAAGCGTTTTTTCAAGGCCGCGCCGCCGATCTCTTCCAGCGCCCGCCGCCCGAGAAAATCTGTATTCTTCCGAAGCTTCACCGCCCAGCCGAGGCCGGCCTCCTGCGGCGTGTCGTTGGGCGTGATGTCGGAGCCCCAAGCGCGGTAGCCTTTTTCCAGCCGCAGCGATTCCAGCGCCCGGTAGCCGACCGGGCGGATGCTGTGCTCCTCGCCCGCCGCCATCAGCGCGTCGAAGATTTCGCCCGCAGCCGCGATCGGCACATGCAGCTCCCAGCCGAGCTCGCCGACATAGGTGACGCGCAGCGCCCGAACTGTGTGGCCGGCGATGGAGATTTCCCGCACATGTCCGAACGGGAAAGCGGTGTTCGACACGTCCGCACCGGTCACCGCAGCCAGCACGTCGCGGGCGCGCGGCCCCATCAGCGACAGCGTGCCGAAATCCTCGGTGACATCGGTGAGCGTCACGTCGAGCTCCTTGCCGACATGGTCGCCGATCCACGAGAAGTCATGCGTCCTAAAACCGGTGCCGGTGACGACGTAGAATCGTTCTTCGCCGAGCCGAGCCACGGTCAGATCGGCCTCGATACCGCCGCGCGTGTTGAGAAGCTGCGTGTAGGTCAGCCGGCCGACCGGCTTGGCGACATCGTTGGCGCAGATCCAGTCAAGCGCCTTCAGCGCGTCGGCGCCGCTCAGTTCGAATTTGGCGAAGGACGACTGGTCGAAGATACCGACGTTCTCACGAACGTGCCGGTGCTCGTCGCCGACCGGAGCGAACCAGCTCTGCCGGCCCATCGAATAGATGTCCTTCGGCTCGACGCCTTCCGGCGCAAACCAGTTCGGCCGCTCCCAACCGAGTTTGGAGCCGAACACGGCGCGCTGCTTTTGCAGCCGTTCATAGAGCGGTGACACGATCCGTGGCCGGCCCGTGACATACTCCTCATTCGGGAAGCCGATCGTATAGTGCTTGCCATAGGCTTCCAGCGTGCGGTCGCGGACCCATGGCCGGTCGCGGTGCAGGTCGGAAAAGCGTCTGATATCGACCACCCACAGATCGAGTGGCGCCTCGCCGTCGACCGCCCACTGCGCCAGCACCCAGCCGGCACCGCCGCCCGCCGCGATGCCGAAGGCGTTGAAGCCGGCGCCGACGAACATGTTGGCGCATTCGGGTGCCACGCCGAGAATGAAATTGCCGTCCGGCGTGAAACTCTCCGGCCCGTTGATCATCTGCTTGACGCCGACGGTTTCGAGCGCCGGAACCCGCGCGATCGCCTGGTTCATATGCTGCTCGAAATGATCGTAATCGTCGTCGAACAGCCGGAACTCCCACTCATCAGGGACATCACCGCCGGGAAGATCGGTCGTCCAGGCTTGCGGGTTCGGCTCATAGCCGCCCATCACCAGCCCGCCGACCTCCTCCTTGAAATAGATGCGCCGGTCGGGGTCGCGGATCGTCGGCGCATCGGTCCCCAACCCGTCTATTCTTTCGGTGATGATGTACTGGTGCTTGACCGGCTGCAGCGGCACATTGATGCCGGCTAGGGTGCCCACCTGGCGCGCCCATTGCCCGGCACAGTTCACCACCTTGTCGCAGGCGATATCGCCCTTGTTGGTCTTCACCGCGGTGATGCGGCCATCCTGCATGTCGAAGCCGGTGACGCGGATATCCTCGAACAGCCTGGCACCGTGCATGCGAGTGCCTTTGGCCAGCGACTGCGTGATGTCCGAAGGGCTTGCCTGGCCGTCGGTCGGCAGCCAACTGGCGCCAACGAGATCGCCGGTTTCCAGCAGCGGCCACATTGCCTTGACCTCGGCCGGTGACAGCAACTGCATATCCATGCCGAAGCTTTTCGCCGTCGTCGCCAGCCTCTTGTACTCGATCCAGCGGTCGGCATTGGTGGCGAGCCTGAGGCACCCGGTCATCTTCCAGCCGGTGGCCAGCCCGGTTTCGGCTTCCAGCCCCTTGTAGAGATCGACCGAATATTTGAGCACGCGGGTGATAGAGGCCGACGAGCGCAACTGCCCGACCAGCCCCGCCGCATGCCAGGTGGAGCCCGAAGTCAGCTTGCCCTGTTCCAAAAGTACGACATCGGCCTTGTGGTCACGCGCCAGATGATAGGCCGTTGAACAGCCGATGATGCCGCCGCCGATGACGACGATCTCGGCGTGGGCGGGCAATGTCATGATCTCTGTCCGTATTTCGTTCTGTAGTTTTCCAGCGCGGCATCGAGCCGCTTCAGGTTTTCGTCGGTATAGGCGACGTAGTCGATGCCGGGCGCGTCGAGATAAAGTTCGGAAACCATGCTCCACATCGCCTCGCGCAGCAGCGATGCGCATTGCATGGCCGCATGTGAGCGGCGGATCGCCTCATCCGGCTCCTTCATGAAATAGGCGGTCAGGAAGGCGAATGACTCCTCGTCGTTCATGCTGGCGTTCGAGGCGACACCGGCAAGGTCGAACATCGCCGTGTTGAAGCCGGCATACTCAAAATCGATCAGCCACAGCCTGTGGCCGTCGTCGAGGATATTAGCCGGCAAAAGGTCATTGTGACCGAAGACGATCGGCAGCAGTTTTTGCGCCCGTTCGAGTTCGTCCGCAAGCGTCAGCAGCCGCGGCAACTCGCTTCGCATGCGGCTGCCGGCTTCCTCCAGCGTGCGCGCATAGTCGCGGATGACATGGAACACCCAGAACATGAAGCCGGCGCCGGAGACATGATTCGGCATCTCGCGATGGAAGCCGCGCATCAGGGCGGCGACGCGGCCGATATTAGCGCGTACGTCTTCCGCGACATAGGTCTTGGCGCCGAGAAATTCCGTCACCAAAATGCCGGGCTCGGAATAATGGACCGCTGGCGCGAAGCCGGCGGCGTGCGCCGCGCGCGCGGTCATCACTTCGCGCTCGCGAAAGACGTGGTGGAACGGAAAGTCCTGGCCGAAGCGGACCACATGCCGCCCGGCGGCGTCCTGGACCAGATAGTTGGCGTTGCTCAGGCCGCCCGGCAGCGGCGCGATCTCGATGCTGCCGGTCCAGCAGGGCAGGGCGCGGATGCGGTCCTCTGCGGTCACAGGTTCATCCCTCGTTGCGCAGGGGTCAAGGTGCCGCGGGCGACACAATGATGGCGGCCGGCAGGAGGGAGCAATGCGAAGATCTCGTCGGTGCGGGATCCCGGGATCGGTATCCCGCACCGCACCGACGAGCCCCTGTGCCGGGTTCTTCGACTCCGGCATCCGCCCCCGCGGATTCGAAAAATTCCCTTTCCCTTGCGCCAGACGACTTTCCAGCCGTTCGGGCAGGCGAATCTTGGTGCGGCTCTGCCATCGTTCTCCCGTGGCAGTTCCGAGCCTGTCACCAAGCCAGTGTCACGCCATGTGATCTGGCTTGTCAACGAAAACTTGTGGCTTTTTGCCCGAAACCACAAGGATTTCTTGTAAGCTGTGGCCGATTTGCCTTAGAAGCGGTCAGTAGCGCAACAAACCGATTGGGTGAGACCGATGCACTCGAAGCGGCATGGCGAAATCCTGCGTCTCTTGCAGGAAGAGGGCACCGTCACCATCGCCAGTCTGGCCGACCGGCTGGGCGTCTCGCTGGAGACCGTGCGCCGCGACGTCAAGCCGCTGACCAGTGACGGTTCGATCCTGAAGATGCATGGCGCAGTCGGCCTGCCGTCGATGGCCGGCGAGGCGCCGTTCGAGCGGCGCATGCGCGAGAATGCCGATGCCAAGCGCGCCATCGCCCGCATGGTTGCCGCGACCATCCGCGACGGCGAATCGATCATGCTCGACACCGGCACCACCACCTCTTTCCTGGCCCGCGAGCTGCTCGGCCACCGGCGGTTGACGGTGGTTACCAATTCCTCCGACATCGCCCGCACGCTGGCCACCGTCAACGGCAACAAGGTCTACATGGCCGGTGGCGAATTGCGCAGCGATTCGGGCGCCGCCTTCGGCGTCTCGGCGATCGAATTCGTCAGCCGCTTTTCCGTTAGCCATGCGGTGATCTCCACCGGCGCGGTCGATGCCGTCACCGGCGTCATGGACTATGATCTGGAAGAGGCGGAATTCGCCCGCATGGTGCTGTCGCGCGGCCAGCGCTCGCTTGTCGTCACCGACCACACCAAGTTCGGCCGCCAAGGCCTGGTCCAGGTCTGCGGCTTCGACGGTTTTTCCGAACTTGCCACCGACCGTTCGCCGCCGCGCGCCATCGCCGCCGCCCTAGCCCAGGCGGGCGCACGGCTCAGCATTGTCGGCGACGAAAGCGGGATCTGATCTGACCAGAGCAGTAAAGCGGTGGGCGGCTTTTCTTCCTTACCGTCCCGGTGTTTAGTCCGGTCATGGCCTTCACAATCCGTCAATTGCAGTTCTTCATCGCCGTCGCCGAGCAAGGCACGGTGTCTGGCGCCGCCCAGAACCTGTCCATCTCGCAATCGTCGGTCACCGAGGCGATCAAGGAGCTCGAAGGCGATCTCGGCGTCGAACTGTTCGAACGCCATCCGCGCGGCCTCAACATCACCCATAAAGGTCATCAGTTCCTGCGCCACGCGACAAAGATCCTTGCCGACGTTTCCGATGCGCGCCGCGCCTTCTTCGGCGAGCAATCGGCGGCGGGCGGCCGGCTGCAGCTCGGTGTCACCTCGCTGGTCGCCGGCTATGTGCTGTCCGACCTTCTCGCCCGCTATCGTCGCGCCTATCCGGGCGTCGAGATCTCGGCCATCGAGGACAATGGCGATTACCTCGAACATCTCCTGATCGGTGGCAAGCTCGACATCGCCGTTATGGTCACCTCGAACCTGCGCGACCGGACCGCCTTGCAGTCCGAAATTCTCGAAGTCTCGGCCTACCGGCTATGGCTGCCGCTCGGCCACCCGCTGGCCGGCGCCGACATCATCGGCATTGGCGACATCGCCTCGGAGCCGCTGATCATGCTGACCGTCGACGAGATCGAAGAGAATACCGGAAAACTGCTGGCGGCGATCGGCGCCAAGCCGCATGTCGCCTTCCGCACCCGCTCTGTCGAAGCGGTGCGCAGCCTCGTCGCCACCGGCGCCGGTGTGGCGTTGCTGCCCGACCTCGTCTACCGGCCATGGTCGCTCGAAGGCGACCGCATCGAATCGCGCGATATTTCGGGCTCCTTGCCGGTGGTCCAGGTCGGCATGGTCTGGCGGCGCGGCTCCGGCCTGCCGCAGGCCGTACGCGACTTCATCGGGCTTGCCCAGTCCCAGCGCATGGTCCGTC
Source organism: Mesorhizobium sp. WSM4807 (assembly GCF_055811615.1). Classification (NCBI taxonomy): domain Bacteria; kingdom Pseudomonadati; phylum Pseudomonadota; class Alphaproteobacteria; order Hyphomicrobiales; family Phyllobacteriaceae; genus Mesorhizobium; species Mesorhizobium sp. WSM4807. The sequence continues at coordinate 332,193 of NZ_JBVVQY010000001.1, forward strand.
AGCGGCCGGAGAAGATTGGACGTTAATCTATCGGAAAAACCGATATCGCCTTTCTGATAAATGAATTTGCGAAACCGGAAATTTCACAGCACCTTCATGATCGGGACCAAGCCGCCACGACAGTGCGGCGCCCCTTAGAGTCGCGCATGTTCCTTTCCGAAAACCGGAACCGTTTTTCGGGGTCATCCGCCACAATGGGAGATCGACGATGAATTCATTCCTGAAGTCATGCACTGCATTGACGGTCGCGCTGACCTTCTCCGGCCAGGCGGTCGCTCAGGTGACGGAACTCGGCAAGGGCGAAGGCCAGGTCAACATCGTCGCCTGGCCCGGCTACATCGAGCGCGGCGAAACCGACAAGGGCTACGACTGGGTCACGTCCTTCGAGAAGGACACAGGCTGCAAGGTCAACATCAAGACCGCCAACACATCCGACGAGATGGTCGCGCTGATGAACGAGGGCGGCTTCGACCTCGTTACCGCCTCGGGCGACGCTTCGCTGCGCCTCGTCGCCGGCAAGCGGGTCCAGCCGATCAACACCGGTCTCATCCCGAGCTGGAACACGGTCGACGACCGGCTGAAGGATGCGCCGTGGTTCACTGTTGGCGGCGTCCACTACGGCGTCCCCTACCAGTGGGGACCGAATGTGCTGTTGTACAACACCGAGGTGTTCAAGGAAGCGCCGAAGAGCTGGAACGTGGTCTTCGAGGAGATGACCTTGCCCGACGGCAAGTCGAATAAAGGCCGCGTCCAAGCTTATGACGGACCGATCCACATCGCCGATGCGGCCAACTATCTGATGTTTCACAAGCCGGAGCTTGGTATCAAGGATCCCTACGAGCTGACCGAGGATCAGTACAAGGCCGCTCTCGATCTCTTGCGCGTCCAGCGCACGCTGGTCGGACGCTACTGGCATGACGCCGCCATCCAGGTCGACGATTTCCAGAACGAAGGCGTCATTGCTTCCGGTTCATGGCCCTACCAGGTCAACACGCTGGCTGCCGCCAAGAAGCCGGTCGCTTCGACCGTTCCCCAGGAAGGCGTCACCGGCTGGGCCGACACCACCATGCTGGCGGCCGAGGCGGCCAACCCGAACTGCGCCTATATGTGGCTGGAGCATTCGCTGTCGCCGAAAGTGCAGGGCGATGTCTCCGCCTGGTTCGGCTCGCTGCCGGTGGTGCCGGCTGCCTGCAAGGGCAACGAACTGCTCGGTGACGAAGGCTGCAAGACCAACGGCTACGACAATTTCGAAAAGATCAAGTTCTGGAAGACGCCGGTGTCGAAGTGCGCCACCCAGAACGATCAGTGCGTGCCTTACTATCGCTGGGTGTCGGACTATATCGGCGTCATTGGCGGACGGTGAGTTCCCTTACCCTCCCCCTTGTGGGGAGGGGCGACGCGCAGCGTCGGGGTGGGGGTCCGCTCGGCAGTTCTTGCCAAATAACCCCACCCGCGGCTTCGCCGCGACCTCCCCACAAGGGGGAGGTAGGGCGTCGCGCAAGTTCGCTGGCCCCGCCCGCTATCCGTGGCGGCGCCGGCGATGTCAACACATCAAACCGGCAACAGACTGACAGCCCATGACAGCAGCCGTTTCCTTCCAAAAAGTCTCGCGCCATTTCGGCAGCGTGCGCGCCGTCGATATGGTCGATCTCGACATCGTGCCGGGCGAGTTCTTTGCCATGCTTGGACCTTCGGGCTCCGGCAAGACAACCTGCCTACGTCTGATCGCGGGCTTCGAGCAGCCGACATCGGGTTCGATCTCCATCTTCGGCGAACGTGCCGAAGGCGTTCCGCCCTATCGCCGCAACGTCAACACCGTCTTCCAGGACTACGCGCTGTTTCCGCATCTGAACGTGCTCGACAATGTCGCCTACGGGCTGATGGTCAAGGGCGTCGGCAAGCTCGAGCGGCAGAAGGCGGCCGAGGAGGCATTGTCTCTGGTGCGGCTTCCTGGCTACGGTGCCCGCCGTCCCGGCCAGCTTTCCGGCGGCCAGCGCCAGCGCGTCGCGCTCGCCCGCGCCCTGGTCAACCAGCCCAAGGTGCTTTTGCTCGACGAGCCGCTTGGCGCGCTCGACCTCAAGCTGCGCGAGAACATGCAGGAGGAGCTGAAGTCGCTGCAGAAGGCGCTCGGCATCACCTTCGTCTTCGTCACCCACGACCAGGGCGAGGCCCTTTCGATGGCCGATCGCGTCGCCGTCTTCAACGACGGTAAGATCATGCAGATCGGCACGCCGGAGGACATCTACCAGCGCCCGAAGACGCGCTTCGTCGCCGATTTCGTCGGCTCGTCCAATGTGCTGCCGCCAGACTTCGTCCAGCGTTATTCCGGCCAGCATCGCTGGGGCAGCCTGCGGCCTGAATCCATTCGCATCGGCCGGGCGGCCAAGGGCGACGGCGTTGCCGCTCGTCTCGTCTCGACCAATTATCTCGGCGCCACGACAAGACTGGCGCTCGACGCCGACGGGCTGAGGCTGCATGCGATCGTGCCGGCCGGTGCGACATTGCCGAAGGAAGGTGAGACGGTCGTGCTCACCTTCAACCGCGAGCACCTGCATTTGATGGACGAGCCGGCATGATGGCGCTGAGGAAAGTCTTGGCTGACAGGCCAAGTGCGGCGCTTCATGGGCCCCCCCTCTGTCCTGCCCACTTTGCCATCACTTGGCATCTCCCCCACTTGGGGGGAGATCGGCAGCTTCGCCAGTGGCGCCTCTTCTGCAACGTTGGTGATTGGCGAAAGCAGTCGCGACAGCCAATCTCCCCCCTCGTGGGGGAGATGTCCGGCAGGACAGAGGGGTGCGCGAAGGATCGCGACCTGTCGAAGAAACCATGACTCTGACCGCGACCCAGGCAAAATCTGCCCCAGCCCTCCTTCCTCGCGCCGGCGGCCTGCGCGGCGCGCTGTCGGACCTGTTCTGGCGCAAGCCGAAGCTGTTGCTGCTCTTGATGCTGCTGCCGCCGGTGCTGTGGCTCGGCATCGTCTATATTGGCTCGCTGTTCGCGCTGCTCTTGCAGAGTTTTTTCTCCATCGACGAATTCTCCGGCCTCATCAACCGGCAGTTCACGCTGAAGACCTATGGCGACCTGCTGCAGGCCGCCAATCTCGACATCATGCTGCGCACGGTGACGATGGCGGCCCTGGTCACGCTCGCCTCGGCGGTCATCGCCTTCCCCATCGCCTATTACGCGGCGCGCTATGCGCGCGGCCGCTGGAAGGCGCTGTTCTATCTCGGCATCATGCTGCCGCTATGGTCGAGCTATCTGGTCAAGATCTACGCCTGGAAGCTCATCCTCGCCAAGGAAGGCATCCTGACCTGGCTGCTCGCCAAGCTGCATTTCCTATGGCTGCTCGATGGCTGGCTGTCGCTGCCGATCGTCGGCGGCAATTCTCTGTCGGTGTCGTCCACCGGCACCTTCATCGTCTTCGTCTATGTCTGGCTGCCCTTCATGATCCTGCCGGTGCAGGCGGCACTCGAGCGCGTGCCCGGCAATCTGGTCGAGGCCTCATCGGACCTTGGCGCCTCGCCCGGCCAGACCTTCCGCAACGTGCTGTTCCCGCTGGCGCTGCCGGGCATCGTCGCCGGCTCGATCTTCACCTTCTCGCTGACGCTGGGCGATTACATCATCCCGCAGATCATCGGCACCTCGCGGCTTTTCATCGGCCAGGCCGTCTATTCGCAGCAGGGCACCGCCGGCAATATTCCGCTCGCCGCCGCCTTCACCGTGGTGCCCATCGTCATCATGGGTTTCTACCTCTGGGGCGCCAAGCGCATGGGGGCCTTCGATGCGCTCTGATGGCTCACAATCCGCCCCTCTTGGCCTGAAAATCGCCGCCGCCTGGGCCCTGCTGTTCCTGCATCTGCCGATCCTCCTGATCTTTATCTATGCCTTCACGACTGAGGAAAAGAGCTTCGTCTGGCCGCCGCCGGGGCTGACGACGCAGTGGTTCGCCGTCACCTGGAACCGCCCCGACGTGTGGGAAGCGCTGTCGCTGTCGGTCCGTGTCGCCGCCATCTCGACCGCCGTCGCCCTGGTCCTTGGCACGCTCTGCGCGGCGGCCGTGTCGCGAACACGGTTCTTTGGCCGCGAAACCATCTCGCTGCTGGTCATCCTGCCCATCGCGCTGCCCGGCATCATCACCGGCATCGCGCTGCGTTCGGCCTTTTCGCTGGCCGAGATTCCGTTCTCGTTCTGGACGATCGTGCTCGGCCACGCCACCTTCTGCGTCGTCGTCGTCTACAACAACGCAGTCGCCCGCTTTCGCCGCACCTCCGGTTCGATGATCGAGGCATCGATGGATCTGGGCGCTGACGGCTTCCAGACCTTCCGCCATGTCGTGCTGCCCAATATCGCCACCGCGCTGCTCGCCGGCGGCATGCTCGCCTTCGCGCTGTCGTTCGACGAGGTCATCGTCACCACCTTCACCGCCGGCCAGCAGCAGACGCTGCCGATCTGGATGCTGGAGGAACTGATCCGTCCGCGCCAGCGCCCAGTCACCAATGTCGTGGCCATGGTCGTCGTGCTGGTGACGCTGCTGCCCATCCTCCTTGCCTACTACCTGACCCGCGACGGCGACCAGATCGCCGGTTCGGGCAAATGACGTCAAGAATCCATAAGGGAGAGACTTCCATGGACACAAAGATGCTGATCGGCTCGAAATTCGAGAAGGGCACCGAAACCGAGGAGCCGATCCTCAATCCGAAGACCGGAGCGACTATCCTCAACCTGCCTGAAGCCAGCCAGGCGCAGATCGAGGCAGCGGTGCTTGCCGCCCAAAAGGCCTTCGTCACCTGGTCGCGCACCACGCCGGCGCAGCGCTCGGGTTATCTCCTGAAGATCGCCGATCGCATCGAGGCCGACGCAAAGGATTTCGCGGCACTCGAGGCGCTCAATTGCGGCAAGCCGATCAATGCCGTGCTCAACGACGAAATCCCGGCGATCGTCGACTGCTACCGCTTCTTTGCCGGCGCTGTCCGCTCGATGCCCGGCCAGGTCGCCGGCGAATACATTCCTGGTCACACTTCGATGGTCCGCCGCGATGCCATCGGTGTCGTCGCCTCGATCGCGCCATGGAACTATCCGCTGATGATGATGGCCTGGAAGCTGGCGCCGGCGATTGCCGGCGGCAACACCGTCGTCTTCAAGCCGTCGGAGCAGACGCCGCTGACCTCGCTGAAGCTGGCGAAGATCCTCGCTGAAATCCTGCCGGACGGTGTCGTCAATGTCGTGCTCGGCCGCGGCGACAGCGTCGGCAACACGCTGATCAACCACCCGAAAGTCAACATGATTTCGATCACCGGCGACGTCGCCACCGGCAAGAAGGTGCTGCAGGCCGCAGCCAAATCGGTCAAGCGCACGCATCTCGAACTCGGCGGCAAGGCGCCGGTCATCGTCTTCGACGATGCCGACCTCGGCGCGGTGATCAATGGCCTGCGCGCCTTCGGCTACTACAATGCCGGCCAGGACTGCACCGCCGCCTGCCGCATCTATGCCGGCAAGAAGATCTACAACAAGCTCGTCGCCGACCTTTCCTCGGCCGTCTCGACCATCAAGTACAACCGCCCCGACGACACCGAGAACGAGATCGGGCCGCTCATCTCACGCCGCCAGCGCGACCGCGTTTCGAGCTTCGTCGAACGCGCCTCGGAGCTGAAGCACATCGAGATCACCACCGGCGGCAAGCCGGGCGAAGGCTCCGGCTTCTTCTACCAGCCGACCGTCGTCGCCGGCGCGCTGCAGGAAGACGAGATCGTGCGCCGCGAAGTGTTCGGCCCGGTTGTCTCCGTCACTCGCTTTTCCGAGGTCGACGAGGCGGTGAACTGGGCCAATGACAGCGACTATGGCCTCGCGTCGTCGGTGTGGACCAAGGATGTCTCGCGCGCCATGGCGACGGCAGCCCGGCTGCAATATGGCTGCACCTGGATCAACACCCACTTCATGCTGACCAATGAGATGCCGCATGGCGGGCTGAAACAGTCCGGCTACGGCAAGGACATGTCGCTTTATGCACTGGAGGATTATACCGCCGTGCGGCATGTGATGGTGGCGCACGGGTAGCGCCTTTTCCTTCTCCCGTTGACGGGAGAAGGTGGCCCTAAGGGCCGGATGGGGCAGCACAAGTCTTGCTCAGCTGGTTCCGCCCCTCATCTGCCTGCCGGCATCGATCTGCCACCTGGCGCTGACATCGCTACCGCCTCACTCGTCCCATGCCTGCACGACGGTCTGCCGCGCAATCTGGCCGTCCCTCAGCTCCAGCATCGCCGCGCAGAACACTTTCGTGCCGTCCGGATAGGCGCATGCCTGGGTGAAGGCGAGGTTGTTGCCGTCGGCGATGGTGGTGTCGACCTTGTGGGTCATCGCCCGGCTGCAGATGTCGTCCCAGAATGTGCTGATCGCCGCGCGTCCGCGAATTTCGCGGGGCTTGCTTGGCGGATTGTTGCGGTCGATCACCCGCACCAGCGCGTCATCGGCATAGAAGCTCGCGAGCATTTTTCCGTCACGGCCTTCGATCGCATTCTTGATCGCCGCGCCATTCACTGGCTGTGTCTTGGTCGGCATTTTATCCTCCATGTGCCCGTCTTCACGATCGGGCGGTTGATGATCAGAAGCGGGTATCGATGCGGTCCGACAGGCCGGTGCCGCGCTTGTCGAACAGGATCAGCCGCGAGAAGGCTGAAAGCCGCTTCAGCAGCCGGCTGTAGCCTTCGTCTTCCCAGTGCAGGTCGAGATTGGAAATGAAGCCCGGCACGAAAACGAGATCGAACGATCCCTGGCCGACCACCTGATAGGCGATCCGCACGTCGCCACTTCGGGCGTATCGCGTTTCGATAGGCCTCACGAGATTTGTCCGCCCGGCCCGACGATTTCTGGTCGCTCAACATAGCAGAGGCGCGACGCCTACGGCAGATCAAACTTTAGAAGATGGGAATGCAAGCGTATGGGCCATGAAAGGCACGTTTGCTGACTACTTCTGCGAAGCGGCGATCCCGGCATTCGACTCACCGGCCCCAGGGCCTTTGCCGCCTGGAACGATGCCCCCGGCATCGGCGCGGAAGCCCACTGCTTCCGGTGCAGCCGGCCGCTTGATCCTTGCCGAGGCGGCCACGACAAGATCGTTGAAGCCTTCGCAACCGCCGTCCAGCATTTCGAACAACTGCCGCCGCATCCTCGGTTCCCAGAACTTGTTGATATGCTCGGCGACGCCGGCAATGCCTTCCTCGCGCGGCTTGGAGTGAAAAAAGGCGGCGATCTGATTGGCCATGCGGACCAGCTTCTCGCTGGTGCTCATGATGTGGCCTTCGTCATGCGACATGCTTGGCAACTCCGGAAACCACCCGTTCGGGGTGGGTGAAGATATCGAAATCATTGCCGCGCACCAAAGCCACCAGCGTCATGCCGGCGTCCTCGGCGGTGCGGATGGCAAGTGCCGTCGGCGCCGAAACGGCGATGATGAACGCAGCGCCGATCGCCGCCGTCTTCTGCACCATCTCGACCGAAACGCGCGACGTCACCACGACGGCACCCAAGGTGCCATCGATGCCGGCTTTGGCGAGTGCGCCGGCCAGCTTGTCGAGCGCATTGTGGCGGCCGACATCCTCGCGCGCCATGACGATACCCTTGCCGGAGATATAAAAACCGGCGGCGTGGACCGCGCCGGTCTCGGCATGCAGCGGCTGCACTTTCGACAAAAGCTTGACCGAACGGACGATGTCGTCCGCCGCAAGCGTAAGTTTTGACGAACCGACCGTCTCGACCGAACGCATCGCCTCCTCGATCGACTCGATGCCGCACAACCCGCAGCCGACCGGTCCGGCCAGCCGCCGGCGCCGCGCCTCGAAGCGCGTATTGGCCTGGTCCTTTAGCCTGATCTGGATGTCGATGCCGGCGCCGTGATCTTCGACTTCGATCGCCTCAATTTCTTGCCGGTTGGCGATAATGCCCTCAGTCAGCGAGAAGCCGAGCGCGAAATCCTCGAAATCGGCGGGACTTGCCATCATCACCGCATGGGTGGTGCCGGCAAAGGAGAACGCCACCGGCGTCTCTTCCGGCACCATCCGGTTGGCAGCCGCAGTGCCGCCGGCGCGGTGTGCCAGCCGCGAGATCTGCGTCGTGGCTTTGCGGCGCGCGCTCAAAGATTACTCCGCTGCTTCCAAGGTCGCGATGCGACGGCTGTTGCGGGCCTGCTCGTCATAATCGAGCTGCCATTCCGACGGTCCGTTGGACGCGCCGACCTGCACCGCCGTCACCTTATATTCCGGGCAGTTGGTTGCCCAGTCGGAGAAGTCGGTGGTGATGACGTTGGCCTGCGTGTCGGGGTGGTGGAACGTCGTATAGACCACGCCAGGCGACACCTTGTCGGTTATCAGCGCGCGCAGTGTCGTCTCGCCGGAGCGGCTGGTCAGGCGGACCCAGTCGCCGTCGCGAAGGCCGCGGTTTTCGGCGTCATGCGGGTGGATCTCGAGCCGGTCCTCGCTGTGCCACATGACATTGTCGGTGCGCCTGGTCTGCGCGCCGACATTGTACTGCGACAGGATGCGGCCGGTGGTCAGCAGCAGCGGGAAGCGCGGTCCCGTCCTCTCGTCCGTCGCCACATATTCGGTGCGGATGAACTTACCCTTGCCGCGCACGAAGCCGCTAATATGCATGATCGGCGTGCCTTCCGGCGCCTTCTCGTTGCAGGGCCACTGCACCGAGCCCATCTTTTCCAGATAATCGTAGGAGACGCTGGCGAAGCTCGGCGTCGTCTTGGCGATCTCGTCCATGATTTCTGACGGATGCTGGTAGTTCCAGTCAAGCCCCATCGTCTGTGCGAGCTTCTGCGTCACTTCCCAGTCGGCCAGCCCGTTCTTCGGCGCCATCACCTTGCGCACGCGGTTGATGCGGCGCTCGGCATTGGTGAAGGTGCCGTCCTTCTCGAGGAAGGTCGAGCCGGGCAGGAAGACATGCGCGTAGTTGGCGGTCTCATTGAGGAAAAGATCGTGCACGACGACACATTCCATCGCGGCAAGGCCTGCGGCGACATGCTTGGTATCGGGATCGGACTGCAAGATGTCCTCGCCCTGCACGTAGAGGCCCTTGAATGAGCCGTCGACGGCGGCGTCCAGCATGTTGGGGATGCGCAGACCGGGTTCGTCATCGAGCTTGACGCCCCACAGGCTCTCATAGATGTCGCGCGCCGCATCGCCGGAGATGTGGCGATAGCCGGGCAGCTCGTGCGGGAACGAACCCATGTCGCAGGAGCCCTGGACATTGTTCTGGCCGCGCAGCGGGTTCACGCCGACGCCCGGCCGGCCGATATTACCGGTCGCCATAGCAAGGTTGGCAATGGCGATTACGGTGGTCGAGCCCTGGCTGTGCTCGGTCACGCCGAGGCCGTAATAGATCGCGCCATTGCCGCCGGTGGCAAACAGCCGTGCGGCGCCGCGGATCTCTTCGGGATCGACATTGGCAAGCTGGCCGACCACCTCAGGGCTGTTTTCCGGCAGCGCCACGAACGACGCCCAGTCCTGGAACTCGTCCCAGTCGCAGCGCTCGCGGATAAAGGCTTCGTCGAACAGGCCTTCGGTGACGATGACATGGGCAAGCGCGGTGACCACGGCGACATTGGTGCCGGGCTTCAGCGGCAGATGATGCTGCGCCTCGATATGGGCGGAGCGCACGATATCGGTGCGGCGCGGGTCCAGCACGATCAGCTTGGCGCCCTTGCGCAACCGCTTCTTCATGCGCGACGCAAATACCGGATGTGCGTCGGTCGGATTGGCACCGATGATCATCACCACGTCGGTTTTCTCGATCGAATCGAAGTCCTGCGTGCCTGCCGAGGTGCCAAATGTCTGGCCAAGGCCGTAGCCGGTCGGCGAATGACAGACGCGGGCGCAGGTATCGACATTGTTGTTGCGGAAACCTTGGCGGATCAGCTTCTGCACCAGATAGGTTTCCTCGTTCGTGCAGCGCGACGAGGTGATGCCGCCGATCGAGGTTCGGCCATACTGGTACTGGATGCGGCGGAACTCGTTGGCGGTGTGGGTGAGGGCTTCTTCCCACGACACTTCGCGCCATGGATCGGTGATCTTTTCGCGGATCATCGGATTGAGAATGCGCTCCTTGTGGGTCGAATAGCCGTAGGCAAAACGTCCCTTGACGCAGCTGTGTCCACGGTTGGCCTTGCCGTCCTTGTAGGGCACCATGCGCACCAGCTCGTCGCCGCGCATTTCGGCCTTGAACGAGCAGCCGACGCCGCAATAGGCGCAGGTGGTGACCACCGAATGCTCCGGCTGGCCGATCTTGATCACCGATTTCTCGGAAAGCGTCGCCGTCGGGCAGGCCTGCACGCAGGCGCCGCAGGACACGCACTCGCTGTCGATGAAGAGCTGATGCATGCCGGGCGACACGCGGCTTTCAAAGCCGCGGCCCTCGATGGTCAGCGCGAAAGTGCCTTGCACTTCCTCGCAGGCGCGCACGCAGCGCGAGCAAACGATGCATTTCGACGGGTCATAGGTGAAGTACGGGTTGGACTCGTCCTTCGCCATCCATTTGAAATTCTCTGCGCCGTCGTTCTTCGTGAAGACGTGGTTGTCGCCCTCATAGCCGTAGCGCACGTCGCGCAGGCCGACGACGCCGGCCTGCGTCTGCAATTCGCAGTCGCCATTGGCGGCACAGGTCAGGCAGTCGAGCGGATGGTCGGAGATGTAGAGTTCCATCACGCCGCGGCGGATGTCCTTCAACCTTCCGGTCTGGGTGTGCACGACCATGCCCGGCGCCACCGGCGTCGTGCAGGAGGAGGGCGTGCCGTTGCGGCCGTCGATCTCGACCAGGCAGAGCCGGCAGGAGCCGAAGGCGTCGACCATATCGGTGGCGCAGAGTTTTGGAATGGCGATGCCCGCTTCCATCGAGGCGCGCATGATCGAGGTGCCTTCCGGCACCGTGACCGTGAAGCCGTCGACGGTCAGCGTCACCTGCTTCTCGGATGTCGAGGCCGGCGTGCCGTAGTCGATTTCCTGAACGAGACCCATGGTTAGGCTCCTATTCTGCTGCTTCGGCGACCGGCGCCGGCTTGAAATCATCGCGGAAATGGTTGATTGCGCTCATCACCGGATAAGGCGTGAAGCCACCCAGCGCACAGAGCGAACCAAACTTCATCGTGTTACAGAGGTCTGTCACCAGCTCGATCTGCTTTTCCGGCTCGATACCCCTGGCGATCTTGTCGATCGTCTCGACGCCGCGCGTCGAGCCGATGCGGCACGGCGTGCACTTGCCGCAGCTTTCGATGGCGCAGAATTCCATGGCGAAGCGCGCCTGCTTCAGCATGTCGGCGGTGTCGTCGAACACGGTGATGCCGGCATGGCCGATCAGCCCGTCCTTGGCGGTGAACGCCTCGTAGTCGAACGGCGTGTCGAACAGGCTGCGTGGAAAGTAGGCACCCAGCGGCCCGCCGACCTGCACCGCCTTGACCGGCCGTCCGGTCGCCGTGCCGCCGCCGATGTCGTCGACGATCTCGCCAAGCGTCATGCCGAACGCCGCCTCAAACAGGCCGCCATATCTGACGTTGCCGGCGATCTGGATCGGAATGGTGCCGCGCGAGCGGCCCATGCCGAAATCCTTGTAGAAGGCAGCACCCTTATCCATGATAACAGGCACCGAGGCCAGCGAGATGACGTTGTTGATCACCGTCGGCTTGCCGAACAGACCCTGGATGGCCGGCAATGGAGGCTTGGCGCGAACGACGCCGCGCTTGCCTTCGAGGCTGTTGAGCAGCGAGGTTTCCTCGCCGCAGACATAGGCGCCGGCGCCGACGCGGATTTCCATGTCGAAGGCGTTGGGCGAGCCCAGCACGTTGAGGCCGAGCAGGCCGGCCTTGCGGGCGACCTCGACCGCCTTTTGCATCATCGCTACCGCATGCGGATATTCCGAGCGGATATAGACAAAGCCCTTGGTCGCGCCGGTCGCGATACCGGCGATCGCCATGCCCTCGATCAGCACGAAGGGGTCGCCCTCCATGATCATGCGGTCGGCGAAGGTTGCGCTGTCGCCCTCGTCGGCATTGCAGACGATGTACTTTTTGTCGGCCGTCGTATCGAGCACCGTCTTCCATTTGATGCCGGTCGGGAAGCCGGCGCCGCCGCGACCGCGCAGGCCGGACTCGGTCACATGCTTGACGATGTCGGCCGGCGCTAGTCCCACGGCGTTCTGCAGGCCCTTCAGCCCGCCATGCGCCTTGTAGTGATCGAGCGACAGGGGATTGATGACGCCGCAACGCGCAAAGGTCAGGCGCGTCTGCCTGGCCAGGAACGGGATCTTGTCGGGTGCGCCCAGCCAGCGCTTGTGGTGACCGCCGGTGAGAAAGCCGCTGTCGAACAGGCTTTTGACGTCGGACGGCTTCACCGGCCCGTAGGCGACGCGGCCCTTGTCTGTTGTCGCCACCTCGACCATCGGCTCGAGGAAATAGGCGCCGCGCGAACCATTGCGAACGATCTTGGCCTCGATGCCACGATCGGCCAATTCCTTCTCAATCGCCTTGGCGACCTTTTCCGCACCGAGCGCCAATGCGCCGGAATCGCCGGGAATGTAGATGCGCGGGATCATGAGCGTACCTCTCCAACGATCTCGTCGAGCTTTTCGTCATCAAGCCGGCCGATCACCTCGCCGTCCAGCATCGCCGATGGCGCGCAGGCACAAAGGCCGAGGCAATAGACTGGTTCCAGCGTCACCGAACCGTCGCGAGCCGTCTCGTGGAAGCCGATGCCCAGCAATTGCTTGAGTTTGGCGGCAATGGCGTCCGAGCCCATCGACTGGCAAGCTTCCGCCTGGCAGAGCTTCAGCACATGCCTTCCGGTCGGGTGGCTGCGGTAGTCATGATAGAAGGTGACGACGCCGTGCACCTCCGCCTTGGAGATGTTCAGCGCCTCGGCGATGACAGGTAGCGCGTCCTGCGGCACATGGCCGAACTCTTCCTGGATGCCGTGGAGGATCGGCAACAGCGGACCTTCGAGGCCCTTCAGCTCCTGGATGATCGCCGCCGTGCGCGACGCGATGTCGGTACTTGCAGGCTGCATTGTCATGCAGCGCCCTCCCTGGTCGTAGTAATCTTCCGCTAAGTGCTTAGGAAATCAGAGGAAACCCACCAAATCAATAAAGCTGATCCGTTGCTCGATAGAAAACTTCTATCGATGCCGTCCAGCCTGCAATCTCTAGCTCAGTGGCGGGCGCGGAAATCGTCTGCCAGCGCCATCGCCTCGTCCAGCAGCGCCGAGACCAGCGGCGTGTGCGGCTCGCGCGGCGTCGCCACCAGCCCGACGGTGTGGCTGGCGTCCGGATCGACAATCGGAATGGCCCGGATCGGCTCGGAAAAGCCGAATGTTTCCGAGAGGTTGAGCGGCATGATCGACGACCATTTGCCGGTACGGATATGGGAGAACAGCACGATCATCGAATTGGATTCGAGTGTCGGCCGCACCTGTGTGCCGGCTTCGGCCAAATGTTGGTCGATGATGCGGCGGTTCTGCATGTCCGGCGTCAGCAGGCAGAGCGGCAGCTGGCTAAGCTCCGCCCATGTCACTTTGTCGCGGTCGGAATAGGGGGTTCCGACCGCAGTGATCAGCTGATAGCGCTCGTCATAGAGCGGCACGCTGGTCACCCGCCCCAGCGGTTCGTTGTCGAGATAGGTGACGCCGGCGTCGATGTCGAAATTGCCGAGCAGCGACAGCACCTCGATCGAGGTACGCGACAGCACCGAGAAGGTGACGCCGGGATGTTTTGCCCGAAAGGGTGTCGTCAGCCGCGCCACCATAGCCAGAGCTGTCGGGATGGCGGCGATGCGGATGCGCCCCGAAAGGCCGTGACGCGCCGCCCGCATCTCCTCGCGCATGGTGCGGGTATCGCCGACGATGCGGCGCGCCCACACCAGCACCTGTTCTCCCTCCGGTGTCAGTCCCTGGAAGCGCGAGCCGCGCAATACCAGCATCACGCCGAGCTGGCCCTCCAGCTGCTTGATGCCGGCCGAAAGCGTCGGCTGGGTGACGCCGCACACCTCCGCCGCCCGGCCGAAATGCTCTTCCCTGGCCAGTGCGATGAAGAATTCCAGCTTGTCGATCATGAGCGGACGCTACCCGGCCAAGTGCGGTTGCGCCAGATGCATGCTGTTTTTGCCTGGCGAAATCCTCATGCGGCCGAAGCTTCGCCGCCGTCCAAGCTAACGGTCGACCAGGTTCAGAATGTTGCCGTCAGGATCCTTGAACCAGGCGACCTTCATGCCGTAGCCGACATGGATGTCGCCTTCCAGCGTCAGGCCCGGCATATCGTAATGTTCGAAGACGACGCCCTTCGACCTTAACGCGCTGACAATTTTTTCGATCTCGTCGCCGACCATCCAGGTTACCGCCGTCGCCTTGTTGGTTCCGGCGAACGTCGAGCGATACACGTTGATGCTGGTGTCGCCGCTTTTGTAGACGATCAGTTCGCCCCCCTCGTTGTGGACCTCCGTCAGACCCAGAACGCCTTCATAGAAGGCCTTGGCCTTGGCCAGGTCCTTCACCGCGAGATTGGCCGTTGCGTTGCTGTTTGCGAGCATGATTGGTCTCCTTTCCTTGCTGGCGAGCACGTCCGAAGCCCTGCAACAAGATAGGGCTGCTTCGTTTTCCGGCGACCGCAGCCGGTGCGAAGGGCGTGCCTCTTCCCTAAAGACGTTTTGACTCCCGCAAATCCCGACAAGCAGACGCGAATTTTGAAGCCATGCCACTGTGCGTGTCGTTCCGCCGCTTGGTTCTGTTCGGGAACTGCCTTATCTGAAGCGGAAAGCAGAGGAAAAGCTGATGCCCGCCGTCCAGGAAAACGTCACCAAGGAAATCGTCATCGAGCGCCTGAAGACGGTCAACGGACCGGACTTCACCGGCAATATCGTCGACCTCGGCATGGTTTCCGAGATTTTCATTGCCGATGCCAAGGTGTTCTTTTCGATCACCGTGCCGGCTGCCCGTGCCCAGGAGATGGAGCCGCTGCGCGCCGCCGCCGAGCGGGTCGTCAAGGCGATCCCCGGTGTCGCCGGCGCCGTGGTCGCGCTGACGGCGGAAAGGAAGGGTGGCGGCATGGAGGCTCCGGTTCCGCAAAGGCCCGCTCTCAGGCCCGCGCCGGCCGCACCCGCTGCCGCGCCACGACCGGCCCCGCATGCTCCAGCCTCGCACAGCCAGGGCAAGCGCGGTGTGCCCGGCATCGAGGCGATCATCGCTGTTGCTTCCGGCAAGGGCGGCGTCGGCAAGTCGACCACCGCCGTCAACATCGCGCTAGGCCTCGCCGCCAACGGCTTGAGGGTAGGTGTGCTCGACGCCGACATCTATGGCCCGTCGATGCCGCGGCTGCTCAACATCCATGGCCGGCCGCAGACCGTCGACGGCAAGGTCCTGAGGCCGATGGAGAATTACGGCCTGAAGGTCATGTCGATGGGCTTCCTCGTCGATGAGGAGACGCCGATGATCTGGCGCGGGCCGATGGTGATGTCGGCATTGACGCAAATGCTGCGCGAGGTTGAGTGGGGCCCACTCGACGTGCTCGTCGTCGACATGCCGCCCGGCACCGGCGACGCGCAGCTGACCATGGCCCAGCAGGTGCCGCTGGCCGGCGCCGTCATCGTCTCGACGCCGCAAGATCTGGCCCTGATCGATGCCCGAAAAGGCCTCAACATGTTCAGGAAGGTCGACGTGCCGGTGTTGGGCATCGTCGAGAATATGAGCTATTTCCTCGCCCCCGACACCGGCAAGCGCTACGACATCTTCGGCCATGGCGGCGCGCGCCGCGAGGCCGAGCGTCTCGGCATCACCTTCCTCGGCGAAGTGCCGCTCGAGATGGGCATCCGCGAAAGCTCCGATGCCGGCTCGCCGGTGGTGGTCTCGAAGCCCGATAGCGCCGAGGCGAAGATCTACCGCCACATCGCCTCGAACGTCTGGGGCAGGGTCAACGAAGAACGCGGCGCGGCCGAAGCCGCCGTGCCGAGCATCGTGTTCGAGTGATCCCTCCCCCTTGAGGGGAGGGTGGCCCGAAGGGCCGGGTGGGGTCGGTGGCGGCAACCGCCGCGGCCGGGTTCGGAAGAAATGTCGGGGCGCGGGGCCCCCGCCCCCCCCCCGCCCCGCCGGGCCCCCCCCCCCCCA